>JBOHTW010000223.1:0-3087 GCA_050733835.1 Vulcanimicrobiaceae bacterium | reverse complement strand
CAGTTGCACGGTCGTACAAAGTACGACGATCGTAATCAACGTCAGACCGGCGACGCAGCCCACCGGGCGGAGCCGCCAAATGCGACGCAATCGCCTCGTCACGCGTAGCGAATCCTCGGATCGATCGCTGCATAGACCACATCGACGCCGATATTCACAAAGACGTAGACGACCGCCACAAAAAGAACGACGCCCTGCACGATGGGGTAATCTCGCCGCGCGATCGAATCGACGACTAACTGGCCGATCCCTGGGATGTTGAAGACGGTTTCGGTCACGACCGCCCCACCCAGCAACGCAGTGAGTGACGTCCCGATCACGGTCGCGGTTGGTATGGCCGCATTCGGGAGCGCGTGCCGGCCGAGCACCACCCGTTGCGCCAAACCTTTGCTGCGAGCGGTTACGATGAAGGGCTGATGGAGAACTTCGATCATGCCGTCGCGGAGCATCCGCGCGATGATCCCGGCCTGCTGAACGGCGAGCACGAACGCCGGCAGCAGAATATGCGAGAACCACGGGCCTGCGCCGTCGGCGAGCGGCGAATAGCCGGCCACCGGAAGCCAGCCTAATTTCACGGCAAAGAGCAGAATGAGGACCAAGGCCAGCCAAAAGTTCGGGATCGACGTCCCGAGCAAACTCGCCGACATGAACGCCGGGTCCAACAATGAGCCGCGGAACCAGGCCGCGCAAATCCCACTTGGAATCGCCAAGATCAGCGCAATACTCAGCGCCAGTAGGGTTAGACTCATCGTCGGGCCGGCGTGCTCGTAGAGCGTATGAACCACCGACTCGTGAAAATAGATCGACCGACCGAGATTGCCGTGCAGTAGCTCCCCGACCCACCGTAGGAACTGCACGATCAAGGGTTGATCGAATCCTAAGTCGTGTCGCAGTACCGCAACCTGATCGGGCGTGGCCATCGACCCGAGCATCACCGCGGCCGGATCGCCCGGCGTAAGGTGGATCAGCAAGAATACGGTCACGATGACCACCAGCAAGACAGGCATTGACGAAATGAACTGTCGAGCCACGTAGCGGGCCATGAAGGCCCCCTAGCGATGCCGAACGCTCACGAAAGCCACGTGTTCCAAAATGTCATGTCCAGGAACGTGTGGTAGCCGTGGAGCTTGGAACGGTAAGCGTTGAGCAACTTTTCATTGACCAGCTTGACGACCGGAACGTCGTTATAGAAGGTCTGCTGAATGTCGCCAATCTGCTTCAACTCTTCTCCCGGCGACGTGAAGTCGGTGCGTTTCCACTCTTCAAGGAGCTGCTGCATGTGCGGGCTCTGGTACCATCCCGGCCAACTGGGGTTGATCCACACGAGTGCTGTCGGATCGATGGCTGGGCTGAACAGCGTGCTGAATATGTCAAACTTATCTTTTTGCGCACGCCGCTGCAGAAGGGTCGGCCAATCGTAGACCTCGAGGTCTATATTGAGTCCAATTGCCTGCAGTTGCGGAACGATCGCTTGGGCTGCGTTGTAACTCCAGGAGTAATCCTTCGTGACCATGTATAGGATGGGCTGTCCATGATAGCCGGATTCCTTGACCAATTGTTTGGCCTTGGCGACGTCGGTCTTGTAATCGGCGGTGCCTTGTAGCGTGTAGAGCCGCCTTTGCTTCGGGAAGAAAATCGCTCCATCAAGTTCCCAAAACTCCTTCGGTCCGACCCCGGCGGAGCCGACGAGCGACCGGTCGATCGCGAAATTCACCGCTTGCCGTAACCGCACATCGGCAAACGGCCCTTGCGACTTGTTGAACACCAGCGCCGACCAGCCGCTGGTACCGATGAGATCGATGCTGACCTCGGGCAACTTGCGGATCTGTGCGTAGGTATCGGGCGAAAGAGCTTGCACGAACGTGTATTCACCCGTCTGTAGGCCCGAAAACCGAACCTGTTGATCCTTAACAAATTGGAACGTGATTCCATCGAGGTACGCCGTCTTTCGGCCCGCCAAGCCGCCCCAGTTTGTCTCTTTACGTGGTACATAGTCAGCGAAGCGCTTTAGCTTGACATTTTGACCGGGAGTCCACGAAACAAATTGAAACGGTCCCGTCCCGATCAGTTGCTCGGTCTGCAGCGGTTTGCTGCCCGCCGCTTCGACGATGCGCGCGGGAATGATGACGAGCCCGTTCGTGGGGTTCGCCATGTTCGCGAGCAACGTGGAGAACCGATTGCGGAAATCCATTTGGACCGTATGGTCATCGAGTGCGCGTACATCAGTCTGATCTTTCAGCACGACCTTGCCCGACGCGGAGAGCGTTTGCCAGCGCTTGATGCTCGCCACGACGTCGTTTGCGGTCAACACCTGACCGTCGTGAAACTTCACACCCCGGCGGACGTGAATGACATAGCGCTTCCCCGCGTTTAATACTTCGGGAGGAGACTCTGCGAGCATCGGCCGCACGATGTAATTGGCATCAATGCAATAGAGTTGCTCGAAGATATGCCAGGAAATCTCACGCGTGGCGATAGTGGTTGATGCCGACCAATCGAGGGTCGTCGGCTCCGCCTCTAATGCGACGATAAGGTTTCCGCCGCGCTGCGGCGCGCCACCGCTGGCGGCCGAAGCCGGAAATGACAGCATTCCAAGCAGTAGGAAAACGAGCGATGCGCACAAGCATCGCTTAAAAGCGTCGAACATTGCGGTCCCTCGTGTCGTAAGAAACTTTACTGGTTAGTATGCCACAACTTTTGTCATAAGATCAAGCTGATTGTTTGCATGCTTGCAATAGATGGAATCTATGAAACGCCGGAACCTCCGATGATTTTCTCAAGAATCCGGATCACTCCAAGCTACGCCTCGCCGCGAAATCGGTTTGCAGGCCCACCCCGCAATGCTCGAAGCGTTCCTTTGAGCGCGCCGCGAGACAACTAAAACAAACGTGCGGTACGGACGAATCGCTGCTCACCCGGTGTCATGTTAAAATCTCCATTTTTTGCGGCTTTGCGGATTTTCGTAAGTGGCGCGCCATCTCGCCGACCGGGGATGCTAGATCCAAAACCTGCAGGCGGTTAAACAAAGCCCGCGCGCGATCGCGCGAAAGACTTGAACTAGCGCAGTCAACAAACTTAGCTCCCAAC
>JBOHTW010000222.1:0-5950 GCA_050733835.1 Vulcanimicrobiaceae bacterium | reverse complement strand
CCGCCCTCCCGCACTTATTGAAGGCGGCGCAGAGCGACCCGCGCCGGGTTGCCGACGTAGTGAACATCAGCTCGGTCGCCGGCCGGGTCGCGCGCAACGGCAGCGGAGTGTACAATGCATCCAAGTGGGCGGTCAACGCGTTCAGTGAATCGCTCCGCCAGGAGACGGCTAAGCAGCATCTCCGAATCTCGCTGGTCGAACCCGGCGCAGTCAGTACCGAGCTCGTCGGTCATAACCGGCCGGATGTGCAACAGCGGATCAATCAACGGTTCGGTGATATCGAGCGCTTACAGGCGATCGATGTTGCGGATGCGATCGCGTATATCGTCACGCGGCCGCGTCACGTTGCAGTCAACGAGGTCTTGATCCGGCCGACCGAACAGGAGGGGTAGGGGCGGCCGAGCGTGTCTGGGGTTGACAATGCGGACGCATAGCCGTATGGTTATATCACCAGATGGTTAACAATACCGCACGGCTGGATGCCGTCTTCGCCGCCTTGGCCGATCCGACGCGTCGGCGGATTCTCGAACGGCTTGCACGGCGGTCGCTGACCGTCGGCGAGATCGCCGCCGAGTTTCCGATATCGCAGCCGGCGATCTCAAAGCACGTTCGCGTGCTCGAGGATTCGGGGCTGCTGACCCGCCGGGTGCTCGGGCGAGTTCATCACTGTTCGCTCGCGCCCGATGCGATGCAAGGCGCTTCACGGTGGATCGACAAACAGCGTCGATTCTGGAACGCGGTGCTCGATCGCCTCGACGGCGTGCTCGACGAACCTCCCGGAGGAAAGAAGTGAGAAGCATGACTGAAGCCCACGCGCCGGCGGTTCCGGCAATCGTCTTGCGCCGCCGCTACAAAGCATCGCGCGAGCGCGTCTTCGCTGCTTGGACTACGCCTGAAATCGCGGCGCGATTTTTGGGTCCGAGCGACATCAGTGTTCCCGAAATCGAGATGGACGTTCGCCCCGGCGGCTCGTACCGCATCGCGATGATGCAACCCGACGGCGAGCGGTTCATCGTCGGGGGAGTTTACCACGAGGTGCGGCCGCCGGAACGACTGGTGATGACGTGGCGCTGGCAAGAGGACGATCCGGCCGCCGAGTACGACTCGCTGCTAACGCTTGAGTTCAACGAACACGACGGCGAAACCGAGGTTATTCTCACTCACCAACAACTCGCAACCGTTGCGTCGCGCGACCGGCTCGAACACGGCTGGACGCTGATCCTCGATCAACTCGCCAAAGCGCTCTGATGCCCGCGGCCGCGACGCGAAATGACGAGAAGACAGCCGCCCGAATTCGGCGGATCCTTTCCTCACAACGCGACGTCGTTGAGATTCGGATGTTCGGCGGCCTGTGCTTCATGGTAAACGGTAGCATGTGCTGCGGTATCAACAAGGACGCCCTGTTGATTCGCGTCGGTGCCGCGGCGCGGAAGTCGGCACTTGCTCAACCCGGCACGCGGCCAATGACGATGCGCGGCAAACCGCTCGGGGCCTTCATTTACGTGGACCCAGACGGGTACCGGACGGAAGCGGCGCTCGCTAAATGGGTTCAACCGCATCGCCGCGACGACCGGCCGGTTCCTCCGCCGTCTGCACGATGGTTGCGGATTTGGCGAGTAAACCCGGTACCTGCTAACGGCGGAGCATGTAGAAAATTGTCTCTGCGTTTTCGTCGCGTTCGAGGTACCCGTCGCGGCGGAGGTGTTCGAGGTGTGCGATCGTTTCGGCGATCGCGAACTGTTGATTGAACTCCGAGAGTTCCGAGAAGTGCCGCTGGCGCCGAGTCCAGGGCAGTTTGTGTGCAATGTCGGCCGCAGTGATCGGGCCGGAGTCGAACGTGGCCACGATTGCCGCCTCACGCTGATGGTGGTGCGCGATGAGTTCGTCGACGCGGTGTCCTGGATCGGCAAACGGATGACCATGCGCAGGCGCGGCTAAGACTGCGCCGAGCGCTTTCGCCTTGGCCAGCGAACCGAGAAAATCCCCGAGCGGATCGGCGTCAAGGTCGAACCACAAGCCGACGTGCGGCGTGACTGGATCGAGGATGTGATCGCCGGTGAACAGCACCTCGCGTTGTGCGTCGTAAAAGCACACGTGGCCGGGGCTGTGACCCGGAGTCCAAATGACTTGCAGCGCACCGTCGGCGAGGGCGAGCACGTCATCGTCGGCGAGAAACCGCGTCGGCTCGATCACCGAGTAGCGCATGTTCTCGCGAAAGGTCTCGCTCGCTTCGGGCGCGATTGTGAAGCCGTTGCGGCCGAACCAGCGATCGCTTGCGTCATCGGAGAACTTGGGATCGGCCGCGCGGTCGTTGACGACGTCCCAATCGAGGTGGTGCATCGAGAGGCGTGCCCCGACCGTCCGCTCTAGCCGGCCGGCCAAACCGTAGTGGTCGGGATGAAAGTGCGTGCACAGCAGGTCGGTGATGGAGTTTACGGTGAGGTCGACGCGAGCGAGCCCGGCGACGAGCGCATCCCACACGTCGGGGAGATCCCAGCCACAGTCGATCAGGCTGTATCCGTCGGCTCCTTCGAGCAGGTAGCCATTGACGTATCCGAGCGGATTCCCCGTCATTGGCAACTCGATGCGAACGATGCCGGCGGGAAGGTTGATCTCGGCGACGTCGCGCGCGCTCATACATCGTGCTTCGTGTCGCGCGACGTTCGTCCCGTCGAACGGGCTACGAGTAGGGCTCGGCCTCTAGGAGCGCGGTCCAGTCTCGGATGTTGGAAACCTTTGGTAACGCGCGTCCGATATCCCAGATCTCGCCCGCTCCTTGCAGGCCCAGCGCCGGTTCGGCTTGCCGGATGAATTTCTCTTGCAGCGCCGCGCGATTTAGCGGGCGCTCTGGGCTCCCGAGCGGGCCGGCGTGTGCGGCATGGACCTCACGGCCGCCTTTCAAGCGGATGGTGATCTCACACGGCAACTTCCCACGTAGTGCCATATTGGCGTCGATTGAAGACAGTGGGACGACTCGCACTCTACCGGCAACTTGCAAGAGCGCCGGATCACGTAGCGTCTCGGGCCGGTACCATTGCGGCCCGGGAGTGATTCCACACAACGCCGCTGCGACGACGTACGGGAGGCTGAACTCGGCATCCACGAGCGTTCTCGGATGTGGATCGAAGAACCATTCGGTCGTTTCTTCAGAGATCGCGACGAGGACATCCTCGATATCGGTTGAGGCGAGCGCGTGCTCGTCGCGCAACCGTTGTGCGGCTTCGATGATCGTGTGCGTCCAACGGCATGCCGGAAACGGCTTGAAGTGCGTCTCCAAAATCAGATACCGTGAGCCGAGGCGATCGTGTAGCCGGGTGGAGTCGTAGCGGTCGGAACCGACCATCTTCCAAAAGCCGAGATCGCTGTCGAGAATCGTTCGCGGGCCGCGCACGCCGGCACGGGCGGCAAACGCGCCCATGACTCCGGCCCGCGCTTGGTCTTGCATATTATTCTTCATCCAGTGCAACGGTCGCTGCCACTTGGTTATCCAGATCGGCAGCGACGACGATGCTCCGGCATACCCAAATGCGTCCAAGCTCTGCGCGGGCGACAGCCGTAAGAGTTTGGCGGCCGCCGCCGCCGCGCCGAAGACGAGCCACGCGAAATGGACGGCGACTTCGCGGCCACGTTCCGGGCTCGGTTCGATGGCCATGCCGATGCGCACGCTTATGTCATACGCGCATGCGATTGCAGCAACGATCTCACGCCCGGTGGCGCCGACCAGTTCCCCGACGGCTAAGGTGGCTGGAACGATCGTTGCGCTCGGATGGCCGAACAACGTGTCTTGATAGTCCAAGGCATCGGAAAGCGCTGCGTTGCAGAAAGCGGCCGACGCGGCGTCGACGCGCCGGGCGAGACCGATCGCGGACGACGTGCCGCTACCGGCCACGTCCTCCGTAAGCCGAATGAACGCGGCACCAAGGTCCGTCGACGCTCCACCCATGATGCAGCCGAGCGTATCGAGCAGGACGTCGATGCAACGCTCGACCACGTCCTCGGGTAGATCTTCGTATTGAACGGTGTGAAGATACGCGACCAGTTCAGCAAGGTTCTTCTCCCCGGCGACGATCACGGCGTGGCCAACAATTCGGGGAGACGGCGTATCAGCCCGGCAAGCATCGCCGCGCGTTCGGGAAGCGAATCGGCGAGAATGTACTGCCGCCCGTTCTCGTGGCCGCCCACCGGCCCAAGGCCATCGAGCGACGGAACGCCGAGCGCGGCGCCGAAGCTTCCGTCGGATCCGCCGCGATTCTGCGGGGCCTCGTCCACATGGAAGCCGATCTCACGCGCAGCTTCCTGCGCAATCTTGAACATCCGGAGATTGCCGTCGTTTCGAGGAAACGCGGGGCGGGTGATCCCGCCGGTCATGACGGTTCTCGTCTTCGGAACGACGACCTGATCTCCGATGGCGCGAACGCTGTTCACGAGTTCTTCGCCGTCGCGTTGATTGGCCGCGCGCAGGTCGATGCTCAGCCAGGCCTTTGCTGCGACGGCCTGACGCGCGGTTCCGGCCTCGATGAGACCGACGTTGATCAATTTGTCCTGCGTGGGGCTCGAAAGCTTCGATAGGGCGACGACCTTGTGTGCGGCCTCGACGATGGCGCTCGCGCCGGCACCGCTCGGCGCGGACGCAAATTCGCCGTGGACGGTGAAATAGATCGCTCCCACGACTCCGCGCGAGGTGCAGAGCCGGCCACCCTCGCGGGCGGGTTCCATAATAACTTGCCAGTCGGCCTTGCGCGCCTCGGATTCGATGTGCGCGCGAGCCGTTGGACTGCCCAGCTCTTCGTCGCCGCAAATGAAAACCGTGGTACTCTCCAACCCCTCCCAGCCGGCGCTCCGAAGCGCGCGGAACGCTCCAAGTAAAACGACCCAACCGCCCTTCATGTCGTGAATGCCGGGCCCGTACACCTTGCCGTTCTGCTCGCCGACGGGGTGTTTGCGGATGGTTCCACGCGGCTGCGTCGTGTCGAGATGCATATGAGCCAGGAGCCGGCCGCGACCGCGACCGCGACGCCGCGCGACGAAGTGATTCCCGGTCTCCGATACGAGTATCGGCTCGATCGCGAAGCCGAGCGCTTCCCAGGCAGGAACGACGATAGCACCGACGGCGTCGACGCCCGCTTTATCGTTCGAGCCGCTCTCGATGGCGCAGTATCGCTTGACTTCGTCGACCATGTCGCGCTGCTGACTTTTCAAATATTCGAAGAGGGACGTCGGGTTGCACATAATGTTCGTATCCATCTCTAGCACCAGGGCCATGACTCGGACGGCTCATCCGTACGTTCGCAGGGCGCTCCAATAAAGCGGAACGCCCCGGCGACGAACACGAGCGGATGGCCGACCTCCATCATCTGCATACCCTTGACTTCACCGACGCAGATGGCGTGGTCGCCGGCCGTGTACATCGCGTTCACCGTACAATCGAGATACGCGATCGATCCCGCCAAGAGCGGGACGCCGAGCGGCGAGATCGTCATGTCGGCGCAAACGTCGCGCGGATCGCGATCGCGCTGCGCGAACAGCTTTACGACGTGCACCTGATCGTCGTTCATGACGTTGACGGCGAAGGCACCGTGAGCGGCGACCGCCATCAGGAAGCGGCTGCCGCGTTTAATGCAAACAAGCACAAGCGGCGGCGACAGCGAAACCGAGGTGAACGAGTTTACCGTGACCCCGTAGGGTTCGGCACCGTGCATCGTCGTCACGACGGTGACGCCGGTCGGAAAACGCCCAAGCACGCTACGGAGCGATCGTGGTTCGGGTGGTTGTAGCGTCTGCAGCATCAGCTTGCACCATTTGAATAGACGACTTGACCGCCGATTGCAACCTGCTCGATGCTCGACGCAGCCATTTCGAACGCGAGCATCCGATAGTCGGCGAAATCGAGGACGACGAGGTCTGCAAATTTTCCCGGCGCCAGCGTCCCGACATCAGCGCCCATCCCGAG
>JBOHTW010000221.1:0-7637 GCA_050733835.1 Vulcanimicrobiaceae bacterium | reverse complement strand
GTTCTCGAACGAACCGTGCAACCGGCTCGCAGGAATCGGCGCACGCGTCCGCGCCGCGCTGCTCACCGGCCCATCGTAGCGACGACCTTTCCGTTGATGCGGCGCTGCCATAGCGCTTCGATCGCCTCGCCGATTTGGTCGAACGGATAGGTTCGGTCGATCTTCGGCCGCAGCGACCCGTCGGCGACGAGCCGCACCAATCGGGCCAATCCGGCGGCGGCTGAGTGCGTCTCGACCTCGTGGAAAAGGATAAATCCGTACAACCGATGTCCGCCGCTGGAATAGAATTGCGAAACGTCGATCGTCGCCGCTTTCTCGGCAGACGTTCCGAAGACGACGAGCTCGGCATCGTCTGCAAGTCGTTCGAGCGCGTGCGTGAAGACCGTGCCGCCGACCGATTCGAGCACGTGATCGAACGGCCCGTGTTCGCGCAGAAGCGCGCCGTCCTCGCTGACGATGACTTCGTGCGCGCCGGCAGTTCGCGCGACCGCGACGGTGTCCGCGCGCCGGACGAGGCCGGTGACGTGCGCGCCCGACGCGCGCGCGATCTGGAGCGCGAACACGCCGACGCCGCCCGACGCGCCGGTGATGAGCACGCGCTTGCCGAGCAGCGATCCCCCGCGATCGAGCGCATAGAGCGCGGTCAATCCCGCAACCGGTAGCGTCGCCGCGACTTCGAACGAAACCGTTGCCGGCAACTCGGCCAGTGCATCGATCGCGACCGCGGCGCGCTCGGCCCAACCGCCTGAGTCGGGAAGGAAGCCGACGACGCGCGCTCCGGCTTGCGGGCCGCGACCGTCCTTGGCGCCGGTGACGACCACGCCGGCGACGTCCCAGCCGGGCCGCACGCCGTCGTCCGAGACCGTCATCGTGCGCCGCGTCTCGCCAAGATTGAGCGAACTCGCTCGCACATCGATCAACGCCTCGTCTGCAGCAACTTCCGGCTCGGCAACCTCCGCAAGTCGCACTCGCGACGGCGATCCTTTATCGACGACGACGGCTTTCATGTATACCTCTACGAGTTAGCTCGGAATTCGGCGGTTCGATCATCCACGACGTTAGCGATAGGCGTCTTTACGATCGACGATGCGTAAGCCGATCACGACGTCGGACGCCAGGGATGGAAGAGAGTCCTCTTTGACATCGAACGTATGTTCGATTATCATGGCGGCCCATGCCTTCTCGCCGCGCGGCGGCGCGCTATGCCGAGCTTCGCTGCCGCTCCAATTTCAGCTTTTTGGACGGCGCCTCGCACCCCGAGGAGCTGGCCGAGCGTGGGGCGGCGCTTGGGTTGGTTGGGTTGGCGTTGACCGACCGCGACGGGCTCTACGGGATGGTCCGGTTCACCAAGGCGGCGCTCCGCGCGGGGCTGGCGGCGATCTGCGGCGCCGAAGTGACTTTCGCGAGCGGCGAACGCATCGTGCTGCTCGCCGAGAGCCGCGACGGCTATGCTAATCTCGCGCGCGCGATCTCAACCGCGCAGCACCGCGGCAAAAAGCGCGACGCGCGCCTACTGCTCGACGATCTGTCGGGTCATACCGCGGGGCTAAGCGCACTCTCCGGTTGGCGTGAAGGCTATGTCGAGGCTGCGCTCCTACGCGGCGACGCCGACGACGCTTGCGTGCGCGCAGCGGCTTTGCGCGACTGCTTCGCCGGCAAGTTTTATCTCGAACTCCAGCATCATCTGCGGTCCGACGACGCGCGACTGGTGCGAGCCTCGCTCGATGTTGCGGCCCGTTCCGGCGTTCCGTGCGTCGCAACCAACGGCGTCGCCTATGCCGAGCCGCACGACGCCGCGCTCGCCGACGTCCTCGCCTGCATCCGCAACAAGACGACGCTCGCCGCCGCCGGCTCGCTGCTGCGCCCCAATCACGAGTTCTATCTCAAGAGCCCGCAGCAGATGGTCCGCATCTTCGCGCCGTATCCGCACGCCCTGGCAAACACGCTGGCGATCGCCGAGCGCTGCACGTTCCGGCTCGACACACTCGCCGGTCAATTTCCCGCGTTCCCAATTCCAGCGGGCGAAACGAGTCCGCACTCGTACCTGCGGACGCTCGTCTTCAAAGGCGCCGCCGACCGTTACGGTTCGCCGTTGTCGCCGAAAGCCGAACGTCAACTCGAGTACGAACTCGGCATCATTGCCCGGATGGATCTCGCCGGCTACTTTCTGATCGTTTGGGACATCGTGCGGGCCGCCGCCGAGTTGCGCGTACTCTGCCAAGGCCGCGGTTCGGCCGCGAACTCGGCGGTCTGCTATGCGCTCGGCATCACCGCCGTCGATCCGATCGCGCACGACCTGCTGTTCGAGCGCTTTCTGTCCGAAGAGCGCAACGAGATCCCCGACATCGACATCGACTTTGCGCACCAAGACCGCGAAAGAGTCATCCAGTACATCTACGACCGTTACGACCGCGAGCACGCCGCGATGGCCGCCGAGGTCATCACCTACCGCACGCGCTCGGCGATCCGCGACGTCGGCAAAGCCATCGGCCTCTCACTCGCCCAAGTCGACGCCATCGCCAAAGAATACGACGCCCGCGAATCCCTAGCCGGCGCCGCCGGCGTCGACGCAGCCACCGCCGCAGATCTCGACAAACATCTCCCCGATTCGATCCAACGCCGCCGCGATTTAGATGCCGGCAGCAACATCCGAGCGTCGCGCAACGAGCCGCCGGAACCGGCGGGCACCGATCCGAACCCTGGTCCCATCGGTGGCAAAATCGGTGCGATGCTGCTCGCGTTTTGCCGGCGGATCGACGGGTTCCCGCGGCACATGGGGATTCACTCAGGCGGCATGGTCATCACGCGCGACCCGCTCGTCAGCGTTGCGCCTGTCGAGTGGGCGACGATGCGCGACCGGACGATCGTGCAGTGGGATAAAGACGATCTCGGCGATCTCGGGTTGATCAAGATCGATCTGTTGGGCCTCGGGATGCTGTCGCTCTTACGCGATGCGTTCGCACTGCACGCACGGTGTTATCCCCAGCGTGCACCACTGTCGCTGGCGAGCATTCCGCCCGGCGACGCCCCGACGTATGCGATGTTGCAGCGGGCCGACTCGATCGGCGTCTTCCAAGTTGAATCGCGCGCGCAGCAGTCGATGCTGCCGCGGTTGCGGCCGGCGTGCTTCTACGATTTGGTGATGCAAGTCGCGATCATCCGGCCGGGACCGATTCAGGGCGATATGGTCCATCCGTTTCTGCGGCGGCGCAACGGGCAAGAGCCGGTGAGCTATCCACACCCCAAGCTCAAACAGGTGCTCGAACGAACGCTCGGCGTACCGCTGTTTCAAGAACAAGGCATGCGCATCGCAATCGAAGCCGCCGGCTTCACGCCCGGACAGGCGGATCAGTTACGGCGCGCGATGGGGCACAAACGCTCGCGCGAGCGGATGGCTCAAATCTATCCCAAGCTCATCGACGGGATGGTCGGCAACGGCATCGACCGGGCTGCGGCCGAGCAACTCTTCCACATGCTCGAAGGGTTTGCCGACTACGGCTTTCCGGAGTCGCACGCCGCCAGCTTTGCGCTGCTGTCGTATGCATCGGCCTACGTCAAGTGTCACGAGCCGGCGATCTTCTGCGCGGCGATTCTCAATGTTCAGCCGATGGGTTTCTACTCGACCGAAGTGCTGGTCAACGATGCCAAGCGCCACGGGGTCGTAGTCGAGCCGGTCGCCGTCAACGCCAGTGAGTTCTTAAGTTTCGTCGACGCTGCCGGCGCCGTGCGGTTGGGATTCCACCTGGTGCGCGGCCTCGGCGAAGCGCAGCGAACGGATCTCGAGCGCGCGCTCCGCGATGGTCCGTTCGCCGATCTGCGCGAGTTTGCGCGGCGTACCAAGCTCGGCCGCGATGCAATCGAGAACCTGGCGATCGCCGATGCGTTTGCGCCGTGGTATGGTTCGCGGCGCGAGGCGATGTGGGCGTTACGCGCACTGAACGAACGCGAGGCGCGCGGCGAGCTTGGACGTGCGATGGAGATCGACGAACCCGCACCAGAACTCCGGCCGCTCTCGCCGATCGAACGCACGCGCCTCGATGTCTGGAGCCTCGGGCTCTCGCCGGCGATTCAACCGATCGCGCACCTGCGCGCGCAACTGACCGCGCGCGGGGTGATCCCAGCCGCGCAGCTAACGGCGATGCCGAATCATCTGGTCTGCACGGTCGGCGGCATGGTCATCACGCGCCAGCGCCCGGGTACGGCCAAGGGCTTCGTCTTCCTGACGCTCGAGGATGAGACCGGTTTGGTCAACGTCATCGTCAACCCGCAGGTCTACGAACGCAACCGCCGCGTCATCCGCAGCTCGCCGGCGCTCGTCATCGAGGGCGTGCTCCAGCACGAACAAGGCTGCATCGACGTGCTCGCCCGGCGTTTTTGGCCGCTCGCCGCCGGCGACCTCATCGCCGGCATCCACCCGCGCAACTTTCACTAAAGAAGCGTCCCGCCGGGCGGCACCTGGGGCGCACGGCTGCGCGGTAACCTCAGACGGCCGCCCGTCAACACGCCGTCTTCGCAGTCGACAAAGGTTTCGTCCCGGTGAAGCCCCATCCGTCGACTCGCGTTGCGCTAGTCAGGAGGTTGCGGCGCCGACGGCATTTGAATGTCCGTAAGCGCGAAATCCTCACCTTGGTATAGCAACTCGTCGTCGCGGTCGACGGCCAGCGCGTACGCCGCGCAATCGCCGAAATTGAGCGCGGCGCGATGGCGACCCTTGCCATAACGCGCGTAGGCGTTTCGTGCGAGCCGGGCCTGCGCCGGGGTGAACGGAACGATCTCGATTCCGGCGCTTTCGATCCACGCGTCCAGCGGCGCGAGCGCCGCTTCGCCGCGCCGGTGCAGCAGGACGATTGAGGCCTCGAGATAGGACACGCTCGACATCTCGCATTCCGCAGCCGCGATCGCATTCTCGAACCGGTCCCGGTCCGGTTCGTCGTTGAGGATCGCGACGACCGCCGACGTGTCGACAATCACGACGGCACTCCCGCTTCGTCGTAGCCGAGAATCTCCTCATCGGTCCGGTTGTCCCCTAGCGGCAGCGCGGCGACCCGGTCGGCCAGCGCCCGCATCCGCCGCACTCGCCGCTGCCGTCCTCGAGCGCTGCGCTCCAACTCGTGCCGAACGGCAAGCCGAATCGCCTCGGTCAAGTCGATGCCCCGTTCATCGGCGAGCTGCCGCACGGCAACCTCAACATCGGGGTTTTTGATGTTGATCCCCATGTCTACCTTCTTAGGACGAAGTCTACCATACCGCGATTCGGCTGGCAAACTACCGACCCGCGTCGCGCCTAAAGAGCGCGACGCAACTGCGCGCCGTGTCCGTCGTTGTCGGGCGGCGGCGCGGGTTGGATGTAGACCGGGGCGGGCTCATAAAGCCCGTAACCGTAACCGGGGCCGTATCCGTAACCGCCGTAACCGTAAAGCGGATAGCTTCCGTACGCGCCGATCCACGGGCCGGCGAATCGCTGGCCGAGATACGCGAATGCGGGGCTGTACGGGCTGTAGTGGTAGGGCGTATCGACCTCGTTGGCAGCGAGCGAGCCGTTGTTCTCGTTGCCGAGAATGGTGACCGTCATCCCCGGCCGCAAGGTCAGGCCGGTCGGATTGATGATCGTTCCTCGGTGGAGCTGCACGTCTTCGATTTTGCCGTGGTGGTCGCGCACGTGCAGATCGTATTTCCCGTTGAACGCCGTAATCGTGCCCTTCAGCGTCGTCTCGGACGGGACGATGGTGCTCGCTACGGCCGGCGCTGCAAGCGCTCCGATTGCCGCCGCAACGGCTATGGCTCGAACGATTTGCGTCTGTTTCATCAGCTTGTACACTCCTCTACCTAGAACACGGTTCGAAGGCAAAAGGAGTCGAGTTGCGAGGTTAATCGCCTACGCGTCGTCGACGAGATTAGACTTTACGCGCTGCAGCAACTCGCGGATCAGTTCGACTTGCTCGGGTGGAAGGCCGCGCAGCGCGCGCCGGTTGACGTCGGCGGCATACCGCAACAATTCGCTGCGAAGCGAGCGCCCAGTCGCCGTCAAATGGACATGCACGTTGCGGCGGTCTTGTTCGCCGCGCTTGCGCACGGCGAGGCCGCGCTTCTCCAGGGCATCGACCACGGCGTTCGTGGACGGGGCGAGGGTCCCGACGCGGGTGCCGATCTCGCCGAGCGTCAAGCCGTCGGCTTCCCATAACTCGCGCAAGACAAAATATTGGCCGAGCGTGATCCCATGCTTTTCGATGTTGACTTGCAAGGCTCGCAGCAGCAACCGCGACGTGTCCCGTAGCAGGTAGCCGAAACTGCGGCTCGTCTGCAGATCGAACCCCGGCTCGTCGAAACGCTCGGCGTCGGTCATCGTTTGCCGATGACGGCGGCGAGCCGTTCGGCGAGCCGAACCGTCGCTGGTTGATCGGCGGCGCGCGATTGGTTGACCCCGAGCCCGAGATACCGCTCGACGACGGTCGGCGACTCGAGGAGTTCGCGACCGGTTCCGCGGGCGGCGATCGCCCCATTCTCGATCACATAACCGCGATCGGCGATTGCGAGGCTCATCCGTGCGTTTTGTTCGGCCAGCAAGATGCTCGAACCGGCTGCGCGCAACTTCACGAGGATCCGAAAGATCTCTTCGACGAGAATCGGTGCGAGACCAAGTGACGGTTCGTCGAGCAGCAGCAGCACCGGTTGCGAAACGAGGCCCCGGCCGATCGCAAGCATCTGCTGCTGTCCGCCCGAAAGCTCACCGCCGGGCGTGTCGCGGCGCTCGCGCAACGCGGGAAAGAGTTCGAAGACGCGTGCGAGCCGTCGTTCGATTTCAGGTTCATCGAGCGTGTGGCGTTGCGCGAACGCCCCGAGCCGCGCGTTCTCGCCGACCGTCAATTCGCTGAATATCTGTCGGCCCTCGGGGACGTGCGCGATGCCCAGCCGCACGCGAGTCGCCGCCGATTGGCCGTTCAGTGCGGCGCCGTCCAACGCAATCGTTCCGCGGGTCGCGGGAATCAGTCCGGAGATCGCCTTGAGCAGGGTCGACTTTCCGGACCCGTTCGCCCCGACGAGCGCGACGATCTCCCCGCGCGCGACCGTCAGCGAAACCGACCGGAGCACGTCGCTCGTCCCGTAACCGGCGCATAGTTCGCGAATATCGAGAATCACGGTGCGGCCTCCACCAGTGCGCTCGCGCCCCGACCGACGTAGGCTTCGATGACGCGCTCGTTCGCCTGGATTTGGCGCGGCGTGCCGCAGGCGATCATGCGGCCGGCATCGAGGACGAGGACCTCGTCAGCGATCCCCATGACGAGCGACATGTTGTGTTCGACGACCAGCAAGGTGATGCCGGTGGCGCGGACGGCGAGCAACAGCGCGGCAAGCTCATCGGTTTCGGCGTCGTTCAATCCGGCCGCGGGTTCGTCGAGCAGCAGCACGCGTGGATTGCTCATCAAAGCGCGCGCGATCTCGAGCAGTTTCTGCGAACCCAGCGCCAGGCTGGTCGCCGACTCGTTCGCAGCCGGTTCGAGGCCGATCAGGGCCAGCATCTCGCGCGCGCGCCCGCGCAGCAACCGCTCCTCGCGGGCGACCGCGCCGAGAGTCAGGGCTTGCTGCCACGGCCCGCCGCGGACTCGAGCGTGCGCGCCGACCAAGACGTTCTCGAGCAC
>JBOHTW010000220.1:0-6042 GCA_050733835.1 Vulcanimicrobiaceae bacterium | reverse complement strand
GCGGGAGAGGATGCTCGCGTCGCGAACGAAGGACCGTGCTCTCGCCACTTGGGCGCTGGAGACACGCGGCGAGCATCGCATTCCAAGTCGCGCTTCTCGGCATCATCGCGTACGCGTTCACCCTGCGTACGCCGCAGGTCACCGGGCGCTCGATGGAGCCGCGAATCGATTCGGGGGAGATCGTCCTGATCGACACGTTGGCGTTCGCATTCGGCTCGCCGAATACCGGTGAGATCGTCGCGTTCCATCACGACGCGACCGTTCCGGTTCTCTACGTCAAGCGAATCGTCGGCGTGCCGGGTGACCGGATCGCAATCGTTCGCGGGACCGTCGTGCGCGACGGGCACCGGCTCGACGAACCGTACGTGCGGTTCCACGACGATCGCAGCTTTGCAGCGGTCGTCGTGCCGCCCGGCGCATATTACGTGCTCGGTGACAATCGTGCCGACAGCGACGACTCGCGCGTTTGGGGTTTCGTTGGCCGCTCGCAGATCGTCGGCCGCGCGGTCGCCGGCATCTGGCCGCTCGACCACTTCGGACCGCTGTAGACGCATGCGGGCCGATCCGATCCAATGGTATCCCGGCCACATGGCGCGCGCGATGCGCCGGCTGGCCGACGACTTGAAGCTGATCGACGTCGCGATCGAGGTCGTCGATGCGCGCGTCCCGTTCTCGGGGAGCAACCCGCAGCTCCAGCAGATCGTCGTCCGCAAACGCCGGTTGCTCGTGCTTGCGCGCGAAGATCTGGCCGATCCGCAGACGACGGCGCGCTGGCTCGCCCATTTCGAGCTCGAAGGCCGAGCGGTCGTCACGCTCGACGTCAAGCGCCGCGCCGGTCTCGCGCGGCTCGTTCGCGCGCTCACCGAGGTCGCCGGCGAGGGCCACGGCGCCCAGCGTGCCATCGTCGTCGGTATTCCCAACGCCGGCAAGTCAACCGTCATCAACGCGCTCGCCGGGCGCAACGTCGCACGCGTCGAGGATCGGGCCGGCGTGACCCGCGCGCCGCAGTGGTTTCGCCTCGGTCCAACGCTCGAGCTAATGGACACCGCCGGGATCTTGGTTCCGCGGATCGCGACCGAGGAAGCGCAGTGGAAGCTGGCGATGGTCGGGGCGGTCCCGCGCACCCGCTACGACCCCGAGGACGTCGTGTCACGATTCTGGCGCTGGTGCACCGACGGCGCGCGCTATCGCGCGATTCCCGATTTAGAAACATACGCGCAATCGCGGGGCTTCGTGCGGCGTGGTAACGTACTCGACATCCACAACGCCGCCTGGGCGTACCTCAAGGACTTCAGCGATGCTCGATTCGGTCGCATTACGCTCGAGGAACCCGCGTGACTGCGCGCGCACGAGCGCGGCGCGAACGGCGCCGGCTGCTGCGCTTGCACCGTTATGAATTCGCGGCGCGCGAGCGGGGCTTCGTTTTGGTCGGCGGCGTCGATGAAGTTGGTCGCGGACCGCTGGCCGGGCCGGTCGTCGCCGCCTGCGTCGTCGTCGACGACCTGCTGATGCTGCCCGGCCTCGATGACTCCAAACGCGTTCCGCCCGCCCGGCGTGACGAACTCGCCGAAGCGATCAAACGCCGCGCGCGGGGCTGGGCGATCGGCGAAGCTTCGGTCGAAGAGATCGACCGGCTCAACATCTATTGGGCCAGTCTGCTCGCGATGGAACGCGCGCTCGCCCAACTCGCGGTCGCACCACACTATTTGATCGTCGACGCGATGCGCGTTCGGAGTTTCGGCGGCGAGCAACTTGCGCTCATCAAAGGCGACGCCAACTCGGCGACGGTTGCGGCCGCGTCGATCGTTGCGAAAGTCCATCGCGACCGCCTGCTGGTTGCGCTCGACGCGCGCTATCCCGCGTACGGGTTCGCGCGTCACAAAGGCTACGCCACCCCCGAACACCTCGAAGCCTTGCGCCGGTGCGGTCCGTGCGCCGAGCATCGCCGCGGCTACGCCCCCGTCCGCGCAGCTACACCCGCGCTTCAACTGCCGCTTTCGCCGTAATGGGCCAAACGCGTGGCCCGCGCGGCCGCGCCGCCGAGGATCGCGCCGCCGCCTACTTGGCGGCCAACGGCCTACGGATTGTGGCCCGCAACTTCCGCGGACCCGGCGGTGAGATCGACATCGTCGCGGTCGACCGCGGGACGCTCGTCTTCGTCGAGGTCAAACAGCGCGCGACGGCCGGCTTCGGCAGCGCGCTGGCGGCCGTCGACGCGCGCAAGCGCCGGCGGATCCGCACGGTCGCGGAAGATTTTCTGCAGTTCGTTCCGCATGTGACGAAGATTCGATTCGACGTACTGGCGATCGACGGCGACCGGATCCGGCACCACCGCGGCGCGTTCGCATGATTCTCGCCACATAGAGATAAATCTCCCAGACCCTCCGAGCGAGCATACCGTAGGAGCGTTCGAGCATCACCACGTCGTCCTCACCGGTCGCCCCAGGCAGCCGCCCCCAAGAACCAACTCTCCGCCGCTCGGTCACGCCGTGGGGCTCGTTTGCGTGGGGCTACTCCGACGTCGGCGCCGACATCTTCGTCGGCCTGGGCCTCGTGCTCGGGGCGGCCGCCGGGGCGTCGAACATCGCCTTTCTGTTCGCTGGACTCGTGTACGTCTGCATCGGTCTCGCGTACACCGAACTGGCCGCCACCTACCCGGTCGCCGGCGGCGGCCAGTACTTCGTCTATCGCGGCCTCGGCGACATCTTCGGGTTCATCGCCGGCTGGGCCGTGTTGCTCGACTTTACGATCGACATCACGCTGTTTGCTTGGAGCTGCATCGACTATCTGAGCCAACTCGTTCCGATCTTGAGCTTCACCGTTCATCCGATCACGCATTTTGTCGTCGTGCTCAGTTTGATCGTCGCGTTAGCGCTGCTCAATATCATCGGCGTACGTGAAAGTTCCGCGTTCAACGAGTTCGTCAGCGGTCTCGACGTCGTCAGCGAGACCGCCATTTTGTTCTTCGGCTTCTTCTTCGCCTTCGATCCCGGCATTCTGATCCACACGATGCAGACCGCCTGGCCGACGCCGTTCAATCTAATGAACGGCGTGTCGCTGGCGATCATATCGTTCGTGGGATTGGAGTCGATCTCGCAAGCGGCTCAAGAGACGCAGCGGCCGGCCTCGGTCATCCCGCGGACGTCGATCGGTCTCATTTTGACGATTCTCATCTTTGCGCTGGCATACTCGAACTTGGCGCTCGGGATGCAGCCGGCGACCCCGCTGCCGCTTGACGATCACGGTCACGCACAGGCGCTCTGGCAGTTTCTCGGCAACACCGACAACAACGGCAAAGCGGTTGCCGTGCTGGCGTCCTACGTACCGTACTGGGGCATCATCGCCGCCAAGTACGTGCCGATCCTAGGTGCGATCCTGCTGCTGATATCGAGCAACTCGGGCGTCTTCGGAAGTTCGCGGATTGCGTACGCGATGAGCGGAACGCAACTGTTGCCGAGCATCTTCCAGCGCGTCCATCCGAAGTTCCGCACGCCGGTCGTTTCAATCGCGACGTTTTCGGCGCTAGCCGTCGTCGAGTTGATCTTCGCGGCCCTGCCGAGCCTTTCGCCGGCCGTCAAAGCCGTCTATGCGCGCCTGTTTCACGGTGAGGACGGGATCACGTTTCTCGGGGACCTCTATGCATTCGGCGCCGCGGCAAGTTACTCGTTCGTCTTCATCGCGCTGATCGCACTCCGGCTGAACGATTCGCAGAGCCCGCGCAAGTTCAAGATGCCGATCAACATCCCGTTCGTATATAAAGGAAATCCGGTCGAGTTTCCGGTCGTCGGCGTGATCGGATTCTTCGGCATCGCCTCGATCTTGGGTTTCACGATGTACACCCACGAGATCGGCCGAATTGCCGGACCATCGTGGATCATTTTGGGTATAATCGGGTACGTGATCTACCGGCGGCGCAAGGGCTTGCCGGTGATCCGAACCAAGGGGAAGGACTGGAAGCGCCAGCAGATTCAGATTCTGCGTGACGCCGGAGAGCTTGAGCTGATGGATCAATACCTCGCCAACGTCAAAGCGATGGAAGCCCGTAAGGCGGCGGCGCCGTGAGACGAATCATGGGGTCGCCGACCTTCGTGCGCTACCGCGGCGTGCTCGGCGTGCTGTTCATCGCGTTCGGCACAACGATCGTCGTGCGCACCTATCTCCAAGTCGGACCGAGCTGGCAGTTGCTCAGCCCGCTGGTTCTCGGGTTGGCATTCGTGCTGCTCGGCATCCTGCGAGTTCGCGATGCGCTCGCGGTCGGAAGGCGCAACCCGTAATGCTCCACGTGCATCCGGTCGGCGCGGTCATTGGTCTGTTGATCTTTGGGATGATGGCGTCGACGATCACGTGGATGCTGCATCCGCCCGAGACCAAGGCCGATCGGGTTGCAAAGGAAGTCGAGGAGGACGTCGCCGAGCTGATCGGCAGCGTCATCATCGTCTTTTCCGCCGAGATTCACTCCGAACCGCTGATGGCGCTCGCCGTTCGATTGGCGCGCAAAGCCGAAGCCCAGTTGCTCGCGGCCTACGTCATCGAAGTCCCCCACACGCTTCCGCTCGACGCCGAGATGGAGGACGAGCAGCGCCAAGCGCTCGACGTGCTGGCAACGGCGGAGGCGATCGCCCGCAATCAGACGGTCGAGATTCAGACCGACGTGATCAAGACGCGCAAGCTCAGCGACGGCGTGCTCCAACTTGCCAAACAGCGCGACGCGCACTTGATCCTGCTGGGCGCATACCGCGAGGGGAAGTACTCGGGCGCGCCGCTCGGACGCGCGATCGAAATGATCGCTGCCAACGCCAAGTGTGACGTTCTCATCGGCGTCCCGGGCCATGGCGAGAGCAGCATCCTCAGCGTTTCGCCGACACCGGCCGGTAAGCAAACGCCGGCCGAGGCCACCACCAGCGCCGCGCCGCCAACCGGCGGCAGCAGCAACGGCGGGGCCGGCGGCTACCGCACGTAGCGATCGAGCTCGGCGAGCCGGTCGGCGAGGTAGCGGCGGACGGACGGGTCAACGGTCAGTCCAATCGCGCGCCCGTAGGCCGCCCGGGCGTCGGCCCAGCGACCGGCGCGCGCCAGTAGGTCGGCCCGCGCGGCCCAACGCGGTTGGTAGTCGCGTAGCCGGAGATCGTCGACACCGTCGAGTGCCGCCAGCCCCGCCTCCGCGCCGCGCAGTTGGCCGAGCGCGACGGCCCGGTTGAGGGCGACGACCGGTGAGCCCGTCAGTCGTAGCAGTCCGTCGTAGAGCACGACGATCGCCGCCCAGTCGGGGCTGCGGCCGTGACGGCGCACGGTGTGCGCAGACTGAATCGCGGCCTCAAGCTGGAACCGGCCGGCACGCCCGGCGATCGCGGCGCGCCGCAGCAGCCGTTCGGCTTCATCGATCGCGCCCGCGTCCCAGCGCCCGGAGTCTTGCGCAGCGAGCGGAATGATCGGGCCGTCGCGCCCGCGGCGCGCGGTCCGCCGCGCGTCCGCCAGCAGCATCAGCGCCAACAGCCCGCTGGTCTCGGGCTCGCCGGGACACAGCGTAACGACGAGCCGGCCGAGTTCCAACGCTTCCAGGGCGAGCCCGCGGGCGTGCGGATCGTTGCCGGCGGGATCGTCCCAGCCGCCGGAAAACGTCGCGTAGATCGCCGCGAGCACGAACTCGAGCCGCGCCGGCAACTCGCCGGGTGGCGGAACGCACAGCGGAATGCCGGCTGCCGCGATCTTCCGCTTGGCGCGGACGAGCCGTTGGCTCATCGTCGCGGGCGCAACGAGAAACGCCGACGCGATGCGGGCGGCGCCGAGGCCAAGGATCGCTTGCAACATCAGCGGCGCACGGGCTTCGAGCGCAATTGCCGGATGGGCGCAGGCAAACATCAGGCCGAGCCGTTCGTCGCCGAGTTCGTCGCCGCGCTCGAACGCGGCTTGCGCTTCGCGCGCGGCGCGGGCGAGCGGCTGGTCTAGCCGATCCAGCCGGCGCCCGCGCCGGACGCGGTCGACGAAGCGGTTACGTGCCGCGACGAACAGCCAGGCCTCGGGCGAGCGCGGCACGCCCTCGGC
>JBOHTW010000219.1:0-2381 GCA_050733835.1 Vulcanimicrobiaceae bacterium | reverse complement strand
GCGCCGATCGCCAGCCGCATTTGATTGCGATTCATCATGATCCGCTCACCGTCGTCGACGTCGTGGTTATCGTTAGCGATCCGGTAGATCCGGGCACCGAGACCATGCAGGTTCCGGTGTGCGCGTTGGCGCCCGATGCCCGCGTCACCGTAAACGCGAGCGCCGGTCCCGCGCCGCTCGCCGGCGCGATCGTGACGAAGTTGGTGCTACCGCTGTTGTCGCTCGCCGTGCAACTGATCGCGAGCGCAATCGCGCTCGAACCGGCTTGGGTCGCCGTCACCGACTGCGCCGTCGTCGCCGAGTTCAGATCGAACGAAACCGACGCGGGGCTAAACGCGACCGGCGCACTCGTCGGCGTTGCGGTCGGCGTCGGAGCCGGTGGCGCCGGCGACGAACCGCCACCGCCACAAGCGCTAAGTGAAACAGCAAGCGCGCCAAGGACAATAGCTCCCAGGCGTGAGCGGGTCTTTCCGGCGACGTTCATACGCGCGTAATCTCCCGGCAATTGGAATGCCGCTAGAGTGCCGCATCGATCGCGCACACGCCTTCCGGTTCGGCCAGCCGTTGGGCCCTTGCGCGGGACCGAAAGGTCCTATCCGCTACGTGCGTTTGTAGAACGGTAACGTGACGACCCGCGCCGGATGGGCCGTTCCACGAATCTCGATCGCTAGCCCCAAACCGATCTCGGCGGCTTCCTTGCGGACGAGCGCGGTGGCGATGTTGCGATTGCCGACCGACGGACCCAGCGAAGCGCTACGAACCTCGCCGACGCGCTCGCCGTTGCGGACGACCGAATAGCCGGCGCGCGCCGGCACCCGTCCGTCGAGCAATATCCCGACGATCCGGTCGTAATCGTCGGCGGCGAGTTGCGCTTCGAGCGCCGCCTTGCCGGTAAACGCCGGCTTCGCCAGCTTGAGCGCCCACCGCTGGCCGGCGGCGACCGGCGAGATGTCTTCGGTCAACTCGTGTCCGTACAACGGCATGCCGGCTTCGAGCCGCAGCACGTCACGAGCACCGAGTCCCGCCGGTTCCAAGCCGCCGGCTGCGCCGGCCTCGAGCAGTCGGCGCCACAGGCGCGGCGCGTCGACACCGTCGACGAACAGTTCGAATCCGTCCTCGCCGGTGTAGCCGGTGCGGGCGATGACGGCCGCGACGCCGTCGACGCGCCCCTCGGCGCAGAAATAATACTTCAAGTCGCGGACATCGACGTCGCAGAGCGGGGCGACGATCTCGACGGCGCGCGGTCCCTGGACGGCAATTAGCGCGCGCTGGCCGTGATGGTTGGCAAGCGCGACGTCACCTGCCCGGTGCGCGTTCAAATGCTGCCAGATCTTGCCGGCGTTGGCGGCGTTGACGACCAGCAGCCAACGGTTGAGCAGCCGGTAGAACAACACGTCGTCGAGTGCGCCGCCACGCTCGTTGCAAAAGATGTTATAGCGCGCCTGATCGGGCTTCATCGTCGCGACCGCGTTGATCGTCAGCCGGTCGGCCCATTCGGGGACGCCGGCGCCGCGCAACTCGAACTGGGCCATGTGCGACAGGTCGAAGATGCCCGCGCGATGCCGGACGGCGGCGTGTTCGCGCAAGATGCCCGCGTATTGCACCGGCATCTCGAAGCCGGCGAACGGGACGATCCGAGCGCCGAGCCGCACGTGTTCGTCGTAGAGCGCCGTTCGCCGCGGCGCCGCCCCGTCAGCCACGATCGGTATTCAAGAAGCTCAACGTCGCGTGGGCGACGAGCCGGTCGCCGCTGCGGACGTGAACCTCGCCGTAGACGATGCGCTTGCCCGACTTCAACACCGTCGCATCGGCGATCAGGTCGTGCGGCGGGCTCGCCGGCGCGAGGAAGCTGCAGGCGAGCGAGGCGGTCGCCGTCTCTTGTTCGCGGCCATAGATCGATGCGAGCGCAACGTAGAAGCAGGTGTCGCACAGGCTGACGATCGCACCGCCGTGGATCGCGCCGGTGCCGTTGGTGACCGCTTCGCGAAACGGCATCCGCATGCGCGCGGTTCCGTGGCCGACGTGTTCGAGGTGTAAATCGAGCGTGTGGACGAACCGCGCCTTTTCCTTGTCCCAGGAGCGTTTGGCGGCTTCGACGTCGATCGGCGGTTTCAAAACGTGTCGCCCTGGTTCGCGAGCTCACGCCGCAAGTAGAGCGGCAGGCTAAAGATTCGGCGATGGGTCTCGGCGTCGTAGAAGGAGCTCGGCCCGCGCAAGGTCGCGCCGTAGCCGTCGATGTCGGCGGCATTCAGCGCGGCCACGTCGACGGCGTCGCTGCAGGCGATGAACGCCCAATCGTTGTCAAACGACGGCACGTGCGTGTAGAACGAGCGGACGAACCGGTAGTATTGCCGCAGGGTTCGCGCCATCTTGGCGTGCAG
>JBOHTW010000218.1:0-33884 GCA_050733835.1 Vulcanimicrobiaceae bacterium | reverse complement strand
GTTCAATGCAGCACTCGCCGCGCTCGACGAGCGCGCGATCGTGCCGCTCGACGGCGCCCGCACGCCGGGGGAATATCAACGGCGGGTGCGTGCGATCCTCGGCGCGGCCGCCACACCGTTCGACGATCTCGTGGCGCGCTTTGTGCCGGCGTGCTTCGCGCCCGCCCCGCCGGCTCGCAGCGACTACGATACGGCGCTGGCCGCGTTCGATCGGCTCATGCCGCCGCTCGCGGGCGCGTGAGCGCGGTGCGACGGCTCCCCTGGCGTGAGATCGGGGTCGCTGCCGGCGCGCTCGCGACCCTGATATTCGTTGCGGCGATTGAAGTGCGCCAGCGCGCGGCCCAAGCGCCGGTCGAAGTCTCGTACTCGAGCTACGACTTTGCCGACGGCGGCTACCGCGGGTGGTACGAGTTGCTCGAGCGCGAGGGCGTGCAGGTCATTCGATTCGAGCAACGGCCCGCGTTTCTCGATCGGTCGATCAGCACGCTCGTCCTCGCCGATGCGCCCGGGTCGGCGGCGGCGCTGACGGCGGCCGACGTGGCCGCGCTCGACGCTTGGATTCGCCAGGGCGGCCGGGCGCTGGTCGTCGGCGATGGCCCCGACCTCGTCCGGGTTGGCCGTCTCCTTCGCCGCGGCGACCGGCTCGTGCACGTCGATCGGTCGCGCCGAATCGCCGGTTACGCCGTCGGGCGCGGCGAGCTAGTTCGCGTTCGGGATGCCGCCCGGTTCACCAACGCCGCGATCGGCACCGGCCCGCACGCGCGGTTGGCGTACGATCTCGCGCGGCCGCGCGAGCCACTCGGCGTCGTCGCGTTCGACGAAGCGATTCACGGTCATCTGGTTCCCGAGCGCTGGTGGCAGATCGCGCCGCGCCCGTTCGTTGTGGGCTTAGCGATCGCATTGGTCGCAATCGCACTGGCAATCGCCGGCGCGGCGATCCGCCTCGGCCCGCCATTGCCGCCGCCGGCGCCGCCCGAGCCGGCTTCGGGCGAGTTTTTGTCGGCGTTGGCGGCGCTGTACGAACGGACCGGCGCGCGGCTCGCGTCGATCCGCCGCCTACGTGCAAGTTGCACGCACCGGCTCGCGCGGGTTGAACCGGCGAATCAACCGGCAGAGCTTGCAACCGCCTACGCCGAACTGTGCGCGCTTGCCGATCGCGATTCGGCGACCGATGTGATGCTCGTGCGAGCCGCGCGGTTGGCCCTGGGCATTCGAAAGGAGCTCGCATCGAGATGAGCGCTACGGCGACCGAACTTGCGCAGCGGGTGCGCACCGGACTCGAGGTGGTCATCGCCGGCAACCGCATGGCGATCGACGCGAGCCTGATCGCGTTGCTCGGCGACGGCCATCTGCTGGTCGAAGGGGTTCCCGGGACGGCCAAGACGCTGCTCGTGCGACTGCTCGCAGCGCTCGTCGGCGCATCGTTTCGGCGGATTCAGTTTACCCCCGACTTGATGCCGTCCGACGTCGTCGGCACGACGATCTTTCACTCCCAGACGGATGAGTTTGCGTTTCGCCCGGGGCCGATCTTTGCGAGCATCGTGCTGGCCGACGAGATCAATCGCACGCCGCCCAAAACCCAGGCCGCGTTGCTCGAAGCGATGGAAGAGCGGCAGGTGACGATCGACGGCGTGCGCCACCCCCTGCCGGCCCCGTTTTTGGTTTGCGCGACCCAGAATCCGGTGGAGTTCGAGGGCACCTATCCGTTGCCCGAAGCGCAGCTCGATCGGTTTTTCGTACGGGCACGAACGGAGTATCCGGCCGCCGCCGAGGAACGCGCGTTGGTCGCGCGCGCCGCCGCCGGATTCGATGCGCGCACCGTCGTCGAACTCGAGGTGACGCCGGTTGCCCGCCCCGACGAGATCGTCGCGGCGCAACGCGCGGTCCGCGCAATCTTCGTTGCCGAACCGGTGCAGGCGTATCTCTACGCGATCGCCGCGCGCACCCGCGACTCGGGCGACATTGCGCTCGGCGCCAGCCCGCGCGCAACGTTGGCGCTGTTGACCGCCGCGCAGGCGACGGCCGCGATCGACGGGCGCGAATTCGTGACGCCGGACGACGTCAAGACGGCCGCGCCGCTCGTCCTTGCGCATCGTTTGACGATTCGGCCGGAAGCTGAGGTCGACGGCGTAACGGCCGATGCGGCGGTGCGCCGGATCCTCGATTCGGTCGAGGTCCCGAAGGAGACGGCGCACTCGCCGCAGGCGTGATGCCGGATCCCAAGCTGCGGGTTTGGCCGTCGCTGTGGCTCTCGCCGCGGGGCATCGCGGCGCTGGCGGGCCTCGGCGCGTTGCTCGCGCTGGCCGGCGTCTTTCCTTGGTTGCTCGCGGTCTTCGGTGCGGCGCTGTGCGCCGTCGTGGCGCTGCTGATTGCCGATCTCGTGCTCGGCCCGCCGGCCGCTACGATCGCAATCGAACGCGACCTTCCCGACCGGCTGGTTCTCGGACAGCCGGCGCCGTTCACCTATTGCGTGCGCAACCGCGCACGGATCGCGGTTCGCCTCGGATTGGTCGAGTCACCCGCGCCGCACCTCGCGATGCCGCCCGGCGAGTTGCGCGCGCTCGTCCCGTCGCAAACGGTCGTTCGGGCGACGCTCACGGTCACGCCGACGCGCCGCGGCCGGGTGCAGTTGAGCGCGATCTACTCATGGTTCGAGAACCCGGTCGGCCTGCTACGGCGGCGAACCGCGGTCGCGCGAGTGACCGACCTTCGGGTCGTGCCCGACCTCGCCGCCGTCGAGCGTGCCGGCCGGCTGGCGCACCGCGCGACGCTGGTCGACGCCGGCCTTCGCAAGCTGCGTCTGCGCGGTGCCGGCAACGAGTTTGAAAGTCTGCGGGAGTACCAAACCGGGGATGCGTTTCGTGCGATCGATTGGAAGGCGAGCGCGCGGCGTGGCCGCACGATGGTTCGGCAATACGAGGTCGAGCGCAGCCGCCAGGTGATCGTCGCGCTCGACTGTGGGCGGCTGATGATGCCGCACCTCGGCGCCGTCCGTAAATTCGATCACGCGCTGACGGCGGCGTTCGCCGTCGCCCGCATCGCGATCACCGCCGGCGATCAGATCGGGGCCGAGGCGTTTGCGGCGGAGTCGCTGCTGTCGGTTGCGCCGCGCCGCGGCACGGCCCAATTGCGCGCGCTTGGCGAGCGGCTGTTCGATCTCGAGCCGCGGTACGAAGAGCCGGACTACGAACGCATCTGCGTCGCAATCAAGCAGCGCTACGCGAAACGAAGCCTCATCGTGCTGTTTACCGACCTGTTCGATCCGGCGGCGTCGACGAATGTTTTGGCCGGACTGCAGGTGCTGGTTCCGCGCCACCTCGTGGTCTGCGCGCTGATGAACGATGCGGCGATCGCGCAGAGCCTAGCGACCGCGCCGGCGTCGGCGCACGCGGCGTACCGCGCCGCCGTCGGGCTGGCGCTTGCCGACGAACGCGAACTGGCGATTGCGCGCCTGCGGGCGCGCGGCGTCGTCGTCGTCGACGCGCCGGCGGCGGACCTCAGCGTCGCGCTGTTGGACGCTTACTTGGAAGCCAAACTGCGCGCCGCGTTTTGATCGTCGGCACGCCGGCCGGCGAACCCGAAATAAACCAGCAGCGCGAGCGCGCCGAGCGCGCCGACGCCGAATCGCGCCGCAACCGAGATCCGCTGCGGGGTGACGAAGCCTTCGATCAACCCGGCGATGACGAGCATCGCGGCGACGCCGATCAGCAAGGTTCCGGCGCGCCGCGCCGCAAGGCGCAACGCGTCGGCTCGCCGCCGCCGGCCCGGCGCGACGATTCCGCCGGCGATCACGAGGCCCGCTCCGCCGGCGATCTGAATGGCGGTCAGTTCAAAAACGCCGTGCGGCGCAATCGTCGCCGCGAAGTCGAGACCGAAGCCGTGGTGCGCGAACAGCGAGCCGAGGCCTCCGAGCATCAGCCCGTTGTTGAGAATCGCCCACACCGTCACCACTCCGAGGGTCATGCCGCCGGCGAACGCGAGGGCCGAGACCTCGATGTTGTTGGTGATGATCGCCGTTGAGATCGCCGGCGCATAGCCGCGATCGAAGCCGAAGTTGGAGTCGTGCAGGCTGCGCTGCACGAGCGGCACTTCGCTTGCCGGCAACAGCGCGTAGACGTCGAGCGGGCGTACCCAGACCAGCCACGCCGCGACGATCGTAGCGCCGACGAACAGCGCGGAGCAGCTGAGGATTGCGCGCCACGAGCGCCGGACCTCGCGTGGGAAGGCGGCCGCAAAGAAGCCGGCGACCCGCGTCCAGCCGTCGCCGGAGCGTTCGGCATAGACCTGCGCGTGCGCGCGGGCCGTTAACCGGTTGAGGTAGCCGCGAAGCCCGGCTTCATAACCGCGGCTCTGTGCGGTAGCGAGGTCGCTCGTCGTCGCGCGGTAGAGCAACGCTAGTTCTTCGATTTGATCGGGAGGAAGGCCGCGAACTCCGCGGCGCTCGACCCGAACCAACAGCGCTTCGAGGCGCTGCCATTGCGCCTGTCGCCGATCGACGAAGCCGCGCTGACGCATCGCTACGGTCGATTCGAAGTTGACCGCAGGACTCCGTCCGGCCTTGCGCGCAAGCGTCGGCGAGCATGGAGCGTCGCGTCGATGTCGCGACCGGCGAGGGCGTCGCATTCTCGTACGAGCTCGCCGGGCTCGGCAGCCGCTTCTTGGCGGTCCTGATCGATTTGGCGCTGCAACTCGTGGCCGCTGGTCTGATCGGCGCGCTTCTGGTGTGGGCGGCAAGCGCGCTGCCGGCCGGCGTTCGCTTGCCGGTCGCCGCCCAATCGCGCAAGACCGTGCGCGCGCTGTTGTACGCCGGCTTGATCGTCGCGCTGTTCTTGCTGTTCTTCGGCTATTTCATCATCTTCGAATGGCGGTGGAATGGACGGACGCCGGGAAAACGGCTGCTTGGCATTCGCGTCGTTCGCGACGGCGGGTTTCCGCTCGACTTCGCGAGTTCGGTGGTGCGCAACGTCGTGCGCATTTTGGAGTTCGGCCTGGGATTCTACGCCATCGCGGCGATCAGCGCACTCATTTCACCGCTGAACCAACGGCTCGGCGACCTGGCCGCCGGCACGATCGTCGTCCGCGATTCACCCTACGAGCGGCTCGGGCAAACCACGCCGTCGGCCGATGGCGAGCCGACGGATCCAATCGTGCACGAACTGTCGGCCGGCGAACGCGACCTAATCCGGCGCTACGCCGATCGCCGGGCGGCCCTGGTTGCGCCCGCGCGCGAGCGACTCGCCGCGCAACTCGCCGACCGAATTCGGCCCAAGCTTCCCGCCAGCTACGATCACCTCGACGATGACGCGCTGTTGCTTCACGTGGCGAGCTTTCTCGGTTACTTGCCGCCGAACTTGCGGCCGAGTTGACGGACCAGCAGCATCGCGGCCTTCTTGACTTCGTCGTAGCGGGCACCCGCCTCGACGCGCGTCATGTGACGGCCGTGTTCGTAGAAGAAGATGATCCCCTCGCCGACGACGATCGTCCCGGCGTAGGCAATCGCGGCCTTAACGGCGATCCCCGCGACCGGTAAGAAGCCGGCGAGTTCGCGCGAGATTGCGCGCCAGCCCAAACCACCGCCGACGATCGGCAGCATCTCCCAGACGCGGTGGATATCGGGATCTTTCCCATAGGTCGCGCCGAGTTGCATCGCGAGATTCAACTGCAGACCGGTGATCGCGACCATGTCGCCGGCCGACGCGACCGGTCCGAGTACCAGACCCAGGAGCGGCACGTGGTCGACGACCGCGCTTGCCCCGGCGATCTTTAACGCCGACATCGCGGTGTCGCGTGTCAGCTTCGCGCCAACCGCTTCGCGCAAGCCGGGAAGATGCCGGCCGACCGCGATCTCGACGCCGCGGCAGGCGTCGATCACGTGCGGAAAGAGCCGGTTGCGGAGCGCGTCGCGCGACAGGGCCGGCACAACGTATTCGGCAACGGTGCCGGCTGCCGGCGGCGCCGGGGGCGCCTTGGGCGCGAGCTGCGCGTCGACGGTCAACGCAAAGATGGGTAACTTCAGCGGACGGAACAGATCGAGCCGCGCACCCTCGATGTCGTTTCCGCGACCCAAGAAGATGATGCAGCGCGCTTCGTTTCCACCCGCGACGCTGCGCCCGGGCACGACCGTTTCGAGCACCGAGGTCGAGTCGAACGAGACATACGGGCCGTCGCCACCGGTGAGCAAGGTCGTGCGGAGTCGCGAGACCAGTTCCGGATCGCCGCACAACAGAAATCGAAACGGCTTGCGGGTCTCGCTCCCGAGAGTGCGCACACCCAACCCTTTGCGGGCGAGCGTCAAGACGTCGGCGGCGCGCAGCGCGCCGAGGCTTCCGTGCATCGGAATCGACACCGCTAGTTTAGGCCCACGGCTTCCTTTTGCGGATCGTCGACATAATCGAGATAGATCAACCCGAGAAATATCTCAAGCGAGAGCGCGTTCATGCCGCGCGCGTTGGCGACGTCGACGATCGTCCGATGCGACTGCAGGGCCTCGGCGACGACGGCTTGCGGAATCGTGTTCGTATCGGCGGCGACGATCGAAGCCGCCGCAACCTCGCCCGGCGTGAGGCCGTCCCGTTCCATCGCGGTAAAGTCGAGCGGCGCACTCTTGAAGCGTACCTCGAGCGCCCGGGTCAACGTAGCGTAACGCGCCTGCGGATACTCAAGACCCAATAGCGCGATGTGCGACTCCAGTTGGCGCGATCGCGCCAGGTTGAAGAGCTGCTCGGCTTGTGCACCGGCGACCGCCGCCTTGGCGAGCGAAGCGCTGGCGTTCTCCATGAGCGGGTTGAGCGTATTGTAGTCCATCGGTGAGAAGTCGTCCCCGAAGCTCAACCGCATATGGTCGAGTTGCTTGATGAAAACGTCGAGATCGCCGAGCCCGATGTCGAGCAGCGCCAACGACGACCGGCTCGTGTCGAGCGCGCGCACCAGTTCCCCGTTGGTCGCACCGAGTTCGGCGATGACCGATGGATAGCTCGAAAGCGTCGCCAGCGACTGCGGTGGGATGGGATTCGCCGCCAGCGGCGCTTCGAGGTCGCGCAGAATGTCGGCGTTTTCCTTGAGCAGTCCCGTCGGGGCGCCTTTCTTGATCTCACCGACGCCCCCGATCACCTCGCCCGACTTGTTCAGCGCGGTGTCGATCGAGCGTCCCATAGCCGACAAGTTCTTCAGAACCGCCTCTAACCGGCTGCCGGGCCGCGGGTTGACGCGGCTGAAGTTCGGGATGCCGTAGGCGACGTCTTGAAGCCGGTCGTCGACGGCTTTGATCTGGCTCTTGCCGGCGTCGCGGCGGGTCGTAATTTCACTGTTGGCGATCGTCGCTTGGGCGTTTGCCTGAGCTAAGGACTCGCGCAGCGGAGCGAGGTTCGGCTGGAGCAGATTGAAGCGCTCCTCGCTCTCGCGCAGATGTTTCACGCCGTCGAGTGCGGCGGTGCGTGTCGCCGCGTCGCCGTTACCGGCCGCCGCCGCGAACGTCTGCTCGCTTTTTTGCGGCTGTCCGACCGCGATCTCCGCTTGCGCGAGGTTCAACTGTGCCGTCGCGTTGTTCGGCTCGGATTTGAGAATCTTGCGGAACGTTATCGCTGCGACGTTGTAGCGCGCTTCGTTCTCGTCGTGGAGCGCCTCGACCATCGTTTGCGCGCCGGTCCGTTTGGTCGGATCGAGTTCGGGATAACCGACGAGGTGATTGACGCGGTCGGGCACGCCCGGGTGATCGGCGAAGTACTTGTCGACGATGTTGTTGTGCTCGTTGTGCAGCGCACCGAGATGGCGCATGAACGATGTCATGGCGTTGGGGTCATAGCCCGCCCGCGTCATCAGCAGCAAGCCGTACTGATCAGCCTGGAGTTCTTGCGCGCGCTCGATTTTCGCGAGCGCCCCGGCTTCGAGGATCTGTCCGAAGTTGTAGAAGAACGGTGAAAAGATCGAAGCCAGCCCGAACAGGATGTTGGCGGCCTGCGCCTTGGCGCCGAACGTGACCGTGTGCCGGCGCTCGTTGTGACCGGTCTCGTGCCCGATAACGCCGGCGAGTTCGTCATCGGATTGGACGAAGTCCAACAAGCCCGTGTGCACGTAGATATAGCCGCCGCCGATCGTGAACGAGTTGATCTCGCCGTCATCGAGAATCTTCAAGTTGTACGGAACGTCGGTACGGGCAACCTCGGTCCAGAGCTTGCGCCCGACTTCGTTTACCCAGGCATTGAGCAACGGATCGGTGACGACGTTGTACTGCTCGACGATCTGCTTGTCGATGGTTTTTGCCTGCTGGATCTCCGCGGGGGTCGAAACGGCACGGGCTGGTTTGGGAGCCTCGGTTGCCAACAACGCCAACGTGAGAATGGCCGATAGTATCTTGCGCAGCTTCATTGGTGCATCTCCGGGATGCCGGGAGCGACGATTTCGACGGCCCGGCCGCGGTCACATCGTGCAACGGCGCTCGCCGGCACGAAGTTTCCGTGCGCGGCACCTCTCGGGCGGCTGTGCAGAGTCGGCGAACCGATTGTGCATAAGCGGAGAAATTTGCGAATCGCATGTGCATCGCGCAGGGCCCGGCCCGACCATCGGCTGAACCCTCGCGCCTTGCAGTCGTGTGCGGGAGGTGATCGAAGGTGCTGCGTGGGACGGCGACTGGTCTCGAGTTCGTCTTTGGGAAACGGGCGTTCGACGAGACCGCTGCCGAGATCATCGCTCGACTTGCCGAGCGACCTGAGTTCTATCGAGGCAGTCGCGCGACCGCGATCTTTGCAGCCGACGGTCCCGGGGACGCCGCGTTCGCACGCTTTATCGCGAGCGTCGGCGAGTACGGCATCACGGTCGGCGGCCTCTACGGCGAGGCCGATTGCGCCGCCGTCGCCGAGCGAGCGGGGGTCCTGTTTCTCGGTCTGCCGCCGGACCGGCGGGTCGCGAGCCTCGAACCGCGCCGCATCGTCCGCGCGCCGCGCGCCTCCGATTTGACCCCGCAGGCACGCTCGCTCGACGCCGACTTCGCCGGTGCCCGAGCCGATCTAGCGCAGCGCCGCACGCGGCGCGGGCGCGAGCCGGTCGGCGCCGCGACTGCGGCGGTAACCGCAACCGCCGTCGCGGCCGAACCGACAACGCTCTATCACCGCGGCACCCTGCGCGGCGGGCAGAGCTTGCAGCACGTCGGGAACATCGTCGTCGTCGGCGACGTGAATCCCGGCGCCGAATTGGTCGCCGGCGGCGACATCCTGGTCTTCGGGGCACTCCGCGGCACCGCGCACGCCGGTGCCCAGGGCGATTCGACCGCGCGCGTCGCGGCGCTCGAACTCGTGCCGACGCAGCTGCGGATCGCCGCCTTGATCGCCGCCGATGCGGCCGAGAACGGTCGCGCGAGCGAGCCCGAAGAAGCCTTTGTCAAAGGCGATCGCATCGCGATCGGTCCGTTCCGAAAGGGGTCAAGGTGAGCGCTCGACGCATCGTCATTACCTCCGGCAAAGGCGGCGTCGGCAAGACGACCACAACCGCCAATCTCGGCGCGGCGCTCGCTAAGCGCGGCCACCGCGTCGCGCTCGTCGACGCCGATATCGGTCTGCGTAATCTCGATCTCGTGCTCGGGGTCGAAAAGCGCATCGTCTTCGATCTGGTCGAAGTCGTCGAAGGCCGCTGCCAGCTACGCCAAGCGCTGATCCGCGACAAACGGTTCGAATCGCTGTCGATCCTGCCGGCGGCGCAGACGCGCGACAAAACGGCGGTCTCCGAAGAGCAGATGGCGCGGGTACTTTCGGAGTTGGGCGAAACCAACGATTTCGTGTTGATCGATTCGCCGGCCGGCATCGAACACGGATTTCGCAACGCCGCCGTCGGCGCAACCGAAGCAATCGTCGTCACGATGCCCGAAGTCAGCGCGATTCGCGACGCCGACCGGGTCGTCGGCAAGCTCGTCGAGCGGCACTTGCCGATTCGTCTCATCGTCAACCGGATTCGGCCGCAGATGGTGCGGTCGGGCGATATGCTCAGCGTCGACGACGTCTGTGAGATACTGTCGGGCGAACTGCTCGGTATGCTGCCCGACGACGAGGACGTGATCGACACGACCAACCGCGGTGAGCCGCTGGTCCTCGACCCGCAGAGCCGGACCGGGGCGATCTTCGACAAGATGGCGCGCCGGCTCGAGGGCGAGATCGTCCCGTTCACGCAGCTCGACAACCCCGGCGTCTTCGGTAAATTCTTCAGCAAGTGGAAGGCAGGTTAACGATGCACGAACTGCAGCCCGAGTACGCGGCCACGGCTCCGGCCGGCGCCAACCGTGGTCGCGCGATCGTCGTGACGTCCGGCAAAGGCGGCGTCGGCAAGACGACGACGACGGCCAACGTCGGCGCGGCGCTCGCCGCGCGCGGCGCACGGGTCGCGTTGATCGATGCGGACGTCGGCTTGCGCAATCTCGACATCGTCCTCGGGCTCGAGAGCCGCGTGCGGTTCCACCTGCTCGACGTGCTCGAAGAGAAGTGCGCGCTCGACGACGCACTCGTCCGCGATAAGCGCTCGGAGAACCTGTACCTGTTGGCGGCCGCGCAGACGCGCGAAAAAGAAGACGTCGATACCGAAGCGATGCGGGCCCTGGTCGAGCGCTTGCGCGGCCAGTTCGACTACGTGCTGATCGATTCGCCGGCCGGCATCGAGCAGGGCTTCCGTAACGCCGTCGTCGGCGCCGGACACGCGATCATCGTCTGCACGCCCGAGGTCACGGCCGTGCGCGATGCCGATCGCGTCGTGGGCTTGCTGCCACCCGACTGGCGCCCCGAGCTGATCGTCAACCGCTTGCGCCCGGCGCTGGTCAAGAAAGGCAAGATGCTGTCGATCGAGGACGTAAACTCGATTCTCCGCCTGCCACTGCTCGGCGTTATTCCGGATGCGCCCGAGATCATCGTGGCGACCAATCGTGGCGAGCCGCCCGCGCTCGACCCCAATTCGACGACCGGCGGCGCGTATCGAACGATCGCCGCCAAACTCGCCGGCGAGGACGTCGCCGCGCCGACGCCCGCGCCCGAACGCTCTCTGTTTGCGCGTCTATTCGGAGGTCGCTGATGGTCGATTTCTTCAGTCGCATCTTTCGCCGGTCGTCGTCCAGCGAGACCGCTCGCGAGCGGTTGAAGCTCGTCCTGCTCTCCGATCATTTGGCTCTCTCGCCCGAGACGATCGAGGCGCTGCGGGCCGAGTTGGTCGAGGTGATCGCGCGCTACTGCGACATCGATCCGGCGAGCGCCGAAGTTGCGTTCGAGCACCGCGAGCAGGGCGTCGAGATGCACGCGACCGTGCCGGTTCGCGCCCTCCACGCCCGCCCCCGACCGGAGCTCAAGGTCGTCCCGCCGCCCCCGACCTTACCGCTGATCGAGACGGTCGCGCCGCCGGTGGTCGCCGTCGCCGGCGAACCCGCGGCCAACGCCCAATCGCCGGCCGCGCCCTCGACCGACGTGCCGACGATCGGCAAGAAGCCGCGGCGCCGGCGGCGGCGTAAGTCCGCCTACGGCTATCAGCAGGCGCCAAAGCCGGCGCCCAAGGCGGAGGGCCGGACCGCGCAGGCGTAGTCGGGGCGCATGGAGCGCCCCTGGTATCACTCGGTCGACTGGCTCCTCGCCGCAACCTGCGTCGCGATCTCGTTGCTCGGCGTGTTGATGATCCGCTCGGCCGACCTGCACGATCCCGGCGCCGGCAGCGAGTGGACCAAACAACTGGCATACGTCGCCGTCGGCGTCGGACTGCTTGCGATCTTCGCCGCCATCCCGTATCAGAAGTGGCAGCGCTGGGCGCGGCTGCTCTACGTCGTCAACTTTTTGCTGCTTGCCGGCGTGCTGGCGGCCGGTCATGCGTCGCACGGCGCGGTGCGCTGGATCTCGCTTGGACCGCTCGGCACCTTTCAACCGTCGGAGCCGGCGAAGCTGATCCTCGGCATCACCGGCGCATCGTTGCTCGCGCGCGCGAAGACCGTCGGACCGCGCGAGATGCTGCTGACGATCGTCGCCGTTATGGTGCCGGCACTATTGATTCTCAAACAGCCCGACTTCGGCACGATGCTCGTCGTGTTCGCGATCGTCACCTGTCAACTGTTTTTCGCCGTCGAGAAGATGCGGCATTTCGCGGTCTACGCGGTGCTGACGACGGCGGTCGCTGCGTTCACGCTCGGGACGAAGTTCGTGCTCAAGCCGTTCCAGCGCGATCGATTGCTCGTGTTCCTACATCCCAACCGCGATCTCGAGGGCATCGGTTACAACTTGCACCAGTCCAAGATCGCAATCGGCAGCGGCGCGCTGTTCGGTAAGGGCTTGTTCAAAGGTACGCAAACGCAACTGCAGTTCGTGCCGGAACACTCGCGCGACTTCATCTTCACGGTTCTTGGCGAAGAGTTTGGATACATCGGTGCCGTCAGTTTGGTCGTGCTCTACGGCGTCGTGCTGGCGCGCGCGATGCGGGCGGTGTTGTCGGCCCGCGACCGCTTCGGCCTGCTGCTTGGCGCGGGGATCGCCGCGATGCTCGCGGTGCATATCGTCGTCAACGTCGGGATGACGATCGGCATCATGCCGGTCACCGGCATTCCGCTCCCGTTCATGTCCTACGGCGGCTCGGCGATCCTCACCGACTTCATCGCGATCGGCATCTTGCTCAACATCAGTTACCAACACGACCAGTTGGTCTTCGTGTAGGGACCGCCGTCGGCACCTAGGCGACCGGCGCGAGCGCGTGATCCGCAGGCGGAAACACTTCGTCAGCGGAGGATTGCATGCTCGGTCAAATTCACACTGGCGGCGCCGCGCCGCCGCATGGCCCGGCGCTTTGGGGACGGCCCGGGACCTTGGCCGATCACGTCGCGCGCCACGGCGGCGATTTCGGCACCCACGATCCGGTCCGCTATGCGCGGCTCGCCCACGACTTCATCGAGCGCGCCGAGCACCCGGGGAACGGGCTTGAGATCAAGGTCGGCGAGGGCGACGGGGCGATTCGCGTTTTCAATCCGCGCAGCGACGCGTTCGGCGCGTACAACGCCGACGACAGCACGCGCACGTTCTTCAAACCCGGCGGCGGGCAGCGATACTTCGACCGTCAACCCGGCCGGATCGTCCCGGTTGCCCCGGCGTGAAGCGTCCGTGGGCTCCGCCGCCGAGGCCGGTTACTGTTCGGCTTGGACCGAGGCAAGTTTGACGACGCTACCGGAGATGCGCTTCGCGACGGCGGTTTGCCCGGTGACCGAGATGACTTGAATCTTGCCGACCGTCTCGTTTGACGTCAACATTTTGCCGCTGTCGGGATCCTTGATCTGCAGCACCTTGACGACGTCGAAGAACATGCCGACGGCGACGCCCTTGTCGCTGCCGGCGTTCAGGATGACGTTCTCGCCGTCGACCGCGATGATTCGGGCGGCGAGCGTTGCCGGCGCGGCGCTCGAACCGGCGGCGAACTTCCCGGGGTCGAGGGCGGTGGCGACCTTGCCGGCCTCGTCGTTGATCAGGTGTCCCATCGTCGATTGCGTGAACTGCTCGTTCGCGTAGCCGCCGGCGACCGGAACGCTGCCGACGTGACCGAACGCTGCAACGCCCCACGAGCTGCCGACCTGGGTCGCTTCGTCCGCGAACGACTGCATGATTTGACCGGTCACCGCGTCGATGACACGGACCTGGACTTTGAGCGTGACCCGCTCGCGCTTGGCACCGCTCAGCGCCCCGCCGATGGGGCCGCCGATCAGCGCGCCGACTCCGGCGCCGCTCGCGCCGGTCTTATCGAACTGCAGGATGTTGCCGGTGATCAGGTAGCGAGCGCCGATCAACCGTCCCCGCTGGACCGCCGTCGCCGGCGAGACCTCGCCGCTCGTCGTTAGATTGTGCTCCTGCATCACGCTGGCGAGATGCGACCGGTCGACGACGCTAAACCGGCCACTGTTGACGATTTGGTCGGTCACGAGGTCGGACAGCGCCACGCCGGGTTGGAAGTTGCCGTACCAGTCGCCGGTGAGGCCGCGCGTGCTGAAATCGAGGACGGCGACGGTCGGCTTGCCGGCCGCGACCGCGGCATTCGGAAACTGAGCGAAGGCGGCGGCGCCGACGGCGGCGGCCACGACTGCGGCGGCCCGCTTGAAACCGAGCATGGGGCGTCTCCTTACAAGGACGAGTGGTCTGATCGGTTGAGTCTACGCGCGAGACGTCCAGAAAACGTCGTCGGCCGGCGCCGGCTTGCCTTCCGCAAAACTTTGTGGTACAAAGCGCAGGGTACGATGGAGCTTCGACAGGCGATCGCCGATCTTGCGGAGGTTCGCGGGCGACTCGCGACCGTTCAGCGATTTGAAGGTTACTCGGGTTGGGCCGCGATCACGAGCGGCCTGGTCGCAGTCGCCGCCGGCGTCGTCCAGTTCGCGCTGATCCCGGCGCCGCGGACGCTCGCCGACCAGCGCCTGTATCTCGATCTGTGGCTCACCTGCCTCGCACTCGCGCTGGCGATCAACTACGGCGCGATCGTTGCCTGGTACGTTCGCCATCGCAGCGCCCACGTCGACGTTCAGGTTCGAACGGTCGGGATGAGCATCGCCCCCGCGGTTGCGGCCGGCGGCGTGATAACGATTGCGCTCGTTTCGCGCGGACTCTACGGCTTGCTGCCGGGGATGTGGTGCGCGACGTACGCGCTTGGACTGTTCGCATCGCGCGCGATGGTCCCACGCAACGTCGTCGCGATCGCGGTCGCGTTCGGCGCGTTTGCCGCATTTTTGCTGCTTTCGGTGCGGATCGACACGATGTCGTGGTGGGTGATGCCGCTGGCGTTCGGTTGCGGCCAAATCGCGATCGGCGCGATGGTCCGCACGGACGACCGCTCACGCGCCGGAGTTACGCCATGAAATCATCGGCGCCGTTTGCGTACGAAGGGCTCGCGCGAATCTTCCACGAGCGCGGCCGGCTCGGAATCTGCGCTTGCCTGATCGCCAACGGCGACGCGATGTCGTTCAAAGCCTTACAGGATGCCTGCGCGCTGACCGACGGCAATCTCAACCGTCATCTGCATGCGCTGTGCGAGATGCAGATCGTGACGCTCAATCGCGTTCGCGGCGACGGTCGACCGACGACGATCGCGCGGATCACCACGTCCGGAAAGGCCCGTTTCTTGGCGTATATCGACGAGCTGGAAGCGGTCGTGCGGGCGGTCCACGCGACCGATCTCGCGGCCGACCGCGACGCAACCGCGTTTGGCCGGCTGGCGGCGACATCGTGATCGACCGGGCACTGCGCGCGCCGGCAATCGAGATCGTGCCGCGCCACCTGGCGATCATCATGGACGGCAACCGCCGCTGGGCCCGCGAACGCGGCCTTCCGCCGACCGAAGGCCATCGCCGTGGAGTCCGCGCCCTGCGCGCCACCTGTCGTGCGTGTGCCGACGCCGGCGTCGAAGTGCTCACCGTCTACGCGTTCTCCGAAGAGAACTGGCAACGCGAGCGGGCCGAGGTCAGCACGTTGATGCAACTGATGCAACGCCACGCGATCTGCGAACTAACGAGCCTACGCAGCGAAGGCGTGCAGGTTCGGGTGATTGGCCGGACCGACCGGCTGCCCGCGGCGACCCGGTGCGCGCTCGACGATTTGACGGCGAAGACCGAGCGCAATAACCGGCTGATTCTCAACCTCGCGATCAACTATAGCGCGCGCACCGAACTCTGTGACGCCGTGCGCTCGCTCGCGAACGACGTTGCCGCCGGCAAGCTGCCGGCGGCGGCGATCGACGAGGGCACACTCTCGCAGTATCTGTATACGGCCGGGCTGCCCGACCCCGACCTGTTGATCCGGACCGGCGGCGAGTTGCGCGTCTCCAACTTTCTTTTGTATCAGATCGCGTACACCGAGCTGTGGTCGACGACGACCTACTGGCCCGAGTTCGACCGCGCGGATCTGGACGAGGCGTTTGAAGCATATTCGAAACGGAAACGGCGTTTCGGCAAGTAAGAAATCTACCTCGATTCCGACAGGTCCGACCTTCTTCGTAGAGCCGTCGTGCTACAATGCTCGGCGTGAAGACCCGGTCAGATATCCGCAACGTGGCGATCATCGCGCACGTCGACCACGGCAAAACCACGCTCGTCGACGCCATGCTCAAGCAGAGCGGCGTCTTTCGCGAAGGTCAGGTCGTGGCTGCGCGCGTCATGGATTCCAACCCCCTCGAACGCGAGCGCGGGATAACGATCCTCGCCAAAAACACCGCGATTCGCCACGGCGAGGTCAAGTTCAACATCGTCGACACGCCCGGTCATGCGGACTTCGGGGGCGAAGTCGAGCGCGTGCTGCAAATGGTGCAGGGCGTCTTGCTGCTGGTCGATGCGGCCGAAGGCGTGATGCCTCAAACGCGATTCGTGCTGCGCAAAGCGCTCGAACTCGATCTGCGCGCGATCGTCGTCATCAATAAGATCGATCGTAAGGACGCCCGCCCGACCGAAGTCGTCGACGAGGTCTTCGACCTGTTCATCGAACTCGGCGCCAGCGACGAGCAGGCTGAATTCGCAGTGGTCTATACCAACGCCAAGGCCGGCACCGCCACCCCGGAGCTGGCGGTCGCCGGGATCAATCTCGATCCGCTGTTCGATACGATCGTTGCGCGCGTCCCGGAGGCGCCGTCGCAAGATGGCCCGTTCCAGATGCTCGTTTCGGCAATCGATCACAATAAGTACGTTGGACGGATCGGCATCGGTCGCGTCTTTCGCGGCAGTACGCGAATCAATTCTCCGATTGCCAAAGTCGCGCACGACGGCACGATCGAGACCGGTTTGCGGCTGACCAAACTGCTGTCGTTCGCGGGCCTCGAACGGGTCGAAGTCGAGGAAGCCGCCGCCGGCGACATCGTCTGCGTCTCGGGCATCGAGGGAATCAATATCGGCGACACGATCGCCGATGCGCAAACGCCCGAGGCGATCGCGGCAATTGCGGTCGACGAGCCCACGGTCTCGATGTCGTTTAGCGTCAATACCTCGCCGTTTGCCGGTCGCGACGGAAAGTATCTGACCTCGCGCCAGATTCGCGAGCGGCTGTGGCGCGAACTCGAGTCCAACGTCGCATTGCGGGTCGCCGAAACCGAGAGCGCCGATACATTCGAAGTGCGCGGCCGTGGCGAGTTGCATCTCTCGATCCTGATCGAAACGATGCGCCGCGAAGGCTACGAACTGGCGGTTTCGAAGCCGCAGGTCATCATCGCCGAGCGCGAGGGCAAGAAGTTCGAGCCGGTCGAGTACGTCGTGATCGACGTCGCCGAAGAGTACGAGGGCGCGGTGATCGAGTCGCTCGGGCGGCGTAAGGCGGCGATGTCGAACATGATCGCCATGGGCGTAACCCGCCGGCTCGAATACACGATGCCGACCCGGGCGATCTTCGGGTTGCGCGGCGAGTTGCTCACCCTGACACGCGGCACGGCGGTCATGTCGCACACCTATTACGATCATCAACTGTATAGCGGTGAGATACCGGGCCGAAGCGTCGGCGCGCTGGTTGCTAGCGAGACCGGCACGATGACCGGCTATGCGCTGATGGGGCTGGAAGCTCGCGGCCGCTTCTTCCTCGGACCCGGCACCGAAGTTTACGAAGGGATGGTCGTCGGCCGCGCCAACGACGAGCATGACGTCGCCATCAACGTGGTGCGCGCGAAGAAGATGACCAACATGCGCGCGGCCGGCAGCGACGAAAACGTCCGGCTCGCGCCGCCCGAGGAGCTTTCGCTCGAACGGGCGATCGAATTCATCGAAGACGACGAGCTGGTCGAGGTCACGCCGAAGGGCCTGCGCATTCGCAAGCGGATGCTGAACGAAACCGACCGCCTGCGGGCCCGCAAGCGCGAGTTCAGCCGGGCATAAAAAAACGACGGCGCCGCTCGCGCGGCGCGGTCGTTTCGTTCAACGAGTTGGACGTTACTTCGCGGGTTTCGTCGCCTTGTGCGTCATCGAGTGCATGGCGTCCTTGCGGCAATACCCCTTGACCTTCTTGCCGGCTTTGTTCGTGTAACCTTTGACCCAGGTTTCGCCGGTCGTGCACTTGGTGGCGGTCTTGCCCATCGCGTGCGACCCCATGCTATTCGAGGTCGCCGCAAACGCCGCGGTGCTGAGGGATGCGGCGAAGACGGCCGCGGTCAAAACGGAGATGAGACGATTCATGATGCCTAACTGCTCCTGTACAGGGAATGAGGGCGAGAATGGGATGGCTGGTTCCATGCGACCGCAGCCTCGGCCTTGGTCTCCGGGGAAACGAAGCGTGACGACTAAACGTCTCGCCCGGCCGCCGGCCCGCCTATAGGGCGCCGAGGCTCGCCGGTAAGGCCGGCAGTCCGGCGGTAAAGGTCAGCGTGCCGGCGCGCTCATCATAGTCGACCAGCACATTTTGGCCTTCGCGGACCTCGCCGGCGAGAATCTTGCGACCGAGCGGGGTCTCGAGCTCGCGCTGGATCGCGCGCTTGATCGGGCGCGCGCCGTAGACTGGGTCGTAGCCCACCCGGACCAAGTGGCGGCGGGCGGCCGGCGTCACGTCGAGCGCGATCCGCCGGTCGGTCAACCGGCCGCCGACGCGGTCCAACTGCAGGCCGACGATCCGCTCGAGCTGGTCCTCGCCGAGCGCCTGAAAGACGATGATCTCGTCGACTCGGTTGAGGAACTCCGGCCGGAAGTGCCGGCGCATCTCGTCGAGTACGGTCGCGCGCATAACCGCATAGTCGGCGCCGTCGGGCGGCCCTTTGAAGTCCAGTATCCGCGCCGACCCGACGTTCGACGTCATGATCACGATCGTGTTCTTGAAGTCGACGACGCGGCCTTGCCCGTCGGTCAACCGGCCGTCATCGAGGATCTGTAAAAAGACGTTGAAGACGTCGGGCGCGGCCTTTTCGATCTCGTCGAACAGCACGACGGAGAACGGCCGCCGGCGGACGGCTTCGGTGAGCTGCCCGCCCTCGTCATAGCCGACGTAGCCCGGCGGTGCCCCAATCAATCGCGAGACCGAATGCTTCTCACCGTACTCCGACATGTCGATGCGGATCATCGCGCGTTCGTCGTCGAACAAATACCCCGCGAGCGCGCGCGCGAGTTCGGTCTTGCCGACGCCCGTTGGTCCGAGGAAGATGAACGAACCGATCGGCCGGTTCGGATCCGACAGACCGGACCGCGCGCGAATCACGGCTTCGGCGACCGCCGTCACCGCCTCCGGCTGACCGATGACGCGCGTTTGCAGCTCTTCGCCGAGTCGCAGCAGCTTGCGCATCTCGCCCTCGATCAACTTAGAGACCGGGATCCCCGTCCAGCGGCTGACGACGTCGGCGATATCTTCTTCGTCGACCTCTTCTTTGAGTAGCCGGCCGCCGCTCGAATCGACTTTCGCCTCTTGGGCTTTGAGTTGCCGGTCGAGTTCAGTCAGTTTGCCGTAACGCAACTCAGCCGCGCGATTGAGGTCGTACTGACGTTCGGCCTGTTCGATCTCGGTTTTTGTCTGATCGATCTGCTCGCGTAACCCGCGCAACCGCTGAACGACGTCTTTTTCGGACTGCCAGCGCGCTTTGAGCCCATCGGTCTCCGAACGCAGTTCGGCCAACTCTTTTTCTATCCGTGCGAGCCGCGCCTTGGAACCTTCGTCGGACTCCTTGCGCAGCGCCTCGCGCTCGATTTCGAGCTGCATCGTGCGGCGGGATGCTTCGTCGAGTTCTTGCGGCATCGAGTCGATCTCGGTGCGCAGCTTGGCGGCCGCTTCATCGACGAGATCGATCGCCTTATCAGGCAAGAAGCGATCGGCGATGTAACGATTCGACAGCGTCGCTGCGGCGACCAACGCCGAGTCTTTGATCCGAACGCCGTGGTGCAGTTCGTAGCGCTCGCGCAGTCCGCGCAGGATCGAGATCGTGTCTTCGACGTTGGGTTGATCGACCATCACCGGCTGGAAGCGCCGCTCTAGCGCGGCGTCCTTCTCGATGTATTTGCGATACTCGTCGAGCGTCGTCGCGCCGATCATGTGCAGTTCGCCGCGCGCGAGCATTGGCTTGAGCAAGTTGCCGGCGTCCATCGAGCCTTCGGTCTTACCAGCGCCGACGACGGTGTGCAACTCGTCGACGAACAACAGCACCTGACCGTCGGACGATGCGACGTCTTTGAGCACCGCTTTGAGCCGCTCTTCGAACTCGCCGCGGTACTTCGCGCCTGCGATCAGGGCGCCCATGTCGAGTGCGACGATGCGTTTGTTCTTCAGGCCTTCGGGGACGTCGCCACGCACGATGCGCTGCGCGAGCCCTTCGACGATCGCCGTCTTGCCGACGCCGGGTTCGCCGATGAGCACCGGGTTATTTTTCGTCCGTCGCGAGAGCACCTGAACGATGCGGCGAATTTCGTCGTCGCGGCCGATCACCGGATCGAGTTTGCCCTGCTCGGCAACTTTGGTGAGATCGCGCCCAAAGCGCTCGAGGCTCTGATAGGTGCCCTCGGGATTCTGCGAGGTCACCCGTTGATTGCCGCGCACCTCGCGCAGCGCGCCGAGCAGCCCGTCGTGGGTGATCTTGAACTCGCGCAGCAGCTTGCCGACCGGCCCATCGGCCTGCGTCATCGCGAGCAGCACGTGTTCGACCGAGACGTATTCGTCTTGGAGGCGCTGGGCTTCGCCCTCGGCATTGCTCAGTAGCCGCACCAGGGACGGCGCAACGGTTGGACTCTGGTCGCCGCTGCCGCCCAGCCGCGGAAGCTGGCCGATCAGGTCCGCGGCCCGGCGCGTCAGGGCCGCTCCGTCGACACCCGCCTTCGCGAGCAAGGCCGGAGCAAGCCCGTCAGCTTGTTCGAGCAGCACTGCGAGCAAATGTTCGGGAGCGGTCTGGGAGTTGCGTTCGATGAGCGCGCGTTGATAGGCGCCGTTGAGGGCGGCTTGGACGCGCTCGGTCATGCGGTCGGCGTTCATTCGCACTCTAAGACCGAGAGTGCCAGGCATCGAGTTGCGCCTGCCTGCTTCGTCGAGGGGGGCGTATCGGTGGCTCCGAACGCGAGCCTAAGCACTCCTCAGAACAGCCGTTTGCGGAGAATGTAGTTTGTTCGCTCGATCGCCGGCGGCATTCGCGACCGGGGCCGCGCTCCTCATGGCTTGTCTCATGCTGCCTGCTCGACCCGCGGCGGCGGGACCGGCGGCATTGGCGACGCCGGCCGCGTCGCCCACGCCAAGCGCAACGCCGCGAACGCTCGGGCTTTATCTCGCGACCGCGATTCGCGCTACGACGGTCGATCAGAGCACGGCCGGCGAAGGGCAGGTTGGTCCGGAAGCGGCGGGGTTCATTGCCGGTTCGCCGCTCGCGCCGAACACGCCGTACGATCTCTTCTCAAGCGTGCCGCAGACGCCCGGCGTCGCCGGCATCGGGTCGATAGAAACGACTGCGGCGTACCGAACGCGCAAACTCGACTTGAGCTTGACGGCTGGCCTTGGATACGTCGTTGGAAGCGTTACGAACGCGTCATACTACGGTGAGAGCTTGGTCCCGATGCTCAACCCGCATCTCGGATCGCAGGCACTACCGTACGCGATTGCGTTTCCGGCGCATGCCGGCCAAGATGACGGCACCGCGTTGCGCCTCGCGCTGCTCTCGGGCAGCGTTGCAACGGCCGACGGCCGTTTGACGCTTCGCGGCGGCTACTTCGACCTCGCGCAAACGGAGCGGTTCGTATTCGCGCCACCGCCGCTCACGAACCTCAATCCGGCGATTGCATATGCGCCCGCCGAGTCGCTGTCGAGCGGGCCGCCCGGAACGGACCGCTGGCAGCCCGACGCCACCGCGCTGCCATTGCACGGCGTCGACGTCATCGCTCGACGCGGGATCGCCACGCTTGAGATCGCGCATGCGGCGCTGCCGTCGCTCCCGGGAGAGTCGGCGCGCATGACGACCGGGTCCGTGGTGCTCGATCACGGCGAGGGCACGCAGTTCGCCGCGCAAATTGTGCACCTGACGACCGGGGGCGCATCGTTCCCGGCGACGGTCCCGTTTGGCACCGATCCGCAGTTCACCGCGACCCCCCAGGGCGTGCTTCCGACAAGCATGCTGAGTGGTCAGCGCGAGACGATTGCCGGTCTCCATGCGAACGTTCATCTCGTTGCGGCCCTCGGCCTCGATGCCGTCGCCGAGGTCGGGCGTTCGTGGTACGACGCAGCACCCGTCGCCCGTCCGGGGACGCAAGCTCCCGGCGGTTACTATCACGTCGGTATTACGAAGACGCGGGGCCGCGCGACGACATCGCTCGACTTATATCGTATGGAGTCGCGGTATGCGACCGCGATCCTTCCGTATGGCATCTCCGAAAATCAGTGGAGTGCGGCGTTCGCGTGGCCTGGGCAGTGGTTGAAGTCGAATTATCAATTGATCGACAACACCGTTCTCGGAGTCAATCGTCAAGGCTACCGTCTACGATACGCGCTTGATAAGGGGCCGCTCGATATCCATGTCGAGTACATCGACCTCCGCCAAATCGATCCCGAAACGACGGTCACGTCCACCCAAAGCGGCTTCGTCGACGGGTATTACCTTCCGCAGCTGCCGGATGCCGCGACGTTTGGCCGGCAGAAGCGCTACGGCTTTTGGGCGGCGTGGCATCCGCGGTTTGGCGATGTGACGCTCGACTTGGTCGACGACACGCTGTTTCGGCCGTTTGCGGCATCGCACCCTGAAGACCAGGTCGCGTATGAAGTGCCGCAAGCCGTGCTGACCTATTCCCGGCACTTTTCGCCGGCGCTCGTCGCTGCGGTCGGATTCGGCCGCTACGCAATGAAGGGCGCGTTCGCCGAACCGATTGATTTTGCCGACCGGTTGTTCTTCGCGGGCGTCGAGGTCCAGCAAACGCCGAAATCCGCAATCCTGATCAGCCTCCGCCGAAGCCTCTTCAAAGGTGTTACGACCTTCCCGGGTTCCTCGCGATCTCCAGACTTCAGCGGTTCGTCGCTTGTTATCGAACAACGATTCACCCTGTAACAGGGTTCCCGGAGTCAGCCGCGCTGTCGCAGTATCCGCAGATCGCCGTTGCGCATCGTCACGCCGGTCGCGTCGAACCACTCGAGCAACGGGACCGCATATTTCCGCGACGTACCGACGATGTCGCGAAAATCGGCCATGGTTAGCTGCCGATCGCGTTTGAGCTTGGCTTCGAGTTTGGCGCGAATCTCGGCGACCTGCGTGCCGCGATAGATCGCGTCGCCGATCTTCACCAGCGCACCGCCGGCGACGAGCGAGTCAAACGCTTGCGAGAGGCCGAGGATTTGGGCCGTCTTCATCGCGCCGGCGATCGCGTCGAACGCCGTCGGCAGATACGGTTGCGCGGGATCGACCGAAACAACGCGATCGAAGAATGCGCGTTGTGTCTCGTTGAGTTGCGGACCGAACTGGGGCGACGAGTAGTAGCCGGCCCGGTAGGCGATCCGGCCTTCCTCGATCGCGTGGACCAAGATGCGCACCAGTTGCTGCTCGGGAACCTGCAACCGGCGCGCAAGCGCGATCGACGTCAATCCCATCGCCCACGGCGTTGCCTGTTCACTGTCGGCGGTCGCTGCCAGCACGCGCGCGTAGAGCGCGTCGGCGGCGGTGGCCTGCACGTAGGCCGGCGGGCGGGTCAGGCGGTAGACGCGGCCGTCCTCGACGAGTTGCTCGAGAATCTCCGTGGCCCGCTCCTCGCGCAGGTTGGCGCGCATGCCGATTCGGGCCGCGGTTGCGCCGTCGGTGCTCGCATCCGCAAGCGCGGCGAGCAGTTCGGCGACTTCCGGCGGGTCGTCGGTTTCAGCTTCATGCGCAGCCGCGTCGAGCTGCACGATCGTGCCCCCGCCGAGCAGCGTTTTGGGCGACAGGCGGCGCACGACGAACGCGCCGCCGGTGATCGCGACCGTCGGCGCGCGCAGATGCAAGCGCGCCGAAACCGCGCTCGTATCGATCGGAACGGCATCGAAGACGAGCGTTCCGATGATTTCGGCGGCACCGATATAGGCGCGGACCGGCGTGCGCCGGCGCAGGATCGGCAATGCGTCCGCGAGCGCGCGGAACGCGACGTCGACCGTCGCGCGCGGCTCGACCTCCGGACTCGCGAGCACCGCGCCACGCGCGATCTCGCCGGTCTCGATTCCGGGCAAGTTGACGGCGACGCGCGCCCCGCCTTCGACGCGATCTTGTCTGGCGCCGAACACTTGCAGGCTGCGCGCGCGGACGACGCGGCCCAGCGGCGCGAGCTGTAACTGGTCGCCGGCGGCGATCGTGCCTTGCATCAGCGTTCCGGTGACGATCGTCCCGTGACCGGCTAGCCCGAAGACGCGGTCGATCGGCAGATAGACCGGCGCCTGCGGCGCGCGGGGCGGCAGGACGGCCAGCGCGTCGTGAATTGCGGCGCGCAGGGCGTCGAGTCCATCTCCGGTCACGGTTGAGACGGCGAGCACCGGCGCGTCGGCCGCGATCGAACCAGTCAGCGCGTCGTGGATGAGGTCGCGGCCGATCGCGAGTTCATCGGCGTCGACGAGATCCGACTTGGTCAAGACGACGATCGTCCGCCGCACGTTGAGGTACTGAAGAATCGCGAGATGCTCGAGCGTCTGCGGGCGCGGGCCTTCGTTGGCGGCGACGACCAGCAGCAGCAACTCCATTCCGGCCGCGCCGGCGAGCATGTTGTGCAGGAACCGTTCGTGGCCCGGAACGTCGACGATTCCGGCTTCGACGCCGTCGTCGAATCGCAAGTGCGCAAAGCCAAGATCGAGCGTCATGCCGCGCAACTGCTCTTCGATCCAGCGGTCGGGGTTGGTCCCAGTCAGCGCGCGCACGAGACTGGACTTTCCGTGGTCGACGTGACCGGCGGTGCCGAGAATGTGCACGGCGCCGTCAGCGCGTCAGCGCGGCGCGAATCGACGCGGCCAACTCGGCGTCGCGGTCCGGCGGCACCGTCCGCAGGTCGAGCACCACCGACCGATCGAGGGCGCGCGCGATCACCGGCGGTCGATGCGCTCGCAACGCGGCGGCTATGGCGTTGGGATTGCGCGGCACGGCTTCGATCGCCAATCCGATCGAAGGGATCGCGGTAACCGGCAGCGAGCCGCCCCCGGCGCGGCCGGCAGTTTCGACGACCGTTAGCCGGGCCGCCGGGAACTCGATCGACGCGCACAAGCGCTCCGCTCGTTCACGCAGGCTCGCGATGCTCGCGCCGAGCATCGCGTAGAACGGAATGCGTGCGATCCCGTCGGCGCTGAGATAGAGTTGCAGTGTCGCCGCCAGCCCGGCGATCGTCGTCTTATCGACGCGGAGCGCGCGAAGCAACGGATTGGCTCGCATTCGCGCGATGCGGGCACGCTTGCCGACGATGATGCCGGCCTGCAGGCCGCCCAGCAGCTTGTCGCCGGAGAACGCGATCAAATCGATTCCGTCGGCGACGGCCTCTTGCACCGTGCGTTCGTGCGGCAGGCCGTAGGTTTCTAGGTCGACCAGGACGCCGCCGCCCAGATCCTCGACGCTCGGCACGCCGGCGCGCCGGGCGAGCGCCGCGAGGTCGGCCCCGGCAACCTCGGCCGTGAACCCGTCGATGCGGTAGTTCGACGGGTGGCTGCGCAGCAGCAGCGCGGTCTGCGCCGTCAGCGCGCGTTCGAAGTCGCGAAGGTAGACTCTGTTGGTCGCCCCGACCTCGACGAGGGTCGCACCGCTGCGCGCCAGCACGTCGGGCAGTCGAAAGCCGCCGCCGATCTCGATCAACTGGTTGCGTGCGACGACGACTTCCCGACCCTTCGCAAACGTGTCGAGGATCAACAAGATCGCGGCGGCGCAGTTGTTGACGACGAGGCTATCGTCGGCGCCGGTCGTTGCGCGCAGCAACGTTCCGAGCCGCTCGTAGCGCGACCCGCGCGCGCCGGAATCGAGATCGAACTCGAGGTTCGAATAGCCGTGTCCGATACGGCGCATCGCGTCGAGGGCTTCGTCGGCGAGCGGCGCGCGACCGAGGTTGGTGTGCAGCAGGATCCCGGTCGCGTTGATGACTTCGATGAGACCCTGCGTCTGCGCGCGCAGCAACCGGCCCTCGACCGCCGCGACCAGCGTCTCGAACGGCGGAATCGCGCCGCCGCCACCGAGCGCCGCGCGACGCGTCGCTTCGAGCACGCCGTCGACGGCTGCCTTGACCGCAGTCGACCCAAACGACGCGAGGAAACCCGCGATCCGCGGTTCGGCGAGGAACCCGTTTACCGCGGGCAGGTCGCGGAGCACGACCGGGCGGCTGGTCTTAGGCCGCAGCCAGGTGCTTGGCGAGCATCGAGTTGATCGCGTTCTCTTGGACGAACCCGACGATGCGGTCGACGGCCTGTCCGCCCTTGAACAGGATCAAGCACGGGATCCCCGAGACGTGGTATTCGCCGGCCAGACTTGGGTTTTCGTCGGTGTTCAGCTTCATGAACTTGACGCGGCCGGTATGGGCGGCCGCGACTTTCTCGACGACCGGCGCCAGCATCTTGCACGGGCCGCACCAGGGCGCCCAGAAATCGATCAGTACCGGCTGGTTGCTGTCGAGGACCTCGTTCTTGAAACTGCTCTGCGAAACGTCGGGGAGTGCGCTCATGGATAAAAACCTCCGTCGGTTTGGACCGGCGCGCGGGTGGCTGGGTTGCACGTGGTGACATCGTCATCAGCGGTAGGCAATCGGCGGCGCGCAGAATCGGAGGGTGCTATGGCCATCGAATATCGGACCCGCCCGTTCACCTTCGACGAGTACCTCAAGCTGGCCGGCCGAGGTCGGCATTCTTGGACCGGAGGAGCCCGTCGAACCGCTCGACGGTGAGACCCTGCTGATGGCGCCGATGGGCGACGACCACTCGAGCGTCACTCCGAGCGCTCCTCGCGCCGGCTAGGTTACGCCGTTCGGCAACTCACCCGTGATGTCGGCGATCTGTTTGGTCTGCTGGCCCAAATTCGTGATCGCGATGACCTCATCGTTCTCATCGAGCCGTTGGAGCCGAACGCCCTTTGTCGACCGGCCAGCCTTGCGAATCTCCGAGGCGCGGATCCGGATGACTTGGTTGGCCGACGTCATCAACAGAATCTCGTCGTCCGGCCGGACCAAGATCTGATCGACGACCTGGCCGATGTCTTTCTCCTTGGCAAATGCCTTGACGCCCTTGCCGCCGCGCGACGTGTGGCGATAGGCATCGAGCGAAGTCCGTTTTCCGAACGCCTGCGACGTTACGACAAGCACCTCACGGCGGTCGTCCTCTTCGACGTCCATCGCGACGACCGAGTCGCCCTCGGCGAGCGTGATCGCGCGGACGCCGCGCGCGTTGCGGCCCATCGGGCGAACGTCTTTCTCGTTGAAGTGGACGGCCATGCCGTCGTAGGTTCCCAAGATGATATCGCGCGAGCCATCGGAGAGATCGACTGCCAGCAGCTCGTCGCTGTCGTCGAGATCGATGGCATTCAAGCCGTTGCGCCGCACGTTCGCAAATTCGCCGAGGCGCGTCTTCTTGATCACGCCGCGGCGGGTCACCATGACCAGGTTTCGATCGCCGTCGAAGCTCGAAATCGGGAAGACAGCCGTGACCGTCTCGCCAGGCGGCAAGGTCAGCAAGTTAACGAGCGCCGTCCCGCGCGCCTGGCGCGTACTGTCGGGAATCTCGTAGGCGCGCAGCCGATATGCCCGGCCTTTGTTCGTGAAGAACAAGACGTGCTGATGGGTGGACGCCATGAAAAAGTTGCGAACCACGTCTTCGCGCTTGAGATTGGCGATCCCGATGACGCCCCGGCCACCGCGGTTTTGGGCTTTGAACGTATCGACGGAAACGCGCTTGATGTAGCCGCCGACCGTCGACGTGACGACGACGTCGGTATCGGGAATCATGTCCTCGATGTCGAGTTCGCCTTCGGCCATGGCAATCTCGGTGCGGCGGGGGTCGCCGAACCGCTTTTTGATATCCTCGGCCTCCGTGCGAATGATCCCCGCGATTCGGCGTTCGCTCGCGAGAATATCTTCAAGTTCGGCGATCAGCTTGATGAGTTGCGCGAACTCGTCGTCGATCTTCTTGCTCTCGAGCCCGGTCAGCGTGCGCAGGCGCATGTCGAGAATCGCGTTGGCCTGCAGCTCCGACAACGAGAATCGTTCGATCAAACGCGTGCGCGCAAGTTCGGTCGTATCGCTCCCACGAATGATCGCGATCACTTCGTCGATGTGATCGAGCGCGATGCGGAAGCCTTCGAGGATATGCGCGCGGGCCTTGGCTTTGTCGAGATCGTATTGCGTGCGCCGCCGGATGATCGTCTGGCGGTGCGCGATGTAGTGCTCGAGCATCTGACGCAGCGAGAGGACTTGCGGTTCGAGCGGCGTCATCGTGCCCGGGGGGCGCTCCGCCATGCCGACGACCGGCACGAGCGCCAGCATATTGAAACCGAACGTCGTCTGCAGCGGAGTGTGCTTGTAGAGCTGATTCAGCACGACGTTTGGCGTCGCACCGCGCGCTAGCTCGATCACCACCCGCATTCCCTTACGGTCCGACTCGTCGTCGAGCCGCGAGATGCCCGCAATCCGCTTCTCCGAATGCGCTTCGGCAATCGCTTCGACGATGCGCGATTTATTGACTTGAAACGGAATCTCGGTGATGATGATTTTGAACTTGCCGCGTTCTTCGACGATCTCGGCGCGGCCGCGCACCGGGATCGAACCGCGGCCGGTCTTATACGCCTGGCGGATGGCCTCTTTGCCGAGCATGATGCCGGCGGTCGGAAAATCGGGACCGTGAACCAGATCGCAGATCGCGTCTTCGTCGATCGCTTCGTCGGCCTGCTGCCGATCCACGATATAGATGACCGCGTCACAGATCTCACCGACGTTGTGGGGCGGAATGTTCGTCGCCATGCCGACGGCGATGCCGCTCGAACCGTTGACGAGTAACTGCGGCAATCGGGCTGGCAACACCACGGGCTCGGTGCCCTGGTTGTCGAAATTCGGGACGAAGTTGACGGTCTCTTTTTCGATGTCGGCGAGCATCTCGAGCGCAATGCGCGCCAACCGCGCCTCGGTATAGCGATAGGCCGCCGGCCGATCGCCGTCGATCGAACCGAAGTTGCCGTGGCCGTCGACCAGCGGATAGCGCAGCGTAAAATCTTGGGCCATTCGCACGAGCGCATCATATACCGAGGTGTCGCCGTGCGGATGGTAGCTCTTGAGGACTTCGCCGATGACACCGGCACATTTGCGGTGCTGCTTGTCCGGCGTCATGCTCATCTCGCGCATCGCGTAGAGGATGCGCCGCTGCACCGGCTTCAGGCCATCGCGCACGTCGGGTAGCGCGCGCGACGCGATGACCGACATCGCGTACGAGAGATACGACTCGCGCATCTCGTCTTCAACGTTTATTTGTGAAATTCGCTCGTTATTCAATACTGCTATCTATGCCGAGGCGCGCGAGGGCGCCGACGAAGAGGGATACCGCCGGGTGGGTGGCTTACGGCCGTTGAACGCGTGGTTTGAAGATCGCGCCGACGAAGAAGCCGACGATGGCGCCGAGGATCGCTCCGATGAGCGCGATGATGCCCACTTTGCTTCCGACTCCCCCGCCGTGCTGGCCGAACGAGAGAAAGCGGGCGGTGACGAAGAATGCTTCGACCGCGGCGCTGACGACCGCGACGATCACGCCCGTGATGACGCCGACGAGGACATCATTGGCTCTCCACCACATTACGGAGCGTTTCGCTTTGGATAGCCCGCACTCTTCTCTTTGATGCGCCGACGACTGCACGGACGGCACCATGCCGCCGATCTCGCGGCCTTTGAAGCGCTCGCGCGGCGATTCGCGCGAACGCTCGTGCCGGGCGACGTCGTCGCGATCGGCGGTCCTTTGGGCGCCGGGAAGACGGCGTTCGTCCGGGCGGTCGTCGTCGAGCTGCACGGCGCCGATGTCGCCACCAGCCCCACCTTTACGTTTTGGCACCGCTACGACGGGTCGCCGCCGATCCACCACCTCGATCTCTATCGGATCGAGGATCGCGCCGAACTGGTCGAACTGGGCCTCGAAGCGGCGTTCGATCCGGCCGCGATCGCGCTCGTCGAGTGGCCCGAGCGGGCGCCGGAACTTTTGCCACCGGGGGCGATTGCGGTCGCGATCGCGGGCAGCGGGGACCAACCGCGGACCATTTGGATCGGCGACGGTGAGGGCGCTGCGTGATTCTCGGAATCGACGGAGCGCTCGGGCCATTTTCGGTGGCCCTGATCGACCCCGGCGGGGTGGGTAAGCCGCGCACGGCGCAAGCTGCCGGCAACGACGCGCTCGAGCGCGGGCTCGAATTGGTGCGCGGCGTGCTCGGGTCGCTGCCGGTCGGTAAGCTGCAGGCCATCGCCGTCGGCGTCGGCCCGGGGTCGTTCACGGGCGTTCGCATCGCGATCAGCTATGCGAAGGGGTTGGGGCTGGCGGCCGGCGTGCCGCTGATCGGCATCTCGTCGTACGACGTCGTCGAGCCCGCGGGGGCGGTGCCGGCCTTGGCGGTCGTCAGCGGCCGTCCCGGCGTTGCGTGCGTGCGCCTCCGGACTACGGTCGCCGTCACGACCGTCTGCGATCGCATCGAGGCGTTGGTCGACCGGTTGGCCGGCGTGCTTGGATTGCCGGCGGCGGCCGGCGAGGTGGCGGTCGGGGGTGACGGAGAGGACGTCTGCGCGCGGCTTGGCGAACGCGGGTACACTGTGCGTGCTTGCCTTCCGCTCGCATCGCTCCCCGCTTTGATCGTCGCTCGGCTCGCCGCCGGTCGCGCGCCCTCATCGAGCCTTCACGCGCTCCGCGCGGACTTTGGGGAGTCGCCGGCGACCACGCCGCCGCGCGCATGAGGGCCGACCTCGAGCGACCGGAGTTCAACGCCCCGCCGGCGCTGGCGATCAGCCGCATGACCGCCGCCGATCTTCGGGCGGTCTTGCGGATCGAACTGCTGTCGTTCTCGACGCAGTGGCCGTCCAGCGCGTTCGCCAGTGAGATCAGCGACAACAAACTCGCGCGCTATTACGTCGGCCGAATGCCCGATCTGCGGACCGGTGCCGACGAGATCGTCGCCTACGGCGGCATCTGGGTCGTCCTTGAAGATTCGCACGTGACGACGATTGCCGTCCATCCGAGCCGGCGCGGCCAGCGGCTTGGGGAGCGGCTGTTCGTTCATCTGCTGCGCGAGGCGATCATCGGCGGTGCGTCGTGGATGACGCTCGAGGTGCGGCGAACCAATACCGTCGCCCAGAATCTCTACAAAAAATACGGCTTCACCGTCGTCTCGACGCGCCGCGCCTACTATAGCGACAACGGTGAGGATGCCTACGTGATGTGGGCGGGCAATCTGCGCGGGGAGCTGTACGAAGCGCGGCTCAACGTTCTCGAGCGCGAGTTGTCGACCGGATCGAACGCAGCGGCCGATTGACCTACGCCGCGTTGCGCCGCGCCGTTCGCGGCGAAATCGCCCAAGAACATCGCTACGCACACTCGGTGCGGGTCGCGCGGATGGCCGAGTTGTTGGCGCAGGTTCACCGCGCCGATACCGGCCGCGCGCGAACGGCGGGGATGCTCCACGACTTAGCCCGCCTCTATTCGATCGAGCGGCTGGTCAGCGAGTGCGCGGCGCGCGGGCTAACGGTCGATGCCTTCGAACGCGCGAACCCGATCGTGCTGCACGCGCGGCTCGGCGCCGAGTTCGCGCGCGAGCGATTCGGAGTCACCGACGAAGTCGTGCTCTCCGCGATTCGTAAGCATACGTTGGCGGCCGCCGAGATGTCGCTACTCGACGAAATTCTGTACCTCGCCGACGGGCTCGAGCCCGGCCGCGACTTCCCGGGACACGAGCGGTTGGCCGCGCTCGCGTTCGTCGACGTCCGCGCAGCGATGCGCGCGGTGCTCGAATCGACGATCGATTATCTGCAGTCGCGGGGGCTTGCGCCCGCGCCACAGACGCTGGCCGCACTGCAACGGTATCGCCATGCCGAAAAGGAGTCGCTCTCTGCCTAATCTCGTTGAACTCGTGCGCGATGCCGCGCTCGAAAAAAAAGCCGAAGAGATCGTCATGCTCGACGTTGGTGCGCGCACGATCGTCGCCGACTATTTCGTCGTTGCCACCGGCCGGTCGAAGATTCAGACCCGGTCGATCGTCGATGCTATCGTCGCTGCCGCCAAGGCCGCCGGCATCAAATCGACGCGGACCGAAGGCTACGCCGACGGCGGGTGGATCTTGGTCGATCTCGGCAGCGTGATCGCCCACGTGTTCACGCCCGAACAGCGGGCGTTTTACAACCTCGAACGGCTGTGGGGGGCGCCCGAACTCATCCGCACCCGCGAAGGCGCGCGGTGAGGGTGCGATCGTCTTCGCGCCGGACCCGCCGGCTGCGCCAAACGCTGATCAAGGTTGCGATCTGGGTCTTTTTGGTCGTCTTCGCCTTCTCGGTTGCCGGGGGAATCGCACTGGTTGCCGTGCATCGGTGAGCGTCCGCGGGAAACTTTGCCCGGGCTATGGGGTATTTGACGGCGTGAGATTGCAACGGTTTGTCGGCGCCTTCGGGGTCGCCGCCGTGCTCGCGCTCCTAGCCACGTTTGGCCAGGCGTCGGCGCGCGATGGGTATGTCCAAGACGACGCGCATCTCCTCAGTCCTCAGACGGTCGATGCGCTCAATCGACAGATCGCCGGCTTTCATAGCCGGACCGGCAAAGAGATCGTCGTGGTCTCGGTTCCGTCGCTGACCGGAACGCCGTTGCGCGACGCAGTCGAGCGGACGTTTGCCCAGCAGCAGGTCAACGGCGTACTGATCTTCTTGGCGCAAGCCGAGCGCCAGGACGCCGTTATCGGCGACACGGCATCCCGCGGGTTCTTCCCGGCCGGGACGTTCGCCGACGTGCACGATGCGATGCGCAGCTACTTCCGCAACGGCGACTTCAACGGCGGCGTCACGACCGGCGTGAACCTCGTCGTCGACCAGTACCGCGGTCACCTCACCGGCGCGCGCGCGCCCGTCGCGGTCCGACACCAGTCGGCGCCCTCGACGACCTCATCGATCGGAGGAGCGATGTTCTTCTGGCTCATTCTCATCCTGCTCGCCGGATTCTTGATCATCCGGGCGATCTTCCGGGCGATCGCGGGCCGACCGCGGATGATGCCGCCCGGTTACGGTGGGCCCGGTGCGCCGGGCGCGCCCGGTTACGGCCCCCCGCCGGGCTACGGTTACGGCGGCTACGGGCGCGGCATGGGCTACGGCGGCGGCAGTGGTTTCTTCAGTGGGCTGTTGGGCGGCCTCGGCGGCGCGTTCATCGGGAACGAACTGTTCGGTAACCACGGCGGCGGTTTCATGGGCGGTGGTCAGCAGGCCGGAATCGTCCCGGACGGCAGCAACGCACCCGACCAATCGGGCTGGCAATCCGATCCGGGCCAGGCCGACCCCGGCAACATGGGCGGCGGCGACTGGGGCAGCGGTGGCGGCGGCGACTGGGGTGGCGGCGGCGGTGGCGGCGATTGGGGCGGCGGTGGTGGCGGGGACAGCGGCGGCGGCTGGTAGCTCCGGTTACCGGATCACGACGTAGGGCGCGATCTCGTCGACGCGCGGCTGCGTCATGCCGGCGACGTCGAGCAGTTCGGCCGGGCTGGCAAACCGGCCGTTGATCCGCCGATAGGCGACGATTCGCTCGGCAAGCGCGGGCCCGATTCCGGGCAGTTGTTCGAGCGCCGGCACGTCGGCGCCGTTCAAGTCGACCGGGGCATCGGGCAACGGTTTGCGGGAGCGGCGGCCGGATGCATGAGCGCGGCTCGAGCCTCGGGTCCGCCCGCCGGCGCGCGGCCGATGACCGCGCGTCGGCGCCAGCCGTGCAGTTGGAGCTTCGCCCAGAGCCGGAACGACGATTTGCTCGCCGTCGGTGACTCGTTCGGCGAGGTTGACGGCGACCAGATCGGCGCGTGCCGTCGGCCCGCCGGCAGCG
>JBOHTW010000217.1:0-11863 GCA_050733835.1 Vulcanimicrobiaceae bacterium | reverse complement strand
GTCAACGAGACGACGTTGTTTCGGCACTTTGGAACGAAGCAAGCGTTGATCGATGCGATGCGCGAGCACTGCGCGGCGATGCCGCTGCTGCGCGCGACCTTGGAGGAACGCGTCGCCGAACCGATCGACCAGGCGCTCCATGCGATCGGCATGCAGATTCACGAGCAAATCGATCGCGATCGCGACCTGATCTGCATGGCGCTGGCCGAAGCGCAACTCGATCCCGAAGGTAGTGAGATTACCTGGCGCATTCCGCGGGGGAAGATGGAGCTGTTAACGGAATTTTTCGAGCGGCGGATCGCCGGCGGTGAACTTCGTGGTGAACCCAAGGGCATCGCCAGTGTGTTCATGGGAGCGATCTTCGCGCATACGATGGGCCAAAAGGTCTTCAAGAAGAGCAGCACGCCGACGGAAGAGTTCATGACCTCATTCATTGCTTATCTCCTCGACGGAGTACGGGCCCGATGACGACCGATGCGCCTAAGGCGCCGGCGGTCACCATGGATGGCCGCGGGAACGGAAACGGAAACGGGCCCGCTACCGAGGAGAAAAAGGGCGGCCCGCCGCGGGCACTCGTCATCGCCGGCAGCGCCATCGCCGTGCTGCTCGCGCTTATTTTCGGCGTCCGCTATCTGTCGTTCGCGTTGACGCATGAGACGACCGACGACGCCAAGATCGATGCCGATCCGGTCACGATAACCAGTAAGATCAGCGAACGCGTCGATCAAATCTACGTGGAGACCAACCGGTCCGTGACCAAAGGCGAGTTGCTAATTCGACTCGATAGCCGCGACGAGCGTCAAAAACTCGACCAGGCGATCGCGATGCGCGATGCTCAAGCGGCCCAGGCCAAAGCCGCGTTCGCCGGCGTTGCCCTGCTGCGCGCGCAACAGACGGCGCAGGACCGTCAGGGTGCCGGCGGCGTCGCACAAGCACAGGCGGCGATCCTCAGCGCGCGGGCGCAAGCCGACGCGGCGTTCGCCCAGATTGCGGTCTCCGACGCAGCCGTCAAGACCGCGCAGGCCCAACTGCGAGCGGCGCAAGATGGGGTTCCGGCAGCCCAGGCGAACTTGCGCAAGGCGCAGGCGGACCTCAAGCGCGTCTCATCGCTGGTCGCAACCGGCGACGTTCCACGCGCGCAACTCGACTCTGCCCGTGCGACCGCGGCCGGCGCAGAGGCCTCGTATACGCAGGCACTCGCAAATGTCTCGGCCGCCGAGGCCGGTCTCACCTCGGCCCAACAGAAGTTATCGGCGAAGCGTTCTGACGCGGCGGCCGCCGCCGCCGGGGTTCCGGCGCAACGGGGGCAGTTGACGAGCGCTCAGGGGCGCCTCCAGGAGAGCAGTTCGCCGAGCCGAGTGACGGCGCAACAGGCGACGGCCAACGCCGCGCAGGCGCAGATTGAAACCGCTGCATCGCAGGTGAAGTCGGCTCAGACGCAGCTGAGCTACACCGAGATTCGGTCGCCGGTCGACGGCTACGTCGGTGAGAAAGATGTCGAAATCGGCGCGACCGTCTCGCCGGGCCAGGCGCTGATGTACATCGTCCCTTCGTCGAATGTGTACATCACCGCGAACTACAAAGAGACCCAACTTGGCAAGATCCGCGTCGGCCAATCGGTCGCGATTACGGTCGACGGGTACAAGGGCGTCGCCTTCGCCGGTCACGTCGAGTCGATCTCGCCGGCCTCGCAGAATCTCTTTAGCCTCATTCCATCGCAGAATGCGACCGGCAATTTCGTCAAGGTTACGCAGCGCGTTCCGGTGCGCATCGTCTTCGATCATCCGAATCCAAAATATCCCCTGCGGCCGGGAATGTCCGTCGAGACCGCGATCAAGGTCCGTTGATCGTGCACCTGGGCCTTCTCGGCAGCCTGATGGTGCTCGGGCAACTAACTCCGCTTGGGGGCGCGACGCCGGTTCCGAGCGTGACGGGTGCGCCGGTGTCGGCGATCGTTGCGCCGCCGGTTCCGGCCGTTGCCCCAACCTTCAGCACCGGATCGAATCAACCACTCCCAACGGCGGAGATCGTCGGCGTCAGTGCGCAGCCATTCGTCGGCATATCGCTCGACGACGCGATCGCGATGGCGCTCGCGCGCAACGGCGATCTGGCGATTTCGCAGCTCAACCGCCGGATCGCCGGCTATCGCGTCGTTGCCGCTAACGGCGCGTACGACGTGAATTTCCAAATTGCGCCGACCTTCTCGTACGCGAAGTCGGCGTCGGTCAGCGCGTTCCAATCGGGGCCTGGCGGCGGGCCGATCACCCAGACCAGTGCGGGTGCGAACGCCTCGCTCTCGGGCATCACCAAGCGGGGTGGCAGCTATTCGATCGGGCTTTCCGGGTCGCGGATCGACAACAACGCGACCGTCAACTCGTACGATCCGTACTACTCGACGACGTTCAACGTGACGTTCACGCAGCCGCTCGGCCGGGGTGCGCGCACGGATGCGAATCGTCAGCGGATCGAACTCGCGAAGATCGGCGCCGACCAATCCGACGCGTCGGCGTTGACGACGGCATCCGGGACGATCTCATCGGTCGCCAACGCATATTACGACTTGATCGCCGCTTGGCGGAGCGTGTCGATTCAGGAAGATGCCCTGCGCCAGGCCAAGGCGCAGAGCGAGAGCAACGCGCGACTCGTTCGCGCGGGTCAGGCGGCGCCGGCCGACGTCGTTGAATCGAACGCCCAGGTGCAGGTCTTTCAAGACAACGTGTACGCGGCACTGCAGAACGTCGCGCTGCTACAGAACCGGCTGAAATCGTTGATCCTAGCCGACGCGCAAGACCCGATCTGGCAGTCCAACCTCGTCCCGACGACGCTCGAGACGCAGTTGCCGCAACCGCCCAAGCTGCCCGAACTCGTCCTCGACGCAATTCGGAATCGGCCGGAGATCGCCGTGCTCCGCGACGAGCAGCGTAGCGCCGGCGTCGAGCTCGCCGCCGCAGCCGATGAAACGCGGCCCAAGATCGACGTGCAATTTGGGTTCTCCGAAGCCGGCTTCGCGGGGCAACTGACGAATCCCGCGATCAATCCGATCGCCGGGATCTTTGGTGCGCAGACGACGGCAATCAACCAGTTGATTGCGGCGGCCAACGTCAACTTGCCGCCGGCGCAGCAGATCGCACCGATCAACGGCGCGTTCCCGTTGCCACCCCCGAATACCGTCGGGAACCTTGGCAACTCGATCGGCTCGCTGCTCGATGGACGTTACCCCGCGTACACGGCCCAAGTGATCGTTGGGTTGCCGCTGGGAAACCGGACGGCCAAGGCCGACGTCGCGATCGCCCGAGCGCAGGCGCAGACGCTCCAGGTTCAAGAAGTTGGCTTGATTCAGCAGCTAACCGTCGAAGCGCGCAACGCGCTCCAGTCGTATCAATCGGCACGGGCGCGATTGGTCGCGGCGCAGGCGGCTCGTCAAGCGGCCGAACAGGTCGAAGCCAGCGAGGAACGCAAATTCCACGCCGGCGAGTCGACGACGTATCTGGTGCTCCAGCGGCAAGTCGCACTTGCCGGCGACCGGGGGCTCGAATTGCAGGCGCAGACCGATCTCGAGAAGGCGATCGTCGAACTCGAACGGGCTCAAGGTCAACTGCTAACGCACTACGGGGTGGATGCCGCCGCGCTCGGCGTCAAGACCGCCGGCCCGGTGCCGTAGGATTCCGCTAGCGGCTCGCGGCGAGCGGTAGGGGCGGCCGGGCGCGCTGATATTGCGATGGCCACCCGACGTCGACGCCGAGGGCATTGGCGGCATGGAGCGGCCAGTACGGATCGCGCAGCAACTCGCGCGCGAGGAATACGAGATCGGCCTGGCCCTCGCCAACGATGGCGTCGGCTTGTTCGGGTTGCGTGATCAGGCCGACCGCGCCGGTCGCGATTCCGGCTTCGCGCCGGATGCGCTCGGCGAACGGAACTTGATACCCGGGGCCCAGCGGAATGCGGACGTGCGGGACGAGCCCACCCGACGAGCAATCGATGAGATCGACGCCGAGCGCGCGCAAGTCACGGGCGAGCGCGACGCTCTGCTCGATCTCCCAACCGCCATCGGCCCAATCGGTGGCCGAGATGCGCACGAAGAGCGGAACCGACTCGGCTAGCACGCCGCGGACGCGCGCAACGACTTCGCGAAGCAACCGCGTGCGATTCTCGAACGATCCGCCGTACGAGTCGGCGCGACGGTTCGAGAGCGGCGACAGAAAGCTGTGCAAGAGGTAACCGTGGGCCGCGTGCAGTTCGACGATCCCAAAGCCGGCCGCTTCCGCGCGCTTGGCGGCGCACGCGAACGCGTCGATGACGGTAGCAATGCCGGCGCGATCTAGTGCGGCCGGCGTGGGAGCGCCGTCATCGAACGCGAGCGCGCTCGGCGCGACGATGGGACGCCAGCCGCCGTCGGCGGGAGCCAGGCTGTCGCCGCCGTCCCACGGACGAGCAACGCTGGCCTTACGGCCGGCATGGGCAAGCTGAATCCCGGCGACCGCACCGTGCGCGGATACGAAGCGCGCGATCCGCGCGAGCGCTTCGACGTGTTCGTCGCGGTAGATCCCGAGATCGTTCGGCGAGATTCGACCGTCGGCGGTTACGGCTGCGGCCTCGGTAAAGACTAGGCCTGCGCCGCCGATCGCGCGGCTGCCCAAATGGACCAGATGCCAATCGCCGGCGAAGCCGTCCTCACTCGAATACTCGCACATCGGTGAGACCGCAATCCGGTTTCGTAAGGTAACCGCGCGGATTTCGTAGGGATCGAAGAGTCGCATGCGATTGAAGACGCCGCGCCGACAACCGCGGTTGCACCGATGCGGACGCGCGAGCCGGATCGCCCGGTCCGGCTACGGCTGGATTGCGACCTCGACGACCGCCGGTGATGCCTGCGATTTGAACTGCGTGAAGTTGTCGGCGAACAGCCGCGCGAGCTTCTTTGCCTGCGCGTCGTAGGCCGCCGGATCGTTCCAGGCGGCTCGTGGGTCGAGGACCTCGGTCGGCACGCCGGGCACCGACTTTGGAACCTCGAGTCCGAAGAACAATTCGCGAACGAAGCTCACGTCGCTAAGCGTGCCCTCGATTGCCGCGTTGACCATGGCGCGCGTGTAACCGATCTTCATCCGCTCGCCGATACCGTACGGTCCGCCGGTCCAGCCGGTATTGATCAACCAGCAGGTGACGTTGTGGTCTTCGATCTTCTTGCCGAGCAGCTTCGAATAGACCGTTGGATGGTGAACCATGAACGGCGCTCCAAAGCACGTCGAAAAGGTCGCGGTCGGTTCGGTGACGCCGCGTTCGGTGCCGGCCACTTTCGCGGTGTAACCCGACAAAAAGTGATACATCGCCTGGGCGCGCGACATGCGCGCGATCGGCGGCAGCACGCCGAATGCATCGGCGGTCAGCATGATGATCGTTCGTGGATGTCCCGCTTGGGAGCCGGGCACGATGTTGGGAATGAAGTCGATCGGATACGCCGAGCGGGTGTTCTCGGTCTTAGCCTGCGATTCGAGATCGAGCGATCGGGTCGCCGGATCGAAGACGACGTTTTCGAGGACCGTACCGAACCGGTGAGATGCCGACCATATCTCGGGTTCGGCGGCTTGCGACAAGCGAATGACTTTCGCGTAGCAACCGCCTTCGAAATTGAAGACGCCGTCGTTCGACCAGCCGTGTTCGTCGTCGCCGACGAGCGGGCGCGCACCGTCGGCCGACAAGGTCGTCTTGCCGGTTCCGGAGAGCCCGAAGAAAACGGCGACGTCGCCGCCGGGGCCGACATTAGCCGAGCAATGCATCGGCAGAACGCCGCGCAGCGGCATCAGGTAGTTCATCAAGGTGAAGACCGATTTCTTGATCTCGCCGGCATAGCGCGTGCCGCCGATCAGCACCATTTGTCGGGCGAAATTGACCAAAACGAACGTCGCCGACCGCGTGCCGTCCCGCGCGGGGTCCGCATTGAACAAAGCAGCGTCGACGACCGTAAACGCCGGTTCGAAATCAGACTGCGCACGCGATGGTACGATGAACAGGTTCCGAGCGAACAGGCTGTGCCACGCGAATTCACCGACGATGCGGACCGGCAACCGGTAGCGCGGATCGGCGCCGACATACGCGTCGAGCGTGTAGACGTCGCGGCCGGACAGATAGTTGCCGACGCGGGTCAGCAGGGCGTCGAAGACGTCGGCGCCGATTGGACGATTGGTTTCGCCCCAATCGATCGCCGATTCGCTCGACGGTTCGCGGACGAAGAATTTGTCCTTTGGCGACCGCCCGGTGTGCTCGCCGGTGGCGACGAGGAACTGGCCGTCAGCGCCGATGTCGCCTTCGTCATTCCGCAGCGCGTGCTCGTAGAGTTCGGCCACCGAAAGATTGGCAAACACCGAGCCGCGTGGACGGATCTCGAGTTCGGCCAACTGACGCAGCAGAGCTTCGGGTGCGCGGGCGTTCGCTAAGGTGAGAATCGGTGTACCTCCTCGGGACCGGAAGGAATCCTTTCCCAGGGAAGTGGATCGAGCCTGCCGGATCGATGGTTCGAGCGGCGCCCCGTGGTTGGGAAGAACGGGCTAAAACCCGGCCGCGTTTCCGAAGGCGCCCGACGGGCCGATAAACAGTGGGCGCATGGTGATGACTTCATCGGTCGTCATGTCACCGGCGGTCAAATGGCAGAGCGCTTGGTCGCGATTCATCCCAAGAAGCTGATCGGTTTCGTTGCTCGTTCCGGTTCCGCGCCGCGCCCGGCCGAGTGAGCTGAGCGTTTCGTCGTCGTCGGTCTTGAAGAACAGTTTGTTGGTGAAATTTTGGAGTGCCGCATCGACCTGGTTGCGGGCGAGCACCGAATAGAGCGACGAGACGCCCTGCGTCGTCGCAAGCACCATGCAACCCGCCGACCGAATGGTGCCCAACGATTGAACGTCGGACTCCGAAATGCACAGTTGGTATTCGTCGACACCGAACACGACCGGGCGATCCTGGTTCAGCAGCGGGTTCGCGCGGCGGTTTTCGACGGCGGTAAAAAATCGGCGCTTGGCCAGCGTGTAGATCGCTTGGGCGGCGCGCTCGTAGCGCGAGCGTGGAACGTGGAGAATGATGACCTTGCCGGCGAAGACCGCGTCGATCGAGACGAGGTTGCGCTTGCGGGCGAAGGTCTTGGCGATTTGAACGTCCTGCAGCGGCTCGAGCAGTTGGGAAACCGCGAACTGAACCGCCTGACGCGTCTCGGGCGTGAACTTGTTGTAGCGCTTCTCCTCGTAGGCGATCGCCTCGCGGATCGTCCAGGCTTCGTCGCTGTCGTAGGGGAGCGTTCGCACCTTCTCGCTAACGTAGATCCGCGTGTCCGAGGCGAACGCTTCGTCGAAAATGTACGACGTCAACGCTTCAAAAGTGTAGTATTGCGGACCGGCGGCCTCCAGCAGCCGAAGGGCGTTTTTGCAACGCGTAACCGCCGCGTCGACCCAGTTCTTCGCGTCGTCGGTGACGCGCCCGAAGGCGTCGCGCAGATACATTGAGTCGACGTCGGGGCTGCCGGTGAGCAGATCGAGGCCAACTGGGCTGCCGGGCTCGATGACGAGATACTCGCGACCGGCGCGGGTGGCAATCTCGGCCGCTTCGTGGACCGCCTCGGCTTTGGCGGCGATGATGAAGCCGCCGGCATCGAGCCGCCCGAGGATCTGCAGCAGCATCGGATTGAAGGCGCGCGTCGTCTTGCCCGAGCCCGAGTTGCCGAAGATGATCGTATGGCGGCACAGATCTTCGATCGAGAGCGCGACGTAACGCTCGGGGCTGCCGAGGACGACGCTCCGCGGCGGCGGACCCTTCACCGCGACTGAGGGTTGGGGGGTGGCCTGCTGCATAGTTCCGTCTGCGCGCTCCTCCTACGATGCATCGGCGGGCGGCCGCGGAACCTGAGCACGGGTATGGCGCCGTCAGCCGAGGATATCGGCCAGCCGGTCGCCGAGTTCGGGAAGGTCCTGGTGCAGGAGCGACAGATGGTCGCCCGCGACACTCATGACGTCGACTCCGGTGGCGACGGCGCCCCAACCGGCCGTCGGATCGTTCGGGTGTTCGACCGGCTCCTTGTCGCTCAAGATGAGCGTGACCGCGCCATCGTATGGTTCCGGATGATACGTCAAGGTCGGTCCGAGAACCGCGAGGTAGGCCGCCGACGGCACGCGCCCGGCCGGCTCGACCGTCGACGGTTGCCGTTTGCGGCCGGCCAAACCCGACAAGTTGCTCAACCGCGCGATCCGGTAACTCCACGTCTCGCGCAGCCGCGGACCAAGCCAATGCTGCCGCCCGCAAGCGCGGATCAGTCCGTTGAGCAACGGTAACCGCCGGGGGCTGGCGACGGCGTTGATCAGAACTAACCGGTCGACCACCGCATCGTCGGCGTGGAGTTGACGGGCCATCTCGAACGCCACGAGCGCCCCGTTGCAGAAGCCGCCCAACCGATAGGGACCGCGGGGGATCGCGCGCCGAAGGGCCGCGACGTAGTCGGCGGCCATCGCTTCGATCGAGTCAGGAACCGGACCACCTTCGGCGCCGTGCGGCGCGAGCGTATAGAACGGCTGCTCGGGGCCGAGCCGAGTCACCAGTTCGCGACAGAACGCCCCGCCGAAGTTCATGTCACCATGGAGAAAGATGAACGGCGTCCGGTCGCGACCGCGTTCGAGCATGCGTAACGGTCCGGCAGCCGCTGCGTCCGGTCGCGCGCGGTTCGCTCCGATCAGTTGCGCCGGCGTTGGATCGACCACAAAGTCGGCGAGCGAGAAGCGGTACCCGAGTTCGCGCTCGAGATCGCCGAGCATCCGGGCGGCCAACAGCGAGTGGCCGCCGAGCAAGAAGAAGTCATCGTCGGCGCGGAGTTGGTCGATGCTCAGCGTTCGCCGCCAGAGCGCGGCGATCGCAGCGAACTCGGGCGATCGTTCGAGGTCGGCGCGCGCGTTCGGCAGAACGGCGGCCACGCGAGCGGCCGGCTGCGCCGGGCGGTCGCGCCGCCGGCTCGCGAATTCGAGCGGTAACGTCGAGATGCAACGCGTCGGGTCTTCGACGACGGCCGCCAATGCATGGCGATAGTCGTCGAGCAGCAAACCGACTTTCTCCGCGTCGAGGATCTCGGTGTCGTACTCGCAATGAACGGCGAGACCGTCGGGTCCGGCGGTCAGCGAGACCAAGAGATCGAATTTTGTCGATCCGTTACCGACCGTCATCGGTTCGACGCGAACGTTGCCGATCCGCAGAAGTGCCGGCGGCGTGTTTTGGAGCACGAGCATTGCTTGAACGAGCGGATTGACGCCGGCGATGCGCGTCGGCCGAACCACTTCGACGACGCGCTCGAATGGGACATCGGCATGGTCGAATGCGTCGACCGTGATCATCCGCACACGATCGAGGAGTTCATCGAACCGCGGATCGCCCGCGATATCGCCCCGCAGTGCCAGCGTGTTGATGAACGGACCGATCAGGTCCTCGATCTCGGGACGGTTTCGGCCGGCGATCGGCGAGCCAATGACGATGTCGGTCTGACCCGTGTAACGGGCGAGGACGATCTGCAGGCACGCCAGCAGGACCATATAGAGCGTCGCGCCGGCCGACCGTGCCAGCCGTTCTAGCGCGTCGGTCGCGGCCCGCGAAATCGTCGTATCGAACGTTGCGCCGGGAAAGTTGGTCAATGCTAAGCGCGGGCGGTCGGCCGGCCATTCGAGAATGCCGTGGACGTCCGCCAACTGCTGTTTCCAATAGGCGAGCTGCGGTCCGAAGCGCCTTTCCATAGCAGCCCGCCGTTGCCAAACGGCGACGTCGGAATACTGCAGCTCGAGGTCGGCGAGCGGCGAGGGTCGGCCGTTCGTGAAGGCATCGTAGAGCGTGCCCAGTTCGCGAAAGAAGATGCCGAGCGACCACCCGTCGACGACGATGTGGTGAAGGGTCAGCAGCAAGGCATGCTCGTCGCCGGCGAGTCGCACGAGGGTCGCGCGAATGAGTGGTTCGGCTGCGAGCACGAAACGGTACCCCGCCTCGTTCCGAGCCAGTTCGAGTAGCGCGGCCTCGCGCGCCGTCGGGACAAGCGTGCTCAAGTCGATCTGCGTAAGGCGGAAGCCGCCGTGCCGGTGAACGATCTGTACCGGCAAACCGTCGCCGAGGCCGAAGTTCGTCCGGAGCGCGCCGTGGCGGCGGATGATTTCGCCGATGCTGCGTTCGAGCGCGCCGGCATCGAGCGGGCCGCGCAAACGATGGAAGCGCGGCACGTTGTATGCCGGCGTACCGGGATTGATGCGATCGATCAACCACAGCCGTTCCTGACCAAACGACAGCGGAAACGTGCGGCCTTCGCCGGCTTGTAGGACCAGCAGTTTAGCAAGCATTTGGCGCTTCTCGTCGGAGCCGAGGGCGCTCAAGTCGTCGATCGGCATCGTCATGCGAGCAGACATCATCGGCAGACTTCGCGACCGATGCTCGCGCGACCTGATCGCATACCCGAGCATAGTCACCCGGTACTCGTGGGTCTTTGGGCCCTAGGCATGATTCGATCCCCGCACGAAGCGGGCGGCAACGTGTGCGGGATTGCCGGAATTTGGCACCTCGATGGGCGACCGCTTGCGAGCGGCGCCATCGAACGGTTTACCCGAGCACTCGCTCATCGCGGCCCCGATGGCGAGGGGATCGAACTGCTCGGCGACGATCGCACGCTCGGCTTGGGGCATCGCCGGCTGGCGATCTTCGATCGGTCAGCGGCAGGCCGCCAGCCGATGCGGTCGGCGGACGGGCGATACTGGATCAGCTTCAACGGCGAGATCTATAACTTCGTCGAGTTGCGCCGGGAACTCGAGTCCGTTGGGTACCGGTTTACATCGCGGACCGATACCGAAGTCATCCTGGCGGCGTACGATCGGTTTGGCGAGGATTGCCAGCGGCGCTTCAACGGGATGTGGGCGTTCGCGATCTGGGACGTCGCGCGCCGCCGCTTGTTCCTGTCACGGGACCGGTTCGGCGTGAAGCCGCTGTACTACGTCGTCGAGCGCGATCGGTTCGCGTTCGCGTCGGAGCTAAAGGCGTTCTTGCAACTCGACGAGTTCGAAGCGACCGAAGATTCGGCTTCGCTGGCCCGCGTGCTGGCCGACAACTTCGCGCTCGAAGGAACCGAGGACTCGCTGCTCCAAGGCGTGCGCCGCTTGCCGGGAGGCTGTGCGATGACCGTTAGCGCGTCGGGCCCGGCGGTTCGCCGATGGTGGAACACGCTCGATCATCGCGTCGAAGTCGCGGCCGACTTCGGGCGCCAAGCGGCGGAGTTTCGCGAGCTGTTTTTCGATGCGTGCCGCCTGCGCGTGCGCAGCGACGTGCCGGCGGCAACCTGTCTGAGCGGCGGACTCGACTCGAGCTCGGTCGTCGGCGCGTTGTCGGCCGTCGACCGCCGCGATGGGTTGCGCGCGAATGCGCGCTCGGCTCCCGATTGGCGCGCCACGTTCGTCGCAGACTTTGCCGGCACGCCGCTCGACGAAACTGCCTACGCGGACCTGGTTGCAAACCGAGCGGGGCTAGCGGTTCGGCACGTTCCGATTGACGTCGACGAGTTCGAGCGCATCATCGCGCGGACCGTCGTCGATTTCGAGGAAATTCACTTCACGAGCCCGACGCCGATTTGGTCGCTCTATCGGGCGCTGCGCGCGCACGACGCGATCGTCGCAATCGACGGCGACGGGGCCGACGAATTGTTCGGTGGCTATGCGTATCACGTCGAAGCGGCGATCCGCTGCGGCGGGGGGCTGCTGCGAACGCCCGGCCGGACCCGCGATTTGCTCGTTACGCTTGCCGGGATGCGACCGCGCGGGGGTCTCGTGCGCTATGAAAGCCCGCTGCGCTTGGGACTGCGGCTCGACCCCGCGCTTAGCGG
>JBOHTW010000216.1:0-2310 GCA_050733835.1 Vulcanimicrobiaceae bacterium | reverse complement strand
CATAGGTCCCGAACGAGAGTATGACGGTGTCCTCAGCTTGATATATCGACGGATCGTCCCCTCCCTTGTACGCGATCTGAATCTACCCATCGGACTTACCTCGCCCAAAAAAGGTCGCCGCATGCGGTTGCGTTTCCGCCCAATCGTGGATCGTGCGCATTACCGGAACCGCAGCCTCACCGCACCGCTCCGACAAAGCTTGATAGAAACGTTCCGCTGTCCATATCTCGCCGCGACCAGTCGCCGCTGCGCGGCGGTCCGCCTGGAGAATTAGGCCCGCTTTTTGGCAACGATGTTCAAACACGGAGCGAAGTCGGCCAACGTCCCCCGAGCCGCTTGCGGAAGCGCGTACTCCACGATCAGAAGGACGCCCCACCTTCAACGATCTGCACCGTGCAGCGCTCCCCGCTAAGCTCGACTCGCACGCTTTGCCCAGGCTCGACCGCGCGATCGAGTTTGGCGCGTTCAACGATGAAAAAACTCTGAGGACTCACCGAGATCGCGATGTGTCGCTCGGTGGCGGCGATAACCATCCCCGCGAATGTTTCATTTTCGCCGAGCGCACGCTCGACGAATTGTGCCCGCGGCCGCGAGCTCGGCACACTGCGCAGCCGCTCGACGGCGTGGTCAGCGATAGCTGTTCGATCTCGAGCAAGCGCGAGCTGCGGTGCGAGCGCACGTTCGGCCCAAAGTGGGATTGGTTTCGCGACCGTGACGACGCGGCCGCGTTCAAGCCTTGCAACATCCCAGAAGTCATCGCCGCTGTTGTCAACGACATGAATGACGTCGATCTGCGCGACAACGCGGCTCAAGTTGTCAAGGCTGCGCTTGTATCGACGACGCACATCGGCAGCCGGAACCGTTCGCGATTCCTCTCGCGCTCGTAGGGCAACACGGTACACACTCAAGTCGGCATTGCTAAGCGCGATGTACGTCATGGTCACGAGGTAGCCGGCTGCGTGCGCCACTTCGATCAGCAGGAGCTCCGAATTTCCCGAGAGCGTGGTCTCGATCGCGAAACTCTCCCGCTTGGCGAACGCCTCCCCGCGCAGCCTGAGCGCCTCACGCGCCGCCGGCCCTGCCGCCGCGTCCGGGTCGTGCGGGCTCAAGTGCTGCGCGATTAGATCCGGGTTGATCACAGGCGGGATGGCATAGTCGATCCGCCGCAAGCCGCTGTCTACTTGCCGCGTGAACGTGCTCTTGCCGGACCCATTCGGGCCAGCGAGCACGTGGAACTCAGGCAATCACACCTCGCGAACGAATGTCGCGCTGCCGGTTGCTTCGATCCGAACCTCGTATCGCCGGCCGTCCGGATTCTCGTGAACCAGAACTCCGTCCTCAACGTAGGCGATTGGAAGGCCCGCTCGCAAACGGCGCGTAGCTTCGATGCCGTGCTCGCGGACAGGGGTCGCCGATGCGAGCTTCTTCATCCGCTCCTCAATTCGACGGATGGCCGCGAAATGCTTGGTCCGGTTGCGCATAAGCGCAAACCCCGGCAGACCTAGCGTCGAACGGGGCACTTCTTCCGCTGCGGCGTCCAAAACCGCTCGAAGCGCGCCAGCTTTCAATGTCCGCGATTCGCTGAGTGGTCATTCGTCGCGGGTCGCTTGGAGGAACCCAATGCCCCAGATTCGTGGATGCTGAGTCACGTGTCAGTAGTCATGTCTCCTGAAACCTGAAACATGAGGCCTGACTCAGGACTCATGCATCATTCGAAATCCTTTCGGCTTTTCGGCCTGTGCGACGCTTGTTGCAAGAGCAGGATTAGCACATCACGCGTCAAAAGAGGACTCCCGACTCTTCTGTCCAGGCTCCAGACTACGGAAACCCGACTCCAGAATGATTAGTGTGAAGAGGAGGAACATGCCGGAAGTTAGATCGCCGATCGCGATCGCCGTCATCAATCAGAAAGGCGGGGTCGGGAAGACGACAACTACGATCAATCTAGCCGCCGCGCTTGCCGCACGTGGCAAGCGCTTACTGGTCGTCGATGCCGACCCGCAAGGAACCGCAACCACGGCAATGGCCCCAGGCGCAGAAGAAGGGGCAGCCGAGATACTCGGATATGGGTCCGGTGTCGAGGCGTCCGTCGCCACCTTGGCGCGAACGTTGACCATCGCCGCCCCAGCCTACGGTTGCGACTTACTGGCGGCCAACTTTGATCGACTCAGCCATCAGGAAATCGCGCTGACCTCGCAGCCAGTTCTGATGGCGCGCTTTGCCGAACTCATCGAAGCGGTCGACTACGACTGGGTCCTGTTCGATTGTCCGCCGGCGTTGCGAACGCTTACGACCGCCACGATGTATGCC
>JBOHTW010000215.1:0-8609 GCA_050733835.1 Vulcanimicrobiaceae bacterium | reverse complement strand
TGCCGGCACGAAAATCGGCAACCGACTTCGTTTGCGCCGCGATCACCTCGCCGACGACCGCGTCGATCGTGTCGACGTCGCTCACCTGCGCGAGTCCATCGCGCGCGACGATCGCGCGCGGCGACCCGCCCGCGGTCCACAGCCGTTCGATCAGGTCTTTTGCCGTCTTCGAATTGATCGCTCCGGCATCGGTGAGGTCGACGAGTTCGGCCAGCGCTTCGGGCGTGACGTTTGATTGGTCGATCGGCGTGCCCGACTCGTTGGCGAGCCGCGCGAGATCGCCGAGCAAAAAGTTCGCCGTCGCTTGCGGTTTGTGCGAATGACCGGCCGCGGCTTCAAAAAAGTCCGCTAACCCAGGCGTATCGACCAGTTGATGCGCGACCGGCGCGGCCAGCGCGTCGACCGTGATGAACCGCGCGATCCGTGCCTGTGGTAACGTTCCGAGCGTTTCTCGCCACCGGTCGACCTCGGCTGCCGTGAACTCGATCGGTACCAGATCCGGGTCAGGAAAGTAGCGATAGTCGTGGGCCTGCTCCTTGCTGCGCATCGGATGGGTCACGCCGGCGGCTTCGTCCCAGCCGCGCGTCTCCTGAACGACCCGACGGCCGCTCTCGACAAGCTCGATCTGGCGCGCAGTCTCGCTTTCAATCGCGCGATGGACACTCCGAAACGAGTTCATGTTCTTGATCTCGGATTTCGTTCCGTAGGCGGACGACCCGCGCACGCGAATCGACACGTTGGCATCGCACCGTAGCGAGCCTTCTTCCATTTTCACGTCGCTGATGCCGAGGGCGACGAAGCTGCGTTTGAGCGCCTCGAGAAATGCCACCGCTTCGGTCGCCGTCCGAATGTCCGGTTCCGAGACGCATTCCATCAGGGGAACGCCGGCCCGGTTGAAGTCGACTAAGGAGTGCGTGCTGCCGGCGATCCGTCCGTCACCGGAGCCGGCGTGCAGCGATTTGCCGGTATCTTCTTCGAGATGGATGCGCGTCAGCCGGCAGATGCGCTGCGTGCCGTCCGGCAGCCAGTACGTGACGATCCCGCCCTGCGCGAACGGCATATCGAACTGCGAGATCTGATAGTTCTTGGGCATATCCGGGTAGAAATAATTCTTCCGGTCGAACTTGGAAAACAGCGGGATCGTGGCGTCGAACGCCAGGCCCGCGCGGATGATATGCTCGATCGCCACCCGATTGGGGACCGGGAGCGCGCCCGGCAAACCGAGGCAGACCGGACAGATATTGGTGTTCGGTTCGGCGCCAAAGACGTTGCGGCAGCCGCAAAACATCTTGGTCGCCGTCTTGAGTTCGACGTGGCATTCGATGCCGATGACCGCTTCATATTTGACGTTGACCGTCGGCGCGGTTACGGCGGTCATGCAGCGACCTCCGGCCGATGGCGGGTCGCGTGCGCCGTACCGCGCTCGTACGCGTGCGCGGCTCCAAGCAAACTGCGCTCGGCAAACAGCGGTGCGGTCAACTCGAGGCCGAGCGGCAACGGCTTGGCGCTACCGGCCGGTGTCACGTAGCCGCACGGAACGGACAGCGCCGGCAGGCCCGCCAGCGACATCGGAATCGTGTAGTAGTCCATCAGGTACATGCTGTATGGATCGGACTTTGCGTTGAATTCGAAGGCTGCCGACGACGCCGCCGGCGACGCAATTAGATCGCAGCTTTCAAATGCGCGCGCAAAATCCGCCGCCATCAGGGTTCGCGCCTTCTGCGCACGGACGTAATAGGCGTCGTAATAGCCGCTCGACAGCGCGTGGGTGCCGATCAATATCCGGCGCTTGACTTCGTCGCCGAAACCGGCCGCCCGGGTTCGTTCGTAGGTCTCAGCGACATCGGCACCCGCGCGTCGAATGCCGAAGCGAATCCCGTCGAACCGCGCGAGATTCGACGAACATTCAGCCGGGGCGATCAGGTAGTAGGTCGCGATGCCGTAATCGGCGGTTGGCAGCCCGACTTCGACCAACGTCGCGCCGAGCCGTTCGAGGTCGCGGTACGCCGTCTCGTAAACCATCCGCACGTCGGGCTCGAGTTTCGCGAGATCGAACTCGCGCACGATGCCGATCCGAACGCCGCGCAGGTCCTCGCGCAACGCGTCGTGCGTCGACTCCGGTACCCGGTCGACCGTCGTTGCGTCGCAGATATCCTTGCCCGCCATCACGTCGTAGAGCAGCGCCGCGTCGGCGACGGTCCGCGCAAACGGCCCGATTTGATCGAGGCTCGACGCGAACGCAATCAGCCCATAGCGTGAGATTCGGCCGTAGGTCGGCTTGAAGCCGACGACGCCGCAAAACGCCGCCGGCTCGCGAATCGAGCCGCCGGTATCGCTGCCGACCGCGACGGTTGCCGTGCCGGCGGCGACCGCGGCGGCACTGCCGCCCGACGAACCACCGGGGACCCGCGCGAGATCCCACGGATTGCGGGTCACGCCGAGCGCGCTATTTTCACACGAGCTGCCCATCGCGAATTCGTCGAGGTTGGTCTTGCCAACCGGAATCGCACCGGCCGCGAGCAGTCGCTCAACCGCAGTCGCGGTGTACGGCGCGATCCAGTCGCCGAGGATGCGCGAGCCGCACGTTGTGCGCGTGTTCGTCACGCACATATTATCCTTGATCGCGAGCGCCACGCCGGCTAGCGGTAGCCGCTCGCCGGCGGCGATCGCCGCATCGACGCGCCGCCCGGCGGCGCGCGCAAGGCCGGCCGTCGAAGTCAGAAAGGCGCCGACGCGCGCGTCCTCGCGTTCGACCCGCGCGATGGCGATCTCGGCCAGTTCGCTCGCCGAAACCTCGCGCCGGGCGACCGCCGCGGCCGTCTCCAGCGCCGTCCGATCGCTCATCCCGCGTCCTCCGCGATGATTCGCGGCACGCGAAAATAGCGCCCCTCAGCCTGCGGCGCCTGTCCGAGAACGACGGCGCGCGACAACGACGGCCGCTCGACGTCGTCGCGCATGACGCTGCGGGACGGAATCACCTGCGCCGTCGCCGGCACATCGTCGAGCGGCAGCTGGTCGAGCGCGCGGACGTGTTCGAGCAGCCCGCCGAGCTGCGAACCGAACCGCGCGATCTCGTCCGCGTCGAGCGCGATCCGCGCAAGCTTGGCGACATAACCGACGTCGATCTTATCCGAAGACACGATTACCTTTCCGGAAGGACGGACAAGCCGTCACCCGGCGGTCTTCGCCGATGCGCCACCCGCGGTCCCCTCCGTCAGCAGCGCCGCTCGGATCGTGGTCGGGAAACCGGGAGCTCGAGACCTTGAGTTCAGTGGCTCCCGTTCTGGGAGCGCGCCGAGGCGGCCAGCGCCGCGGCGAGCGATCCAGCCGCTAACGCGGCGTCCCGCATCGGTGTCAGCAGGTCGGTCTTGCTGCCGAGCGCCGCGAGGGTCCCGTCGATGCGCGCTTTGGTCGCATCGGCCCGCAGTTCGTCGGCCCGCAGCGGCTCGTCCGTCGGCGAGGGAGCGAACAGATGGCGGGCGGTTCGCGTCGGCAGCAGCCCGCCACCGCGATTTACCGCCGCGCGCGCCGCCGACGCGAATGCCAGCGCCGCAATCGCGTAGATCACGCCGACGATGAGAAATGCAAACCAGAGCGCCAGCACCAGGGCTAGCGCGGCGATGACGCACGCCGAGAGCGTAACCAGCGCCATCGCGGCGCACGCCGCTGACAGCGTAAAGGTGCGCGCGGCGCCGGCGGCAAGCCCGCTCTTCTCGGTCAATTCGGCCTTCGCGAGGTCGACTTCCTGAGTGGCTAGCGAGGAGATGTCGCGAAATAGCCGCGGCAACAGGTTGCGAGCGGGTTGCGCCCGGAGTTCGTTCGGGTGAATCGTGTCCATCGTCTGCAAGCTGGTGCCTCTTTCGAAAGTCAGGCGACACGGTGCCGCGTAGTATGACTTTCCCCACATTGCGGGCAGTACAATCGGCTGCTTCGGCTAGTAAGCCAAGTAACCGAGCCTAACTCGCAACGTCTAGTGCAGCGATCCCCGGCGCGTCCAGCAGGGCGAGCGCCTCGACGTGGCCGGTGTGCGGGAACATGTCGAACGGCTGGACGACGTTGAGCCGATAGCCGCCCGCGACCAATCGCGCGAGGTCGCGCGCCAAGGTCGACGGATTGCACGAAAGGTACCAAATGCGCGGTGGGCACGCGGCCACGATCGCATCGAGGGTCGCCTCGTCGCTGCCCTTACGCGGAGGGTCGAGAAACGCGACCTCGGCCGACGCGAGCATCGATTTTGCCGGTTCGATCTGCAACCGGCGCTCGACCCGGCCCGACAGAAACGCGACCTTGTCGTGCAGCCCGTTGCGTTCGGCATTGCGGATCGCCTCGCCGACCGCGTACGGATTCTCTTCGACGCCGACGACGCGCGCGCCGTGGTTCGCAAAGAACAGCGAGAAGGTGCCCGCCCCGCAATACAGATCGACGACGATGCGGTTTTGGGGTACGAACGGCTGCAAGAACCGAAAAATCTCGCCGACCATCAGGCTGTTCACCTGGAAGAATGAGCCCGAGGAGACGCGGAAATGAACCCCGTCAATCGTCTCATCAATATCGCCTTCGCCGACCAAAACCGTGTGCTCGCGGCCCAGGACCGCATTTTCGCTCGCCGGCTCGAACGAGTTGCACAGACCAACGGTTTGCGGTAGGCGGGCGGCGACGCGCTCGGCCTGCCGGCGCAACGCCGGCGACGATTCGCGCGAGCTAACTGAAACGACGACTCGCCGGCTGGCGCGACCGACGCGCGCGACCACATGGCGGGCGTCGTCGAAGGCATCGGCGGTGGCGGGGTCGGCGGCGATCTCCCACAGCGCGCCGATCGTCGCATCGAGCTCGTCCATGACGATCGGACACGTATGCACGGGAACGAGATCGTGCGTGCCGGCGTGGTAGAAGCCGAGTTCGCGCGCGCCCGGCGCGCCGCCGACCACGAGCGACATCTTGTTGCGGTAGTTGCGCGGAATCGCCATGCCGCGCGCGGGCAGCACGCGAACGTCGCCGAGCCCCCCAATTCGGCGCAGCGCGTCCGCGACAATCCGGCGCTTCCACGCCAGTTGAGCGTCGTAGGCGAGGTGCTGCACCTGGCAACCGCCGCAGCGCCCAAAGACGGCGCAAAACGGCTCGACGCGGTCGGCTGAGGTTTCGAGCAGCTCGACCAGTTCCCCGACGGCGTAGTTCGCTTTTACCGAAGTCACGCGAACGCGCGCGCGTTCACCGGGCAGTGGACCGAGCGTAAAGACGACCATGCCGTTGACCCGGCCGACGCTTTGGCCGGTCTTCGCAATCACGTCGGTAAACCCGACCTCGTAGATTTCACCGGCAACCAAGCCGGCGGGACCGCTACGAACGCTGTTTGTCGTCAAGTTGCTTCAGCAACTGATTGGCTTCGTCGATCAGCGATTGAATGCGTTCGGTCGTTGGGTCGACGGGGCGGCGTACGAGCGAACGCCGCACGAACGCGAACACGATCACCGCCGCCACGGCGGTGACGCCCAAGACGAGTAACGTCCGCTGCGCGGTCACGCTCCCGGATTTTTGCGATGCGGCCGCAGCGCCGTCCGCGGGCTCCCGCTCGATCTGCTCGGTCATTGCCCAAGAGTTCGCCCATCGACCGGCGGTTCTTGCCCGAGCCGCCGGTGCGTTGCTTAGCTGTGCTCGACCGACGGATCGTGTGCCGCGATCCGTCGTTTGAATTCGATGACCGCCTCGCGGATCTGCGCCGGATCGTCGACGACGACGACGACGTTGCCGGTCACGAGCGTCACCAGGGTTGTGCTTTGCTCGTCGACTCGTTCGATCGTCTCGATCAGGTCGACGTTGACGATGACGGGATGCCCGTTGGGCCGCTGCAACGAGATCACCTCAGCGGACCGCCAGGGCCTGGCGCTCGGGGCCGACCGAGACGGCGGTGACCCGAACCCCGAGCGCACGTTCGAGCGCGGTGACGTAGGCACCAGCGTTCGCCGGCAAATCGTCGATCCGGCGGACGCCGGAGATGTCCTCGGTCCAGCCGGCGTGCCACTCGATCACCGGTTCGAGCCCGGCATCCTCGATCGCCTCGACGCCGACAGCCCGGCCGCCGAGCCGGTAGCCGGTCACGATACCGAGCCGGTCGAGCCCGCGCAGGACGTCGAGCTTGGTGACGACCGCATCGGTCAGCCCGTTGACGCGAACCGCGAATCGCGCGCCGACCGCGTCGAACCAACCGCAGCGCCGCGGTCGACCGGTGACCGTCCCGAACTCGTGACCTTGGCGGCGTAGTTGCTCGCCGACTGTGTCGTGCAGCTCACTTGGAAATGGGCCGCCGCCGACCCGCGTGCAGTACGCTTTGGCGACGCCGCTGACCCGCGCGATCTGGGTCGGCCCAATGCCGAGACCAATGCACGCGCCACCGGCGATCGTATGCGAACTGGTCACGTAAGGATACGTTCCAAAGCCGATGTCGAGCATTGTCCCCTGCGCGCCTTCGATCAGGACCTTGCGATTCGCGTCAAGCGCATCGTGAATGAACGCGACGCCGTCGACGACGTGCGGCAATACTTGAGCGGTCAACTCGCGCGTGCGGGAAATGAGTTCATCGGCCGACGGCAACGATTCACTCGCCTCGGGGTCGAGCCGGTGAATTTGACCGGCGCGCGCAGCCAAGTTGTGTCGCAGCTTCTCCTCGAAGCGTTCCGGTCGACGGAGGTCGCCGAAGGTGATCCCCGTGCGGGCGACTTTGTCGGTGTACGCGGGACCGATGCCGCGGCCCGTCGTCCCAATGGCATCGCCGCCGCGCGCGCGCTCATTGGCTCGGTCGAGCGCAGCATGGTACGGGAAGACGATGTGCGCGCGATCGGAGACGGCGATCCGGCCAACGTCGACGCCGAGCGCCGATAGCATCGTCAGCTCGCCGATCAACCCGTCGAGGCTGACGACCGTACCACCGCCGATCAACAGCCGGGGCCGATCGTGGAGCACGCCGCTCGGAACGATGCGGAGCGCCAAGGTCCGGTCGCCGACGACGATCGTGTGGCCGGCGTTATCCCCGCCGCCAAACCGGGCGACGATATCGTAGTCGCCCGCGGCATGATCGACGATGCGGCCTTTGCCCTCGTCGCCCCATTGAATCCCGAGAATGACGTCGATGGTTGGCTTCATCCCTTACTCGTCGCGAAACTCGAGGTCGCTCGTGTCACCGGTCGGAAGCGGCGTGTAACCCATCTCGGTCGTTAGGATGAACTCGCTAAAGAGGGCGTTGGGCCAGCCGAAGTCCTTACGCGAAAACTTATTCGGATCGTTTGGATCAAACGATTCGTGCAACAGGTGGTCGCCCGGATCACTTGCGAGCAACTCGCCGAGGACATCCTGCTTCTCGGCATTCGTGGTCGCGGTGAACCCTTGCATCAAGAGCGAGAGCGGCCACACATAGCCGTCGCTGGTGTGCGCGCTGCCGATCCCGCGTGCGAACTTGCCGGAATAGAAATACGGATTGTCTTTCGACAGCAGAAACCGGCGCGTGTTCTGGTAGATCGGATCGTCGACTTTCGTATAACCGATGTATGGCGCGGACAAGAGACTTGGGATGTTCGCGTCGTCGAACGTGACCGCGTTGCCGAGGCCGTCGACTTCGTAGGCGTAGATATAGCCGTAGTTGGGCGTGAAGACGATGCCGTAGGTCTGGATTCCGCTCTGAACCTCTTCGCGCAGCGTCTTCGCGCGGTTGGCCTTGATGAGATTGCGGTAGACGTCGCGTTCGATCTCTTCGAGATCGCCGAGGGCAACCACCGCCATCATCTCCGACGGAATCAAGTAATTGTACTGGCAAGCGTCGTCGGACGGGCGAAACCCAGTCCAAATCATCCCCGTGTAGGCAACCGGACGACCCTTGCCTCCGAAGAGCTGCGTGTGGGTGTAGTGCGAGTTGCGCGGATGATCTTGTTCGCGTTCCATCGTTTCGAGCGCGCGGTCGAAGCCTTTGGAGAGATCGTCGGTGAAGATCGAGGCGTCGCCCGTGACCTTCCAATAGGTCCATGCCAGCACGAGCGGATAACACAACGAGTCGAGTTCGAACTTCTGTTCCCAAACGTGGTAATCGAGCGAGAACGCGTTGGCGTAGGGATCGACCTGCAGGTACTTCCCCTCACGCGCGATGATCCCGCGCAGCAATGACCCGACCTCCGGGTCGGTGCGCGCGAAGAACAGGTACGGACGGACTTGGGCGCTCGCATCGCGCAGCCATTCCGCCGGAATGTCGCCGGTGCGCACGTAGGCCGTTCCGTCGGGCGCGATGGTCGCAAGCTGGCTCGTGTCGAGCAACGCTGCGCGAAACATCGCCTGAAGATGCCGATTCGAACTGTGGAAGTCCGACGCTACCCGCGCCACCGATTCGAGCTTGAGAGCCGATGCGGGCAGGGCCGTGCACAAGACGAACGCAGCCACCGCGAGGGCATGGAGCAGACGCACGATGCAGCCTCTACGCGTGAACTGCGAGCGAATCCTCGACTGTCAGGCCGGCGAGCGGCCCGAATCGCGCGGCGTGCGCGCGCAGCACGCGATAGATGCGCGCCGCTGGAAAGCCCAGCCGCTCGAGCGTTCGGGCCGCACTTGGGTACGCAATCCCCGGCCGCGCG
>JBOHTW010000214.1:0-4767 GCA_050733835.1 Vulcanimicrobiaceae bacterium | reverse complement strand
GCCTGGATCCCTACACGCACAAGCCGGCAGCCGGTTTCGGCTTTCGCGAGGCGCCGGCGCGCAGATGGTAACTGGGGCCGACGCAACTCGCGAATCGCGCGTCCTCGGGCTGTTCGCGGAGTTGCTCGACTACCCGAAACCGGGGGCGACGGCGCGTGCCGCCCAGGAGTGCCGAAATCTGGTCGTGCCCGAGAGCGCCGAAGCAGCGGCGCTCTTGGGCGAGTTCGCGGCGTTCGCCGAACGGACGTCGCAGGACGCCCTCGAAGAGATCTTCACGGCGACCTTCGATCTCAACGCGTCGTGCCACCCGTACATCGGCTACCATATGTTCGGCGAAGCCTACAAGCGGAGCGCACTGCTGCTCGAACTCAAAGAGCGCTTTCGCGTGCACGGCTTCGATCCGGGGCTGGAATTGCCCGATCACCTGGCGGTGCTGCTGCGCTTCTTGGCCATCTGCGACGACGCCGAGCTCAGAACTGAAATCGTCCTGGAAGCACTGCTCCCCACGCTCGAACCGATGACGGTTCCCCCCGAACCCGAGCCGGTGGAAGAAGGTGAGGAGGTTCCCGAGGTCTTCGACACGGGCGAGGATTTTCGCCGCGTGTTGCACGCGCTGCGCTTAGTCTTGCAGGCGCGCTATGGTATGCCGGCAGAGCTCGAGCACATACCGATGCCCGACCAAGAACTCTTGATTTCATAGTCGACCGATCTCGGAGTAACGAGACGGAGGGAGGCCATGTCAAACACGTTTCTGTGGGCGGTATTCCCATATTTGGCGGTCGCGGTTAGCTTCATCGTCGGATTTTACCGCTACTTCATGGATCGCTTCTCGTTCTCGAGCCAGTCCTCGCAGTTCTTAGAGAACCGCATGGCGTTTTGGGGCTCGACGATGTGGCACTATGGGATCATCCTGATCTTGGGCGCGCATATCCTCGGCTTCTTGTTCCCGGCGGGCTGGGCCGCGCTCATTTCCAACGAGACGCGCTTGTACGTCCTCGAGGTCGTCGGCTTGGCGCTGGCGATCATGACGGTCTTCGGGATTACGGTCCTGATCGTCCGGCGCCTCAGCAACGTACGCGCCAAGAGCGTCACGACAACGATGGATTGGATACTGCTCGCCGCCCTGCTGTTCCAAGTCGTGATGGGCTTCTGGATCGCGTTCGTCTATCGCTGGGGCTCGGAATGGTATCTCCACACGTCGGTTCCGTGGCTCCATTCGCTCGTGGCCTTCGACCCGCAGATTCAGTACGTCACGACTATGCCGCTGCCGGTCAAGCTCCACATGCTCAATGCGTTCGTGATCATTGCGTTGTTCCCGTTCACGCGCTTGGTGCACGCGGTGACACTCCCGTTGCCGTACCTATTCCGGCCCTATCAGGTCGTCATCTGGTACCGGCGCCGGAACGTTCCGTACTCCGCACCGCCGGGCGTTCCGAGTATCGGACCCGACGTCCCGTACCTACCGAGGGCCTAGCGCGTCCTTTCTATGTTGTAACCTGCTCCAGCAAGCGTCCTCTCAAAGGCACTCTAGAGCAAGAGAAGCCGCGCAGCGCCGCTTCTCGGAGGTCGTGGATGCAATCAACACTTAGGGTCCCCATAGACCGCCCTTCAAGCGTATCGCACCCCGACGGGTGGGGTACGTACGACGGCAGTCCGGTCGTGGATTACGTGCGGCCGCCACAGTTGCTCGCAACGATGCTCCGCGGAACCATGGCCACGGTGTAGAGACCATGACTCTCGATACGATCGATCTCATCGAAGCCGTCGGCGGGACGCGCGCGCCGCTGGCGGACCAGTTCCAGCGTCCGATCACGTATCTGCGGATCTCGGTCACCGACAGGTGTAACCTGCGCTGCGTCTACTGCATGCCCGAGGCAGGCTTGCCCTGGATTGGGAAGAGCGAGATACTCAGCTTCGAGGAGATCGAGCGGGTGGTGGCTGCGGGCGCCGCAATCGGCGTCCGCAGCATCCGGCTCACGGGAGGCGAGCCGCTGGTCCGGCGCGACTTACCCACCTTGATTCGGATGCTCGCGGCCATCCCCGGCATCACCGACATCTCGCTCTCGACGAACGGGATGATGCTTGCCGAGCAGGTCGACGCGCTGGTCGCCGCCGGTTTGCGCCGTGTCAACATCTCGCTCGACACCCTGCGCGAAGACCGGTTCTTCGCAATCGCGCGGCGCCCGGGCCTGGGCCGCGTGCTGGCAGGGATCGACGCGGCGCTGCGAGCGGGGCTCGAGCCGCTGAAGATCAACTGTGTCGTGATGCGCGACCGCAATGACGACGAGCTGGCGGCGCTGGCCGAGTTGACGCGCGAGCGCGCGATCTTCGTGCGCTTCATCGAGCTAATGCCGGTCGAAGACAACCTCGATCTGCAGCGGGAAGCCTACGTGTCCGCCGACGAGATGCTCGAGCGCATCGGCGCGCTCGGCGAGCTCGTCCCGGTCGCCGGTCCGCGCGGCAACGGTCCGGCGCGCTACTTCGCGCTGCCCGGCGCTCGAGGAGCCGTCGGCGTCATCAGCCCGCTCTCGCACGACTACTGCGAGCGCTGCAATCGCGTGCGGCTGTCCGCCGACGGTCAGCTGCGGCTCTGCCTCTTCGGCGACAACCAGATCGACCTGCGCTCCCCGCTGCGAGCGGGCGCGTCGCGCGCCGAACTCGTGGACATCTTTCGCGGCAGCATGTTCATCAAGCCCGAACGTCACCACTTGCGCCTCGGCGAACAATCGAGTCGCATGCGAGCCTTCTCCGAAATCGGAGGCTAGCTCGCCGCCTTGTGAGTCGACGACACCGCATGCGGCGCTTGTGGGAGCCATGAACGAGGAGACGCGCGAGCGCGAAGACGCTGCCGCCGACCGCGACGAGTTCCCTCGGCTTGCCGATGCGCTGATCGCGCTCGGTGAGGGCAAGGCGGCGGTCGATCTGATCCGCCGCGACGTGAACTCCGCGCGAACGCGGCCGGGAAGCTCGCAGCGGCTGCTGCGGCTCCTTGGCCAGTATGCCGGAATACTCGAGAGCACGGATGCCCTGGCCGAAGCGGAGTTCATCCGGGCCGAAGCGCTCGAGATCGTCACCTCGGCGGAAATGACGAACCAAGACGCGCTCGAAGCGTTTCTCAAATACGGTATCCTGTTGTGCAAAATGCACCACTACGACGGGGCGATCGCGAGGTTGAAGGAGGCGATCCGGCGGGCCGAAGAACTTGGGAGCCTCGGCTCGCTGGAGCGGCAGATCATCCTCGCGCAGGCGTGGCGCAGCCAAGCGGAAGCGTTCGAGGCCCTGGGCGAATTCTCGCAAGCCTCGAACGCCTTAGACGTGCTGATGAACGTCAAACGGCAGATCCGTTTCATCGTCTTCGCGCCGACCCGCGAGCGGTGACGGCACGAAGGAGTTCCCACGCATGTACCTGATCGACGGCAAGCCGGCCTGCCTGTTCATCACCGAAAATCTCACGAGAAACCACCCCGATGGGGAGCGCCATTTTTATCCGGCCTTCGTCAAGGCGCACGAACCCGGATACTCGGCGACCGATTGGGACTACGGCAACGAATACGCTGCGGCCCAAAAGGCCGTGGAAGCATTCAACGAGCAACACGGCGTCAACCGCGACGCCGCCATGCTGATCGTCACGAGTTCGATGTTTCCCGCCGCGCCGATTCTCGTTTCGGATATCTTTCGCGCGAACGGTGAAGAATACTCGGAAGACGACGGCGCTTGCGCGCGTTAGAACTGCCCGGGGAAACTCGGCCGCAGCGCTTGTTTGAGCGTTGCGCCGGCAAGCCGCTCGACGGCGTCGAGGATCGGCCCGCTCGCACTCTCGGCACCGTGCTGCGCGAGCCACTGGATTCCGGCGACCACGCCGGAAGCAGCCGCACGGTCGCCCGCGATGTCGTCCACGAGCGCGTCGGCCCGCGCCTTCACAGCGACGGGCCACTGCTCGACTTCCGCCCGCTCCGCGAGCGTGCGCTTGGCGCGCGCGATATCAGCGGCCTTCCACGGGTAGGCGCTACCGCACTGCGGACAGTTACCGTGGTAGGGGACCCACTGGAGCATCTCCGGATCGGCGGGAAGTGGCGCGCCACAAGCCGGACAGGCGAAGAGGATGGGGTCGCCGCACTTCGCGCAATATCGAACCGGGAGGGGAGCGTCCACGTGCCAAGCGATCAGGTGGCCGCCCGCGCAGACTGCGGCGCTCGGCTCGCCGCGTTGCGCCGAGAGCGACGGCAGTTCGATCGGCTTACCTTCGGCCATAAGGTAGCGTTCGGCGCGCGCCGTGGCGCTCCATGTTGGGGGTTGACGAAATCGTGAGTTCGGCCCAGTCGCTGATCGGGTTTGTTCCCGATGATTTTGCCCGGCAAATGGGCGAATCGCCGGCGACCGGAATCGAGCTACCGCTCGAACCGGGCAGCGACGTCATCGTGCGCATTCGTCACTCGCACATCGCCGAGGTGCGCGTCGGCCCGTCGGAGGGAGGCTACACCGCTTTACAACTGCTCTTGAAGCCGAATGCCTCGTACGAATTGTTCGCAGCGGTGTCGACCGCCGACGAGTCGCGCGCACCGGTCTTCGACCCGGCGTTCTGGTACCGGCTCCTGTGGATGCGCCGGTCGGTCTTTACCGGGCCGCCCATCTTTCGGCCGGATGCCTCGGGGCGGTTCCGGGCGGTCGAGTCGTAGTGTCCCGCCTCAGAGCGAGCGCGACACCAAGCCGCCGCGATTTTTCGTCCCCGCGAGGCGCGAGGAGCGCGGAATGGCAGCGCCATTTGAG
>JBOHTW010000213.1:0-3558 GCA_050733835.1 Vulcanimicrobiaceae bacterium | reverse complement strand
GGCCCTCAACCGGCCAAGATAGTTGACGCCGACCGGCCAGGATAGTTGTCGTCGGCCAGCGCCCGCGCAGGCGGGCCTCGCACTTACCACAGTCCAAGCGGCGCCGGCCCGGCCTGCTTTGGATCGATGTTCAGGAAAGGTGAGAACGTACCGGTTACCACGACTGATGACGGCCATTCAGTAGCGCACGCAGCCGGAGTATTCTTCGATGGGCATCAAGCAGGGTGGCTCTACGAAGTAAAGCGGGGTGAACTATGGTTCGTGGGCGGTTCACTTCAGACGGCACCAACGGCAACCGTTGGCCGGGTCCAGAAAATTTTCGGTATCAACGTCTCGGTGCCCCGCTACGGGGGCTACCAGGGACTAGAAAATCGAGTGCGCGACCCGGCAAATCTTACCCTCCTCGGCTGGCATGTTCTGCAGATCCTAGGATGCTATTAATTTCTCATGTCCATGAATGAAGCTGTGTCAGGTTCGCGGATAGTGTGAGTTTGGATGTCGCGCGGCTTGACACATCCTGCGTTCGAACTCCGCGGGCAGGAGGTTGCCGATTGAGGTATGCCGCCGGCAGAGGGCGGCAAATTCGTAGAAGTTCTGCCCGACCCTCGGGGGTCAGTCAAAATCGCACACCCGCGGACGGTTGAAAACCGCACACCGAACGGCGGTCACTTTCAAAATCGCACACCTGCGGTTGAGAGGGGTCCGATCGTGAGGTAGCAGCGGCTCGGGCGCGCCGGCGGCGCAAAGCGCGCTGCCATGAACGAGCTGAGCGTGACCGACCAACAAGCGATCCTGGGGCTGCTGCGGCTGGGCTGGGGTATCCGGCGCGTGGCGCGCGAGACCGGCCATCGCTACGAGACGGTCCGGCGCTTGCGGAGAGCGGGCCGGCCTGCTGTCGACCGGGGCGGCAAAATCGCACACCTCGGACAAAGTGACCGCCGACCCGGCAGGGGCGCCGAGCCGGAAGCGCCCGCCGACTCCACGTCCAAGCCCAGTCGCAGTTCCTGCGCGCGATATCGACCGTTCATCGGCGCGGAACTCGCTAAGGGCCGCAACGCGCAGGCCATCTACCAGGACCTAGTCGAGCACCACGGCTACGCCGGCTCGTACCAAGCCGTCAAGCGGTTCGCTCGAACGCTCGACGATCGCGAGCGGCACGCGTTCTGTCGATTCGGAACCGGGCCGGGTCAAGAAGGCCAGGTCGACTACGGCGAGGGCGCGCCGACGCGGGATGCACGGAGCGGCAAGTACCCCAAGCCGCGGCTGTTCGTGTTGACTCTGGGCTTCAGCCGCCAAGCTTTTCGCAAGACGATTTGGCACTCGTCGAAGCGCGCCTGGTGCGAGCTGCACGAAGAGGCGTTCGCACACTTCGGGGGCGCGCCCCGGACGCTGCGCTTCGACAGTTTACGCGAAGGCGTCATCAAGCCCGACATCTACGACCCCGAACTCAATCCACTCTTTGCGGCCATGCTCGCGCACTACGGCGTCGTCGCGCTACCGTGTCGCCCGTACGCACCCAACCTCAAGGGAAAGGTCGAGTCTGCGGTCGGCTACACGCAACGGACGGCATTGAAGGGGCGCCGCTTCGAGGCTCTCGACGAGCAGAATGCGTTTCTCGTCGGCTGGGACGAGCGCTGGGCCTCGACGCGGATCCACGGCACCACCAAACGCCAGGTTCGCGAGGTGTTCGAAGAAGAACGTCCGGCGCTGCTGCCGTTGCCGCCGACGCGCTTCGAGTACTACGAGGTGCACGAACGCAAAGTACACTTCGATGGACACATCGAGGTCGCAGGAGCTTATTACTCGGCGCCGCCGCGCTACGCCGGCGCCAAAGTGATCGTCCATGCCGGAGCGCTGTGGCTACGCATCCTCGATCCGCTCTCGCAGCAATGCGTTCGCGAGCACACCATCGCGCTGACCAAAGGATCGCGCCGGACTGCCGACGAGGATCGCCCCAAACAGACTCCACCACAGCTTGAACGGCTGATCGCGCGAATCGCCAAGATCGGCCCGGCCTGCGGCGCCTTCGCTCGCGCCCTCGAAGCCGAGCGCGGTGCGCTTGCGGCACGCACGCTCTTCGGTGTTCTCGACCTGGTTCGCCGCTACGACGTCGATGCCGTCGAGCGCGCTTGCGCATTGGCCGTCGCGGCGAGAACCTGCCGCCTTCGCTTCTTACGAGCGTATCTGCTCAGCCACGCTAGGACCCTGCCGCTGGCCGAGCGCCACCGCATCATCACGCCGATCGACACCTACGCCACCCACTTCGCGACGCTCACCCGAGGAGACAACCAATGACGACCGATGAACTCGACCGCGCCCTTCGGCAATTGCGCCTCGGGGGCATGGCGCACACGCTCACGGTGCGTGCCCAGCAGGCCAGGACCGACAGTTTGGGACCGCTCGATTTCTTGGGATTGCTCGTTCACGACGAGCTGCAGAAGCGCCGAGATCACCTCATCGAACGGCGCGTCAAGGAGGCCGGCTTCCGCGACCGCAAGACGCTCGATACGTTCAACTGGAGCTTCAACGCCGGCGTCGACCGAGCGCTGATCTTCGAACTCGCTACGGGACGCTTCATCGAGCAGCACGACGACTGCCTCATTCTCGGAAACGCCGGCGTCGGAAAGAGCCACGTCGCGCAGGCGATCGCGATGGCGGCCATTCATGCCGGCTTTCGCGTGCTCTACCGCGAAGCGCACCGCCTCTTCGAGGAAATGGTACTCGCAAGTGCGACCGGAGAACGATCGCAAAGCATCGCTCGCTTGAGCGATGTTCCTTTGCTCGTCATCGACGATTTGGGGATGCGAAAGCTCCCGGCCAGCGCCGCCGAGGACCTCCTCGAGATCATCATGCGCCGTTACGAGCGGAGCTCCACGATCATCACCTCGAATCGGCCGCTCGAAGACTGGCCAAAACTCTTCGGAGACACGCCGGCGGTCGCCGCGTTCCTGGACCGCCTCATGCACCACAGCCACCTCATCGAGATCCGCGGAAAAAGCTACCGGCTGCACGAGTCGAGCCTCGCCGCCCGTCAACGGAAGGCTCGCAGCCTTTCGTAGCCAACCGTCACCACCACCACTACGCCCAAGCCGTGCGGTTTTGAAGTGACCCTGGGTGTGCGGTTTTGAAGTGACCGCCGAGGCTACCGTGGCCGGGTCAGCATATCGTCTCGGACGCGGGATTCCTGTATTGGGATTGCTACTCGGATGTGACGCGGTCCCCAGATGTTCCGCCGAGCTTCAGGAGATGCTGCGTCGCGGTCAAACGAGGGCGTCCCGATCTCCGGGGGTGACGGCCAAAGAAGCAGCGTAGCTCCTAAAATCCTGCAAGAACCAAAGGAGACTACGCCATGAAGAAGGTTCGCCTACGAGCCATACCATCGCCTGCTACGGCCCCCGATCGCGCCACGCGCATGGCCATCATCGAGGAGGTCTGCCGCCGGAAGGTCGCTGAGATCATTCAAGCCGTGCTCGTCGCGGAGGCCGACGAGTTCCTCGGTCGCGTTCTTGGGGTTCCGGCCAAGACGGCAAGCGGCTACCGTGACGGTTACGAGGAGGC
>JBOHTW010000212.1:0-4044 GCA_050733835.1 Vulcanimicrobiaceae bacterium | reverse complement strand
CGCCGCTTCCGGGGATCTGCACGGCCGCGGGCCGCGAGGGCGGACCGAGGTCGCCGCGGGCGCCGACCGCGATAACGCGGTAGAAGTAATCCGTCCCCGCTTGCAGGTTCGCGTCGTCGTAGCTGCTCGTCTGTGGCCCGAACACACGTCGCTGGACCGGCGTGTACGGCCCGGCGTGCAGCGCCGAGCGCTCGACGATATAGCCCGCCGTGTGCGGGTCGCGTCGCGGTGTCCAGCGCACGACGACGCGCGTGCCGTCGCTCGTCGCCGTCACCCCGAACGGCGGCCCGAGCGCGCGAAGATCGAGCACGTACAGCGACACCGTCGCCGGCGGGCCGCGGCGGCCGAAGAGATCGAGCGCGTACACGCGATAGACGGCCGTCGCTCCGAGCGGGGCGGCACGGTCGAGATAGGTGAGCGTCCGGCCCTGCGCCGTCACCCCCGCGATCAAGGGCTGCGCCGTCACCGGAACCGCGGCACCGCTTGCACTTTGGCGCTCGATCGCGAATGCCAGCGCCGGCGCGTCGGCTCGCCGCGGTGCGGGGAGCCAGCGCAGCATGACGCCGCCGTCGACCGCGCTCGCGCGCAGCGTGCGCGGCGCTCCCGGGAGCGGTGTCGTTTGGCTCGTGTCGACCGTCGCGCTCGCGAGCACGATCCCGCCCGACAGCGAGGTCACGCCGAAGCGATGCCGGCCCGGCGCAACGTTCGTCAGCGTGGTCGCAAGCGCCAGCGAGCGCGCGTAGGTCGCATCGCTCGTGACGCGCAACGCAAGCACCTGGAAGGCCTGCGCATCCTCCTGCGTTCTCGGCGCGAGCCGCGCCAGGGCCGCCAGGTCCTTCGCACCGCGACCGTCCGGCGCGACGCGCATGACTTTGCGGCCGTCCTCGCTCACTTCCCACCCGCTGATTGCGACGCGGCCGAGCGGCGGGAACCAAAAGAGATCGACTCGGCCGTGACCGTCCGAAGCTGCGAGCATACCTCCGCTATTGGTGCCCGCCGCGGCCGGCGCAACGGCAAGCGATGCGAGGGCGGCGAGCGTACCGGCAACGACGCCCGCGCGCCGGCAGACGCGCGAAGCGAACCGACGGGCCGAGCGGATGACGCACGCGCCCATCAGACGCTCGCGCTCACGGTGAGGTCGATGTCGGGGATCGGCCACGGCATGCCGATGTGCACGTGGGCGCGACCGCTCGCTTCGATCGGCAGTGCCTCGACGTGAACGTTCGCGTCCGCCTCCAAGCCGAAGCAGACGCCCAAGCAAAAACTGATGCTCAACTGCGCGCTCGCGTCGCCCGCGATGTGCGGCTGCGGCGTGATGACCAACTCGATCAAGAACGAGCCGCTGATCGACGCGCCGACCGGGGCGCCGCCGACGCCGAAGTTGATCGACTCGCCCGCGCCGACATCGAGCCCCTTCGAGCCCAGATCGAACCACGAGTCGAAGTCGGCGATCACGATGTGTCCGGTGATCGGATTGGGTTTTGTCCCGAGGTAGACGTCCCACGACCCTTCGCCGAAGTGGAACCCGCCGGCATAGTCGCCGCCGCCGTAGTGCGGCCCGGGCACGCGCGCGTAAATGGCGCTCAAGCCCGGCGGCTGGACTTGGCCTTCGAGCCGGCCGTCGAAATCGCCGGCGGCCCACTGCAGGTATCCGTCGAACTCGGCGACTCCGCCGGTGCCCCCGACCGTGTGCGTACTCGAAAGAATCGTTCCGGCGTAATCGAGCCGCACGACCGAGGTGCCGGTGACGATCTTGAGCTGTCCGTCGAACCAATACGCGTACGCGTTGTCGGGCGACCCGAGCTGCATGCCCGCGAGGAACGTCAGGTCGCTGTTCGGATCGAAACTCGCGGTCTTGAGGTCTTCGGGATTACCGATCTTGACGTGATAGCCCATGCCGCCGCCGAGCTGATACAGTCCCACGCCCGGCGCGACGACGATCCCCGGCGCGGGGAAGCCGACGTCCCCGCGCACGGTCCAGTAGTCGCTACCCTGCGTGAACCCGAGCAGAAACTGCGCCTTGACCGGAGGTCCGCCGAACGACGCCATGTCGACGTCGCCGTAGTACTGGTCGTCGCCGCTCGGCGTTTTACGGTACTGCGGCGTCATCTTGGAATCGACGGCCGGTTGCGCGAGCGGGAGCGCGACCTCGGTCTGGAACGGATCCATCGTCGGCTGATCGGCGACGAAGCCGCTGCCGCCGCTATGGATGTCGTAGTGAACGTGCGTCTCGCTTTCGGGCAGCGACTGCGAGATGCGCGCGCCGACGTCGAAATCGAAGGCCAGTTGGTCGCTTCCGCTGCGGGCCGCGCTCAAGTGCAGCGAGCGCAGATCGAGCGGCGTTTGGTTGAACTTGGTCGCGTTGCCGAGTGCGATGTCGGCGGTCGTGCTGCCCTTGCCGAAGAGCGGCCGTCCGCCGAGCGTGAAGATCACGTTGTCGACGTCGGCGTGGGTGAAGGCGACCGCGCCGTTGCGGAAGTCGAAGTGGGCGTTCCCAAATACCACCCAGCCGTGACCCTGTACGCTGCCGAAAGCGATGTCGTCGACGGCCATCGTAATCGGGCCGTAGTTTTGCTCCACGGGCGCCGTCGTGAGCGCGAGCTGCGCGGTACCGCTCGTGACGATGGTCGCATCCCCTCGCAGGTCGGCACCCAGCCACGGCACGTGGACATCCATATCCTTGTAGGTCGCGCTGAGCTGCGACTCCGCGACGCTGATCTCGACGTGCGGGATGCTCACGAAACCCTGGTCGTATTGCGCGCGGAAGTTCGGATCGGCGGACAGATTGCCGCACAGTCCCTTGGCGTCGACGACCCAGTTCGCAGGGTGGATCGGCGTTTGGCTGCCGGTAATGTTCAGGGTGTTGAGTTGGAGGTTCAGCGTGCCGAGATTCACCCCGACGAACGAGGGATCGCTGGCATCGCACGCGCCGCTCGCCGGTGCGCCGGTCTTGAGACTGTAGTCGAAGACGACGTTCGAACCGCCCAGGATGAAACCGCTGTTGCCGATCTCGGTGGATGGTAAGGTCTCGCCGGCCGAAATCCAATTGCCGTCGCTATCGAGCGGCGCTTCGATCGGCGCGAACGAAGGAGGGCCACTGCCGCCTACCGCCCGCAGGAGCGAGTCCGACAACGCGAACTTCATGGTGGCCAGCAGCGGCCGGCTCGGCGTGCCGTCGGTCGTCGCGCGCAGCCGCACGAGGCTGGCGGTCGTGCCGGCGTACGGCATCGATTGCTCGCTCGCAGGCGAAGCGACATCGATCGTTCCGGAGGTCACGAGCGACCCGCCGGGCACGTTCCAGTTCGAAATTGCGATAGGGACGGCACGCTGCACCGCGCCTTGATCGTCCGTGACGAGCGTCAGCACCAGCGTGCCACGACCGTTGTAATGGGTGCCGCTCTTGGTGACGTTGTGCTGCAGCCCCGCGATGGTGAAGTCGCCTTGCTGCGTGCGGAAGACAAAGCGGCACGGCTGCTGCGAATCGCTTGTGCCGACCGTGTAGAGGCCCTCGTTCGAGGTGACGTGCGAGGGAGATTGCGCCGGCGGTGCGACCGCGAACGCAATGGACGGAAGCGAGCGAACCGCGTTTTGGAACGGCGGGAGATAGCCGAGCTTCGGCGCTGCCGGCGGGACGCTCGTCGCCGCTTGCGCAACGGCGGCGAGCGATGCGCCGCGTCCTGTCAACCTGGCGCCGATCGTTGGGCTCGTGACGTCGTCGGGCACCACGTCGACCGCGATCTGCACGCGGAACGGTGCAGCGCGCACGGTATTCGTCGGCAGGAAGGAATCGGGCGCCAAATGTTCCGTGCCCGGAATAGCCGCCTTCTGTCCGGGCAGCGGCACAATCGCGGTCGTTTGCTTGCGCCCGAGGTTTTGCACCTCCGGCGACGAGACGTCGTAGACATGGCTTCCGAGCGCAACGCCGTCGAGCGTCCAGGTCACCTTGATGCTGCCGAGGCCGTAGTACCCGAGCGTTCCGTCGGCGCTCAGATCGTCGCAGGGCGTCGCGCTGCCGTAGATTTCCCCGTGCGGCCCGCGCGGGGG
>JBOHTW010000211.1:0-2198 GCA_050733835.1 Vulcanimicrobiaceae bacterium | reverse complement strand
GGTCTGGGGGCTGCGCGCCTTCGTACGCGTGTGATCGATGTCTTCGATCGCAAGGTAGAGCTCGTACGGGTGTTTCTGAGCGTCTCCGCAATACTCCGTTCCACGATCGGTAAGCACGCGGCTCACGTGTTAGCGCCGGAGTAAAATTGACCCACCCCGCCGGTTGAAAATTGACCCACCTGAACTAACGCGAACAGACGTTCGCATGGTGACGAAGGAGCTTCAGGTGGAGATCGAGGTCTTGCATCGACAGGGTAAGGGAATCCGCGAGATTGCGCGCGAGGCGGGCGTCGCGCGCAACACCGTGCGCAGCGTCTTGCGCGGCGCACATGATGGGCGCTACGGTCCGCGAATGCCAAGGCGGGCGAAACTTGAGCCGTACCAATCGTACATTGGCAATCGGCTCGAGGGAGCCGGGAAGGTAGCACTTCGGGCGACGGTGCTCTTGCGCGAGATCCGCGCGCTTGGCTACGCTGGCGGCATTACGCAGCTCAAGGAGTACGTACGCAGCATTCGACCGGCGCTGCCGCCCGAACCGATTGTGCGCTTCGAAACCGAACCGGGCCGGCAATTGCAGATCGATTTCGTCGACTTTCGCCGGGGTTCATCGCCGCTGCGGGCGTTTACGGCGGAACTTGGCTATTCGCGCTATGCGTACGTCGAGTTCACCGCCAACGAACGCACGCAAACCTTGGCCGCATGCCTGGAACGGGCGCTGGCGTTCTTCGGCGGCGTTCCGCGACAGATTTTGTGCGACAATCCCAAGACGATCGTGATTAAGCGCGACGCCTACGGCGATGGTGAGCATCGCTACAACCGGTATCTTCTGGATGTCGCCAGGCACTACGGCGTCGCGATCAGGCTGTGCACACCCTATCGTGCACAGACGAAGGGCAAGGTCGAGCGCTTCCATCGCTATCTGCGGGAATCGTTCTTTGCGCCCTTACAGAGCGCGCAATCGATTCCGGTTGACGTTGCGACCGCCAATCGCGAAAGTCGCATCTGGCTCGACGAGGTCGCCAACGTCCGGATCCACGCCACGCTCAAAGAGCGCCCGATCGATCGGTTTGCCCGTGAACACCCGTCGTTACAGGCATTGCCGCTGCCTTACGCCGGCCGCAGACTCGTTCATGAGCCGACGGCTACGATCGCCGTCCCGCTGCCGGTGGAGTCGCTACAGCATCCACTGGGGGTGTACGAGCTGCTGGCCCAGGAGCTCGCGCCATGATCGAACTCGAACGAATCGGTGAGCTTTGTGGGCGCCTGGGTCTTGGGACGATGGCCACACATGTACCGCACGTCGCCGACGAGGCGGCCCGTAACGAACTCAGCTTCCAAGCGTTCTTCGAGCGGCTCCTCCAAGCCGAATTCCGGGAGCGCCAAGAGCGTAGCCGCGCGCTGCTCACTCGGACCGCGGGATTCCCGAGCGTTAAGACACTCGACCAGTACGATTTCGCATTCGCTAGCGGCGCTCCCAGGGCGCTGCTCACCGAGCTTGCGACGCTCACGTTCGTCGAACGCGCCCAGAACGTTGTCCTGCTCGGCCCATCGGGCGTCGGCAAGACGCACTTGGCGGTTGCCCTTGGATACAAGGCGACGCAGGCCAATATCAAGACGCGCTTCGTTTCGGCTGCAGACCTGATGCTGCAGTTGACCACGGCGCATCGGCAAGGGCGGCTCAAGGACTACCTGCGGCGGGGTATTCAACTGCCGAAGTTGCTCATTATCGACGAGGTCGGCTACCTGCCATTCTCGCGCGACGAGGCGAGCCATTTCTTTCAAGTCATCGCGCAGCGCTACGAGCGCGGTTCGGTCGTGATCACGAGTAACTTGCCGTTCGCGCAGTGGGACACAACGTTCGCCGGCGACGCGACCATGACCGCAGCGATGCTCGATCGGCTACTGCATCACGCACACGTTGCGATGATCAGCGGCGATAGCTACCGGCTGCGGGAGCGACGGAAGGCGGGGATCAGCCTGCCTTCGGTAAAATCCAAGCCCAAGGCGGGTCAAAATTCAACCGGCGATTCCTAGGCAAAGTGGGTCAGCTTTCGCCCGGCGTTAACAGTAATCGTACGGGCACACGATCTGCTCACCGAACTGATCGCGGCTTCAATGGGGCCACGACGACGTCGCCGCGGTAATTTTCATGCGCCGGAGTTTATGATTACGCCGTTCGTCGCGCTTCAATGGGGCCA
>JBOHTW010000210.1:0-2651 GCA_050733835.1 Vulcanimicrobiaceae bacterium | reverse complement strand
TGAGCTACAATCACCACGCAGGTCTCCGTGCGCCCGGAGGGAGTCGAACCCCCATCTTCGAGTTTAGAAGACTCGTGCCTTATCCGTTAGACCACGGGCGCCAAAAACACTTCCCCGGGATTCGGCTTAGCGGGTCGCTTTCATGCCGAATGACTTCGAACGCCGCGTTCGCCTTGGGCCAGGGCAATCCGGCGACTCCGGTTACTCACATGGAGAGGCGCGGGAGTCCGCTCCAGGGGGTTTGGGGGACCTTGTCCCCCATTCAATCAATCGGGATGACAGGACTTGAACCTGCGGCCTCATGCTCCCAAAGCACGCGCTCTACCAAGCTGAGCTACATCCCGTCGCCGGCTTGGTTCGCGCGGCCCGCGACGTGCCCTCCGCCGAGCCGCGCGAGCAGCTGCCGGCAGGCTGCTGCCCGGTGGCTAAGCGCGTTCTTCTCGCGCGCATCGAGTTCGGCAAAGGTCAGACCGCGCTCGGGAAGTTCGAAGATCGCGTCGTATGAGAAACCGGCGGCGCCGCGTTCGCCAACTGCAATCCGGCCGCGGACCTCGCCGATCGCCTGCGTCTGGACGCCGGTTTCGTCAACGAAGTGAATCGCGCAGACGAATCGAGCCGAGCGGTCGCGGCTCGCAGCCGCGGTCAACTCCGCCAGCAACAGTCTCCGGCGCTCGCCCCAACTGGCGTCACCGCCGTAGCGGGCGGACCGTACGCCGGGACGACCGTCGAGCGCGCTGACCTCGAGCCCGGAATCGTCGGCAATCACGGCCGTGCGGTCGCCGCCGGCGCGGAGCTGTGCGGCCAGCGCGCGCGCTTTGATTGCGGCGTTTGCGGCGTACGATTCCTCGCCCTCGACGGGTTCGATGTAATCGGCGAACAGTTCGAGTTGCCAGCCGACCGGGTCGAGCATCGCCCGCAGCTCGGCCAGCTTGCCGCGATTGGTCGTCGCGACGAAGATCGATCTCATGCCGGATCGAGTACGGTACCGTTGATGCGATACGGAACGCCCCGAAACAGCGCGAGCAAGGTGCCGTCGGCGCGCGCCACGCTGACGTCGTACGTCCCGATGCGGCCGCCATGGGCGCGTTCTTCGGCAACGCCGACGAGCCGGTCGTCGCGCCGGGCCGGAGCGACGAACGAGATCGAGCACTGGACGGCGACGTTGGGCTGGTTGCGCGAGTTGCAGGCGTAGGCGAACGCCGTATCGGCCAGCGCGAAGATGAACCCGCCGTGAGCGATCTCGTGTCCGTTGAGCATCTCCGGGCGCACGTCCATCTCTACGCGGGCAAAGCCGCGGCGCACTTCGATGACCGAGATGCCCATCGACTGGGCCGCGATGTCACGCGCGTACATCGCGTCGGCGCAACGCTGCGCCAAGGCGTCGGCTTCGTCAGACGTCAGCATGAGGACGAGTCATTTGGCGGCCGGGGTCTCACTCCCCGGCGCGCTGACGGGTTTAGTCGCCCAGCGCCCCCGATGACGCGGTCTTGGCTCGCGCCGGGAAGTAGACCGGCATCGGATCGACGCCGTGGATCGCCAGATCGCCCTCCTCGACATCGCCATCGCTCGCCCGCAGCGGCACGATCAGCGAGACGAACTTCAGGACGAGATAGGTCATGACGACGTTGAAGCCCACGATGACCGCCAGCGCTTCGGCCTGCACGAGGAACTGGTGCCAGCCGGCGCCGTACAACAAGCCGCCGACCGAGACCGACGGAATCTTCTTATCGGTGCTGATGTACTCGATCATCGCCGGATTGGCGACGAAGCCGACCATCAAGCCGCCGACGGCCCCGGCAACGCCGTGCGTGTGCAGGACGCCGAACGTGTCGTCGACCTTCTTCAGCAGTGACCACTGCCCGACGCGGTTCAAACTGAACCACGCCACGATCGCCGCGACGAAACCGACCGCCAGCGCACCATACCCGTCGACGTAACCCGCAGCCGGTGTGATGGCGACCAAACCAACGATCATGCCGTTAATCATCGAAACCGCCGACGGCTTGCCGATGGCGAGCATATCCAACACGAGCCAGCAGAGCAATGCGGTTGCGGTCGCGATATTCGTGTTCAAGACGGCGGCCGCCGCGTCGGTGTTGGCAAAGTACGGATCGCCGCCGTTGAAACCGTTCCAACCCAGCCACAGGATGCCCGCGCCGGCAAGCGCCATGATCAGATTGTTCGGATCGAACTCTGTGCGATCTTCGAGCAACCGGGGACCGACCATCGCGGCGGCGACGAATCCGGAGACGCCCGCGGCGACGTGGATGACGTAACCGCCGGAGTAGTCGACCGCACCGAGTTGCGCGAGCCAGCCCCCGCCCCACAGCATGAACGCGCCGATGCTGTAGCAGAACGTCGACCAGATCGGGACGAACAGCATCCACGCCTTGAAGTTCATCCGGCCGAGCACCGAACCGGCGATGAGAATCGGCGTGATCGCTGCAAACACGAACTGGAAGTAGACCATCGTTGCGCCGCCGTAATGCAGCGCGGGCATTCCGCCGGAGGCCAGCGGGATGACGGCTTGGCCTAGCATCTGCGATGCGCCCAGTGCCGAGTGCGGCGTGCCGATCCAACCGGCGAGCCAACCCGACTTGAAGAGCGGTGCGCCGAAGGCCAGGTTATATCCCCACAGCGACCAGACCAGC
>JBOHTW010000209.1:0-3150 GCA_050733835.1 Vulcanimicrobiaceae bacterium | reverse complement strand
GGCTGGCGCAAATGGCGCTGACGGACACCAAACTGGCCGCCGGTCCGAGCGCGGACGCCTCGGCCGATCGCAACGTGCCACCCGCAGGTGCAACGAACTTCGAGCAAAGCTTTGACCTCGCCGAACGGCAGCTCGCGAACGCGCTGAAGGCAGTGAAAACGCTCAAGGCGACGGTGACCTCAGCTCGCGGTGCGGCAGTCACGGGCGACGTGGCGCAACTCGCGAAATCTCTGCAGGCGGCAAAAGTGGCGGCCGAGCAAGTCCGCGCAACACTAAGCTCCGCCGAGGACGTCCTCCACGTCGGCTTTCGCGAAGGCGGCGATCGAGGAAGTCGCGGAACTTCTCGTTCGCTACGAAGACGTATTCGGGAACGTATACGCAACGGAATATCTTCGACTCACCGCGGCATCCGCGTGGTACGTGTGGAGGCGTCCGTACATTGGCCGCGGCTTCTTGCCACGGCCGGAATTTTGCTCCGAAAATCATCCCGCGCGGGGCTTCAAGGGGCGTATTTATTACGACGCTCCCCACGGATTATGGTGAACGAAGGTTGATGATAGCGGCGACGGGACTCGGACCCGGAACCTCGAGCTTATAAGGCCCGTGCTCTCACCAATCGAGCTGCGCCGCCCGTCGTTGTGGGGGTCGTATTCGGGTTGACGCGTTGGCGCCGAAAAAGCAGACGTTGGTGCCCTTGTTCTTTAAGGCCGAGCGGACGAACATCGCGCGCGAAAGCCATGGTTCTTTGGTTGGAAAAGGTCTCGCACCACTGGCGATTTGACGGACAGCCTCAACGCTCTGTTGAGTCGGTGGCCGCACGTAGCCCTTGCCACTCGCGCGACCTCGTGTTAGGATGTCACTACAATGGGGACCAAGCGAGTCGGCGCGCGCGAAGCAAACCAGCGGTTTGCCGCCCTGCTTAAGGACATCGAGGAGAGCGGCGACGTCGTGATCATCACTCGCCGCGGGCAACCGATCGTCGAGATGCGGCCCGCCGAGCCCGAGCGTGTGCGCGATCGCGACGCGACGATCCGCAGAATGCGGGAAATGTTCGCGAAGTACTCGCGCCCCATGGGCATCGTGAAACTCGATCGCGACGAGCTCCACGAGCGTTAGCAGCCTGCCGCCCGTCACACGCGCTCGCACAGAGCACTCCGACTGATAGCGTTGGATACGAACGTGTTTGTTTATGCGTTCGATGCGAATTTTGAGTCACGGCGAGCACGGGCCCAGCGGATTTTGGAGTCTGCCGACGACGTTGCTTTGCGGTTCCCGCTGCAGGTTGTACATGAAGCATTCTCGACTTTGACTCGGCGAGCTAAGTTGGAAAAGCCGGCCGTGCGCCAACTGCTCGCCGGCTATATTGAATCCATTCCAGTGATCGAGCCACGTGTCACCGCAACCCTCGCCGCAATGGATTTGTCGGCACGTCATTCGGTCGCATTTTGGGACGCGCTCATCGTGACCGTTGCGGCGCAAGGAGACTGCACGATCGTCCTCTCCGAGGATCTGCAAGATGGGCGCCGCTTCGATGCGGCCGATGCCGGCCGGCCACTGCAGATAGTCAATCCGTTCAACGACGCAAATCTCGGCCTGCTGCGCGCCCTGGGCTTCACCCTGTAGCATCGCCCAGCCAGCACAAGAGGTGGAAACGCCGCGCGAGACTCCGGGAGCTAACGATCGAACGGGAGCTTGCGGCTTACGCTTCCAAGCGCTTCGCCAAGCTTTGCGGCGTCGGCGGGCCCGTAACTTCGCGTCGTGCTGGCCACCGTCAAACGGACAGTGATCGAAAGGCTACCCTCGATCGAAACGGCAACCGAGTTTACCGATGAGATCACCTCGGATAGATCCTGAAGTTCACCAATGCTCAACGTCCCCTCGGCGGTCATCGGTGCGCCCGCGGCAATGGTCGGTATGCCGCCAAGAAGTCCCGGCTGCTTTACCGCCGTGGCGACGGGCACAAACACCACACCATTGGCTTCTGCAACGCTGCCATTCCAAGCTTTAGAGCCTGGCGCTTCTCGCATCAGGTTGAGTTGGGTGGCAGCGTTGATCGCATTGCGGACTGACGACCACGGATACTGCACGCGGTCGCGCGCTCTGAGGGCTTGAATAAGACGGTCGGGGGTCGTTCGATCCATCTCCCAAGCGTTGGGAAGCTGGGTGACGCTAAGCTGTTGCGGATCGATCGCCGACGGGGGCGCAGAGAGGCGACCCTCGGATCGGACAACGCCGTCCGGAACGCTTTCGTGCCAAAGACTAACGTCGCCGGCACGATACCAGATGATGCCCTGCTCAACAGCTGCAGAGACGCTCGCTAGAACGACTTGCGAGGCGGCCTTCGGCACCGCAATTTTTTCGTCCGACGCGCCGACCCGTGTCGTTATTGATTGACCGCCCGCGAAAAGTCGGATCACTTCTTCAACCGCACACGAGTCATCGGTCCAAAGTTCGCGCATACGACCCGGTGTGAGCAGCGATGCGGGGATCTCGGATAACTCAGCAGACCCAGACAGAACCACCGTCAGCGTTGGCTCACGCAGTAAGGCCGCGTCGGGCTCTTCGCACCAAAACGTTCGCACGGAACGGTCCGGCCGTGTCAAGCGCATCACGAAAAGGCCGTCACGAACGCCGTCGAGCATCGTTCGGCGAATCGCGTCGATGTCCAAAAATTTGGGCAAATGCGCGAACTCTGCAAACGAGCCAACGATCCAGTTGAGAGGTCGCTCGTGTTCGCCTTCGTGCCACAAGTTGTACGGGCCGCCTGGAAGGAGCGCCTGAGCGTTCACGGGTTTGTCCGTCAAACCAATTTGCTTTGCCGCCTTGATAACGTTGAAGAGCGGCTCGTTCGAGACCGTAAGCTTGTACGCGGTGACGACATTCTTGTTCGAGACCGCGACCGCGAGCGTATATGCCTGGCGAATTGCATCGCTAACCGCTGTCTGCGCGCGCGAGGCGTACTCGTCGAGAAGAGTCCTTCGCTGCTGATCCCCTTCCTGGCCGCGAAGCGCCGTACGAACCTCGTCCCACGCCAACAATTGGCGGACTTGATGCCGCGCTTGGGCGATTCCTAGACGCGACGGGACGGCGAGCACGATCGCGTTGCGATTTTTTCGGGGACGCTCGTGACTGGTCGTCTCGTTGATGAAC
>JBOHTW010000208.1:0-15983 GCA_050733835.1 Vulcanimicrobiaceae bacterium | reverse complement strand
CGCCCAGGGAGTCGCCGCGGTCGAGCGCGAGCAGATCGTCGCCGCCCGCAAAGAGCGGCGCGCGCGCGAGCGATCGCAGGCCAAAGGTGCCGGAGCCGCGCCGAAGTACCGCCGCAAACGCGACGGTTCGAAGGCCGATGAACCGGCGTACGAACCGGTCTACGGCGGCGAGGAGCTCGATCCGCTCGATGCGCAGGCCGCCGGCTTTCACGACGATGAGCTGGCACTGGGTCACGAAGAGATTCACTTGAATTTGCCGGAGGACCCGACGCCGGCCAACCCCGATGGAACGCCGGCCGGCACGGCACCGACCGCGCGCGAGTAGGCCGCTTCCGACGCCGACGCCCTCCGAGGCAGCGTTCGAACGGCTCCTCGCGGAGTTCGATGAAGTTTCCGCGACGGGCGAGCCGGTCGATGCGGCCGGCGCGTTCGTGGAGCGGCTGTTCGCTGACCGCAAGAAGTTTCTGGAACGCGATCGGTTCGCTTCGATCGGCGACGCGAGCGGTTTCAACACCAAGGTCGTCGGCGTCTCGTTCGAGGGGCGTCAATCGCGGTTGACGACCGTTCGGTCCGGGGATCGGCTCGAGTTGGTTCGTCAGCCCGACAACCCGAAGGACCCAAACGCGATCGCCATCGTTTTCGGTGCGTTGCAACTCGGGTTCGTGCGGCGCCAGATCGCCGCGCGAATCGCCCCGCAAATCGATTCGGGCGAACGGTACACCGCGCGGGTTTTGGATGTTACCGGCGGCGGCGACGGCAAACATGTCGGTCTCAACGTCTACGTCGAGCGCGTCCGGGAGGTCGAACGCGAACGCGCCGCCCCCGATCGCGCGGCGGCCGACGATCGTGCGATTCAGCGTGCGCTGATCGGCGATCGCGTCATTCGTGAATCGCAGGCGGCCGTGCTCGAACGGCTGCGAGCGGGCCGCAAGACGCTGGCGATTCTCGGCACCGGCCGCGGCAAGTCGTTTTGCTTTCAACTACCGGCGGCGCTCGGCGCGCTCGAACAGGCGCGCAAGACGCTGGTCTTCTATCCGCTGCGCGCCCTCGCGAACGACCAGTTCGAGACCTTGAGGCGTCGGCTTGCGGAGTTCGGTTTGCGGATCATGCGGGCCAACGGTTCGGTCGACGGTGGCGAGCGGCGCGAACTCGAAGCGGCACTCGCGAGCGGAACATGGGACATCGCACTGGCCACCCCGGAGTTCGCGCAACACCATGCCGACGCGTTCGCTGCGGCGATCAATCGCCCGAGCCTGGTCGTCGTCGACGAAGCGCACCATTTGTTCGAATCGCGTCATCGACCGGCCTACGGCACGCTCGGAGCGTTCATCGAGCGCATCGGTTCGCCGCAGGTGCTCGCATTGACCGCGACTGCCGGCGACGAAGCGTTCGCGGCGATCCGCGAACAGCTCGGCATCGAGGCCTGGGTGATCGACCCAACGATTCGCTCGAACCTAAGCGTCGTCGATGCCCGGGAGACCAAGGAAAAAGTCGCCTACATCAGGCGCGCACTCGATGCCGACGGCAAGGCGATCGTGTATTGCAACTCCCGCAGCGAAGCGACGAAGGTTGCCGAGCGCCTACGGGCGGCGATCGGTGATCGCGTGTCGTTCTACCATGCCGGCATTCCGACGCCGGATCGGGCGACGATCGAACAGCTGTTCCGCGACGGCGAGCTGTCGGTCATCGTCGCAACGTCGGCGTTCGGAGAGGGGATCGACCTGCCCGACGTCCGCGATGTCTTTCTCTACCACCTCAACTTCGATTTCACGGAGTTCAACCAGCAGGCCGGCCGCGCCGGGCGCGACGGGCGCGATGCCCGGATTCACCTGCTATACGGCGAAAGCGACCGTCGCATTAACGATTACATCATCTCGAAATCGGCCCCGGCGATCGCGACCTTGCGCGAACTGTACCGCGGGATGCACGGCCTCACCGCCGACGAGACCGTCCGCATGACCTATGAGGACATCGCGTCGACGCTCGCTATCGAGCGCGTTGACGGATCGACCGTCGGCGCGGCCGTTCGCATCTTCGAGGAGGCCGGACTCGTCGACGTCGGGATCGACGACGACGGGCGGTACGTGCGATTCAAACCGGTGACCGGCCGCGTCGATCTCACCGCGACGACGCGCTATGCCGAAGGCGAAGCCGAGCGCGAGAGCTTCGACCGTTTCTGCCGGCTAGCGCTCGGCGCGGACGCCGCGACCTTGGAACAGGTCGTGAACCGGCCGATCTTCCCGACCGGGGTTCCGCTGCGCAGGTAGCGCCGGGGACCGATCGACGGGCTATGCGATCGCCCGCGCGAGCGCGTCGCCGTCGGTTTTCCGGTAGAAGGCGTTATCGGTCTCGGAGACCGACGGCGCCCACGGGTCGATCTGCTTTGGGGTAACGGGAACGTGAACGTTTGGCCCGGTCGCGTCGCTGTAATCGGCGCCGTCGAACGGCGCGAATCCGTCGGATTCGCCGTGCGCGAGCACCAGGTCGTTCACGGCGTCGCGCGCGGTCGCCGCGCGTTGGCGCAATGAATCGTCAAGCCGGCCATCGTGTGCGAGCGTATCGTAGAGCGTCGCGGCCGGTCGATCCGCATGCCACGGCATGCCTTTCGACGCGGGAAACCGGACCATACCGTCGATCGCTTTCACATCTTCGCGCACGATCGATCGCACGTGTTTGTCTTTGGCGCCGGCGACGATGGCGTCGTTCAACGCTTTGACGTGACGTTCGACGGTCGCGATTTTCTTCGAATCGAGGTCAAGCACGTCGAACGCGGCCGCGGGGCCAAAACGCGTGCCGCCGCCGATGCCGTAGTGGGTCTGCATCACGTCCCGGACGACCGCGCGCGCCATCCCTTTGGGATCGTCGAGGTGGTGAGCGATCGCGCCGGCGACGTTGCTGGGTACGCCGGGCGCAAGCATCGTCTCGGGGCTCGCCGCGAGAAACTTCACACCGGCCTGCGAGAGCGCGGACGAAAACGCGAGGGTCGACATGAGGCATTGGTTGGCGACGATGCCGTCGATGCCGCGGCCGGCGTCTTCGGGGTGCTCGGTCGAATGCAGCGCGATGCCGTCGGCGATCGCGCCGGCGATGTCGTCCGAGCGCATGAGGCCGCGGCCGTGATCGACTTGAAGCCCCCCGCCGTCACCGCCGCCGTGATCGACCAGATCGATCCAACTGGATCGCGCGCCGGCGGCCTGAGCGTCGTCGAGCGTCTGCGCGACGAACCGCGCGAGGTTTTCGCGGCTCGACATATCGTGGGGCGGCGAGACGGCGACGTCGTCCAGTTTGCCATCGGCGATACGGTAGGATTCGGTGCGAAGTTGTCCCTGGGGCTCGAGCCCGCGGCGCGCGGTCGTATCTTGGACGGTGAATTCGATCGTTTCGTCGCGCGCGCTCTGCTGGACCGCCTGCACGAGCGTCGCCGATTGGACGAGGTCGAGGTTGTTGTCGCCGTCGCGGTAGATGCCGAATTCGAGGGTCCGCGACGTGGACGAGCCGATTGATTGCATGAGCTTCCTCCGAATGGTTGTTCGGTGAAGCTCTGCGACGAGATCGTCGTGCGACTAGGGGCGCTCGATGATTAGGCGGCTACGATTTGATGCTCTCGGCGATCTCAACCAACTCGCCCCGCGAGACGTCGCCGACCAGCACGTAGTGCAGTGCCTTGCCCTTCCAGGCGAGGAGCGTCGTCGGGCCGTCTTCGACGTAGCTGCCGGAGCGATTGCCGATTGCGACCGGATGCGGATGCAGACGGACGAAGTCGGCGGCGGCACCGGTCGCGTTTTCGAACAGCGACACGTCGCGCACGCCGTCGGAGTAGAACAAGTGCAGGGTTCGCACGCCCTGCGGGCCGTCGACCGACGCGCCGACGAGCATAAAGCCCTGCGGAAGATAGGTCGGGCTGGCGGCGTCGAACCCCGCGTCGTGAACGGCCCGCTGGATGTCGCCGGTCGGAGCGGCGACGTCGGCGCCGACGACCTCGCGATAGCCGGCCGGCGTCGTCGTGGCGAACAGCTCGGTCGGAATGTCGTTGGTATAGCGCAGTTCCTCGAACCGGGTGACCGATGCGATCGCGCCGTTGGCGTGGTAGGCTTCGCGTTTGAGAATCAGACCCGTTTTATCGTCGACCCAGATGCGCAGCGCCCGCTCGCCGGAATACTTGTTCAGCAAGGTGATCGCGCGGGCCGCCCGGCCGGCGACGGTCTCCTGGGCGCCCACCAGCGGCCGATAGTTCGCGACGACCAATGCCAGGGTCGCATTGGGGACGATCTCGTCGCCGATCGCCGGCAACCGCGTTACGGTGACCGATGCGTGTTTCACGTCGACGTCGTATGTCGAGCCGCCGCGCGTGATGCTGTAGTCGCCATACAGCGCCGGCGGCGCGAGATACCAGCGGCGCGTCATGCCCGGCGCGCGGTGCTCGATGCGCTCGATCGTCGCGGTCGCTCGCGCCGTGCTGAACCGGACCGTCTCAACTTGCCCAACGTAGGAGATCGAACGCGGTGCGGCGATCGCGCGACGGAGCAAACCTTCGGGATCGGCGGTGGCCGGGGCATGCTGCGCGCCGAGCGCCGCGACGCCGATCAGGCCCGCAAAGACCAGGCTCAGTCGGTCAGCGCGCGACATTGAACGGCCCGGCGGCCACCGCGAGGATGCCGGGCATGGTCGCCGGCGAGCCGTCGGCGGAGTCGTCGAAAGCCGTTTCGAGAATCGTTGGAGCCACGTTGCGTTCGGCGAACGGGGCGCGCGCCTCGTCGGCGGCGTGCTGTTCGAAAAAGTAAAACGCGTCGATCGTGGGCGCCGGCCCCGCCGGGTGCCCGAGCGGCGACGCCAGCCAAATCGCCGCCAGCACAATCGCGGCTGCCGGCAACGCGACCAGCGGCCGCCACAGCGCGAGCAGCGTGCCCAGCGGCGAGCGCGCCGGCGTTCGGACGGCCTGACGCACGCGGGCGAGGATCTCGGGCGGAAACGCAAGCTCATCGCGCGCCGCGGCCGCGCGCAGCACCTCGGTCAACCGGGTCTCGCGATCGAGTTCGGCGCGGCACGCGTCGCACGCGGCAAGGTGAACGTGGACCCGCGCGTCGGCGTCGGGCGTAAGCTCGCCGTGCAGGTAATCGATCAGAAGGTCAGCGCTGAGATGCTCGGTCATTGGGTGCGTCGTTGTTCCTCGAGAAGCAATTTGCGTAGGAGCATGCGAGCGCGGTGGAGTCGGGAGCGGACCGTACCGATCGAACAGCCGATGATCTCGGCGATCTCCTGGTAGCTGTATTCTTCGATATCGGCAAGGACGATGACCTGACGTTGCTCGGACGAGAGTCGCGCGAGGGAACGGGCCAACGGTTCGCTGAGTTGCCGCTCGACATAGTCGTCGACCGGCGTTACCGCTAACGGGCGTTCGCCGGCGAACGCCTGGAATGCGTTGTCCTCGGGGATCTCTTCTTGGAAACGTCCTTTTCGTCGCCGAAGTTCATCCCGGTACAGATTCGTGACGATCCGGTAGACCCACGAGAGAAAGTTCGTCCCGGGCACGAACGAGCGCCACGCCCGAAAGACCCGGATGAACGCGTCCTGGGTCAGGTCGCGCGCATCGGCCTCGTTGCTCGTCAGCCGGTAGGCGAAGTTATAGACGGCCTTGCCGTACTGCTCCATCGCCCGCTCGAGAAACGCCGCCTGCTCCGCGGTCGGGGGCGGGTCGGGCGTGCGCCGGACTCCCATCGCTCGAGCAGATTAGCCCAGGCGCCCCCCGGTTCCGTCCAAAACCGCGGCCACCGCCCGCCCCGGGTTGACAGACGCGGTGATTTAGGCGAACCTAACTAGAAGGTAAGGCGAGCCTCGGGAGGGAGATTCGGTGGCTGCTACGCCCGCGAGCGTCGCGATTACGTCTGCGTCCACGCGCCGGAACCGGCTGCTCCGCCTGCTGGCCGTGATCGGGCCCGGGATCGTCGTCGCGTTCGCCGACACCGAGGCCGGCAGCATAACGACCGCCGCGACTTCCGGCGCCCAGTTTGGGATGAAGCTGGTCCTGCTTCAACTCCTGTTGATCGTCCCGCTCTTCATCGTGCAAGAGATGACCGTCCGGTTGGGGACGACGACCGGTAAGGGCCATGCCCAACTGATTCGCGACAATTACGGGCTGGGCTGGGCGTGGGTTTCGCTTGGCACCATGCTGTTCACCAACCTGGCGGCGCTGGTCACCGAGTTCATCGGAATCGCGGGTGCGGCCCTGATCTTCGGGGTCAACCCGGCGCTCATGGTGATCGCGGCGGCGGTGCTGTTGATGGCGGTCTCGCTGAGTGGCGCCTACAAACGAGCAGAGCTGGTCGCGCTCGCGCTGTGCTTGCTGGAGCTGCTGTTCATTCCGGCGGCGTTCGCCGCCCATCCGAGCCCGATGAACATCGTTCGCGAAGGCTTGTTCGGGCATCAACCGCTCGCCAATCGGGACTATCTGCTCTTGGTGGCGAGCAACATCGGCGCAGTGATCATGCCGTGGATGATTTTCTACCAGCAGAGCGCGACCGTCGACAAGCGCTTGACCTTGCCGGACCTGCCGTTCGCGCGGATCGACACGGCGATCGGTGCGGTCGCGACCCAGGCGATCATGATCGCGGTCGTCGTGACGACGGCGGCGACCTTGTTCGTTCACCATATCGCGGTCAGCGATGCCGCCCACGCGGCGCTTGCGCTGGTACCGTTAGCCGGCCGGTTTGCGGGGGTCGCATTCGGTGCCGGGCTGATCGGGGCGTCGTTGCTCGGCGCATTCGTCGTCTCGCTGGCGACGGCGTGGGCTTTCGGCGAGGCGTTTCGCTGGCCGTGCTCGCTCAACTACCGATGCCACCAAGCCAAGCGATTTTACGGCCTGTACACGGTTTGCGTGGCGGTCGCGGCCGGCATCGTCCTGCTCCCCGGGTTGCCGCTCGTGCGGGTGACGATCTACGTCGAGGCCTTCAATGCGCTCGTGCTGCCGATCGTCCTCGGTTTCTTGCTCATCCTATCGAACGACCGCAAGATCCTCGGCGACCGGCGCAACAGCGCGCTCGGCAACACGGTCGCGATTGGAATCTCGGTCGTCTGCGTGGCGCTGGGACTGTGGTACGGGACCCTCACGGTCCTCGGCATGGCCGGCTAGCGAGCCGAAAGGAGCAACCTCCTATGGGGGCTCGCGGGTCCTTCAAGGGGACTGGCGGCCGCCTTCGAATTGAGCCCGCCCGGTCCTCCAGCCGGGGTCCGCTATCGCAACCATGACGACCAATTCTCGCTCTGCAACCAATCGACGTGCGTCCGAGAGTTCCGACGAAGTCGGACTGATCGTAGCGCTATTGACGCGTTTCCCGGAGATCGCGACGCTCGTCGCACACCCCGCCGACGGCACCGTGTTGCTCACGTTCGCGGTTACTGGGCGCATCGACCGAGCGACCGAGACGACGATCGGCACCGAGATCGCCGACCACGTCGCCGGTCTGCTCGCCGCGGTTCGGGACACGCCCGAGGTTCTTGAAGTCGTCTGCGAACACGACGAACAGGTCTCGTTCGTGCGCGTGCGCCGCGATGTGCGCTCGTTCTCACGAGAAGAACTGGTGATCCTGACGCAGTTGGTAGCCGGCCGATTCGGCGAGCGCCTCGTGCGCAGCCCACAGTCGGAACCGCTCGCCGATGAGGATCTCGAAGCGCAGGACGAGTTGGTCGAATATGCGATCGAGGCGCTCCGCGACCCGTCCTCGCAAAAGAGCCTGGTCGGCTTTCACGAGGAGCGCGGCGTTCTGGTCTACTTCTTGAAGACGCGCAAGAAGGCGGGAGCGCGGGCCCGCTGGTAGTTGCCGCCGAAGTCGCCGGCTAATGGTCGTCGACTTCCATAGCCACACCCGCGAGAGCGACGGCACCCTCGCGCCGGTCGAACTCGTGCGCGCGATGCTCGACCGGGGGGTCGAGATTTTCTCGATCACCGATCACGACTCGCTGTCGGCCTACGGCCTGCTCGGTACCGCGCCGATCAAGGCAAAGCTTGTCGTCGGGATCGAGATCAACACGACCTACCGCGAGAACGAGGTTCACATCCTCGGCTATCGTCTGCCGCTGGGCGTGACCGAGTTCTCGCGCCTGCTCGATATGAACCGGCGCGCCCGGGAACTCCGCGTGCACCAGATGGTCGGAAAACTCAACGCCGCCGGCCACGCCGTTTCGTATGAAGACGTCCGCGCCGAAGCCGGCGCGAACGCCACGCTCGGCCGGCCGCACGTCGCCAAAGCGCTGATTCGCAAGGGGATCACGCGGTCGATCGAGTCGGCCTTCGGCGACTACCTTCGCAGCGGCAAAATCGCCTACGTGCCCTCGCATCACGTGACGCCGCAGGTCGCGATCAACGCGATCAAGGGCTCGGGCGGAATCGCCGTGCTCGCGCATCCCGGCCGCCTGAAAAACCAAGCGCTGATCGAGGAGATGGCGCAGGCCGGCATCGACGGCCTGGAAGTCTACTATCCTCGTCACGGCGCCGCCGTCACCGCCAACTATCGCGCGATCGCTGACCGCTTGAAACTGGTGGCGACGGCCGGATCGGATTTCCACGATATCCGTTACAACAAGAATGGTGTCGGGATGGACGTGTCAGCGGCCGCGATCGCGCCGTTCTTGGAGTTGGTCGCCTAAACGCACGATGCGTTTGTGTCGCGCCGTGCAGGATGCGCGACCGCGCGACCTAACCCGTCGAGTTACGGAGCGGCGGCGGTGACGTTCGAGCGCAGTTCGGTTGCGCGCAGTTCGATCGCGCTGAACCGCTCGCGCTGGCCGGCGATTAGGGCGGCGTCGTTCAGATAGGCGTGGTTTACGCGGACATTGTAGCCGCACGCTTCGATCGACGCCGACGCGAACGCGGCCGCACAGCCGAGATCACTCACCAGGTGCGCGTTGCGCAGTTGGAGCGCGCGGTCGGCGAGGGCGAGCACTTCGAGCGCGAGTGCCGCGGCGTCGAGCGGAGCTTCGGCCGCGCCGGCGAGTGCCGACTGCATCGCGGTCGTCCGCGCCGAGCGGTCGTCGAGCGTCGCTTTCGGCAACGCCATCGCTAAAGCCACGCGCCCGTAGGCGGCTTCGTCGACGGTCTGCGCGACCAGGAGCGCGGCGCGCAAGTGGTCGGCGGCGGCGATCACGGCGCCCGCCAGCGCGTGAACCGCTGCGTGCCTGGGATTGGCAAGCGTAATCCGCGCGACCATCGCAACCAGCGCGGCGCCGTGGGCGGCGACGACGCAGGCGGCGGAGCCGCCGCCGGGGGTCGGGTCGGCCGAGGCGAGGTCATCGAGATACAAAGCAAGCGTCTGCACGCGAGGCTCTTCGACCTTCGGGTTCTCAACGCTTGGCACGGGGTTGCCGAGCCGGGCCGTCGAAACCGATGAGGTTCGTCTTGGATTGTTGCAAAGATCGGCGAGCGCCTGACAACCTACCGTCACTCCATAAGGAGAGCTCCGCTTGCAACTTGTCAACCGACCCCTCGGTGACGTAAAAGACCGAGGACTGGCGGAACACGGCCGTTCGCGCATCGCGTGGGCAGCCTCGTTCATGCCGGTTCTCGCCCAGATTCGCGATCGGTTCGCCGCTGAAAAACCGCTCGCCGGCGTGCGGATCGGTGCCTGTTTACACGTCACGACCGAAACCGCGAACCTCGTGCTCGCCCTCCAGGCCGGCGGCGCCGAGATCGCCCTGTGCGCTTCGAACCCGCTGTCGACCCAAGATGATGCCGCGGCCGCGCTGTGCGAGTTCGGGATCCCGACGTTCGCGATCAAAGGCGAGGACAACGCGACCTATTACCGGCACATCGAAGCGGTCGTCGCGACCAAGCCGCACATGACGATGGACGACGGTTGCGACCTGGTCACCACGATCTACACCAAACACAACCATCTGCTCGCCGACATGATCGGCGGTTGCGAAGAGACGACGACCGGGGTCATCCGGCTACACGCGATGGAGACGGACGGCGTGCTGCCGTTTCCGGTCGTTGCCGTCAACGATGCGCTCACCAAGCACATGTTCGACAACCGCTACGGTACCGGGCAGTCGACGATCGACGGGATCATTCGCGCGACCAACGTGCTGCTCGCGGGCCACACGCTGGTCGTCGCCGGTTACGGCTGGTGCGGCCGCGGCGTCGCCTCGCGCGCCAAGGGCCACGGCGCGCACGTCGTCGTCACCGAGATCGACCCGCGCAAAGCACTCGAAGCCGCGATGGACGGCTTTACGGTGTTGCCGATGGCCGAAGCGGCCAAGGTCGGCGACGTGTTCGTCACGGTTACCGGCAACTATCACGTCATCCGCGGCGAACATTTCGCGGCGATGAAGGACGGCGCGATCGTCTGTAACTCGGGCCACTTCAACGACGAGTTGGACCTCGACGCGATCGCGACGCTCGCAGTCGGCAAGACGACGCCACGGCCGTTCGTCGAAGCGTTCGCGCTCAAGAACGGCCGCACGGTGCGAATTCTCGCCGAGGGCCGGCTGATCAACCTGGCGGCCGGCGAAGGCCATCCGGCGGCGGTTATGGATATGTCGTTTGCGAACCAAGCCCTCGCGGCCGGCTATCTGGCGCAACACCATCGGGAGCTTGAGAAGAAGGTCTACTCGGTTCCCGACAAGATCGATCAAGAAGTCGCAGAACTGAAGCTGCGCGCGCTGAAGATCGGGATCGACACGCCGACTTCAGAACAGGTCAAATACATGGCGTCGTGGAGCGAGGGGACTTAGAGACGATGAGCTATCGCAGATTGTTTACTTCCGAATCGGTGACCGAGGGACACCCCGACAAAGTCGCCGACCAGATCAGCGACGCCGTCCTCGATGCGATTCTCGCCGACGATCCGCACGGTCGCGTCGCCGTCGAGACGTTCGCGATCACCGGGCAAATCCACATCGCCGGCGAGGTGACGACCAAGACCTACGTCGACATCCCAAAGATCGTTCGCCAAACGATCAAAGAGATCGGGTATACGAAGTCGACCGTCGGCTTCGACGCAGAGACCTGCGGCGTTAGCGTTTCAATCGACGAGCAGTCGCCTGATATCGCGCTCGGCGTCGATCGGTCGCTCGAAGTAAAAGAAGGCGGTCAACACGACGAGTTCGAGTTGACCGGCGCTGGCGATCAGGGCATGATGTTCGGCTACGCGTCCCGCGAGACGCCCGAACTGATGCCATTGCCGATCACGCTGGCCCATAACCTGACGCGAATGTTAGCCGCGCTGCGCAAGAATGGCGACATCCCATATCTGCGGCCGGACGGTAAGTCTCAGGTCACCGTCGAGTACGATGGGATTCGCCCCGTGCGAGTCGATGCGATCGTGATCTCGACCCAACATGAACCCGACGTCCCGCTCGAGACGATTCGCGCCGAAGTCCGTGATCGGATCATCGAGCACGTCATCCCCGCCTCGCTGCGCGATCAAAACACGCGGATTTTCGTCAACCCGACCGGCCGCTTCGTCATCGGTGGCCCCAAGGGCGACGCCGGGCTGACCGGGCGCAAGATCATTGCCGACACCTATGGCGGCATGGCCCGGCACGGCGGCGGAGCATTCTCGGGCAAGGACCCGACCAAGGTCGATCGATCGGCTGCCTACGCGGCCCGCCACGCCGCCAAGAACATCGTCGCGGCCGGCCTAGCCGAACGTTGTGAACTGCAGGTGGCGTACGCGATCGGCGTCGCGCACCCGGTCAGCGTGCTCGTCGAGACATTCGGTACGGCCAAGATCGACGAAGCGAAGATCGCGGAACTCGTGGTGCGGTACGTCGATCTCCGGCCGGCGGCGATCATTCATCGGCTCAATTTGCGCCGGCCGATCTACAAGCAGACGGCGGCGTACGGCCACTTCGGCCGCCCGGACCTCGATCTGCCGTGGGAGCGGCTCGATCTCGCGCCGACCTTGCGCAAAGCCGCCGGGCTGTCGGGTGAGGTTCCACACGACATCCCGACGCTCGTCGGCTAAGCGCCGCGGCTAGCGGTACGCGTCGAGGATCTTCGCGTACCGCGGCCGCAGCTCGCCGGTCGCTTCGAACGGGACCTGGGCGATCGGTAGTTCGGGCAGATGCGAAAGCTCTTCGAGGGTCGGACGGTTCTGCTGGTAGATGACGCCAAGCGGAATCTTGTCGTCGCGCAGTAGCGTGTCGAACGCGCGCGTCCGGTCGGTCGCATCGTAGTCCGGAATCTCGTTGACGTAGGCGACGTTCTCTTTGAACCAAGCGTACGTATTGATCTTGTTGAACGTGAGGCACGGCGACATGACCTCGACGATCGAGAAGCCGCGGTGCATGATCGCCGTCTTGAGTAACTCGACGAGTTGCTTGGGATGCGCCGAGAAGCCGCGGGCGAGAAACGTTCCGCCGGCGGCGAGGGCGACCGCCAGGCCGTTGATCGGCGCGTCGGGGTTGCCGGCTGGGCTCGTGCCGGTGACGTAGCCGGTGGCGCTGGTCGGCGACGATTGCCCCTTCGTCAAACCGTAGGTCTGGTTGTCCATGACGATATACGTGACGTTCGGGTTGCGGCGGACGGCGTGCAGAAAATGGCCGGCGCCGATCGCATATCCGTCGCCGTCGCCGCCGGCCGCGATGACGGTGAGTTCGTGGTTCGCGAGTTTGACGGCGGTTGCAACCGGCAGCGCGCGGCCGTGAACCCCGTGAAACGCATACGAATGCAAGTAGCCGGATATCTTCCCCGAACAGCCGATCCCCGAGATAAACGCGACGTCTTTGGGCAGGAAGCCGAGGTCCGCCAACGCCGATTTCAGCGCCGACAGAACCCCATAGTCGCCGCAACCGGGGCACCACCAACTGGGCGTCGCGGTTGCAAAGTCTTTCGGTGAGAGGGTGGCGGTCATTTCGATCGAGCTCCTACGAGGGCGGCGCCGGCGATCCGTTCGATCGGTTCGATGATCTCGATCGGGCGGAACGGACGGCCATTGTATTTGCGAATCGGGTGCATGCGTTCGAGCGGACCGGTAACGTAGCGAATCAGTCGCTCGAGCTGACCCGTGTAGCTGTTTTCAACGACGAAGACGTGCTGGGCATCGGCGATAAATCGGTGCACGGCGTCTTCGGGGAACGGCCAGAGGGTGCGCAGTTGAAGGAAGCGCGTCTTGGTGCCGGCCGCGGCGAGCCGCGCGACGGCTTCGCGAATCGGCCCCGTGTTGCTGCCGTAGCCGATGATCGCAAGCGCGGCGTCGGGGTCGCCGATGACCTCGGGCGGCGGCAGGTCGTCGGCCATCGCTACCAGCTTGTGCATGCGCTTTTCCATCATGCGCGCGCGATTGGCGGCGTTCTCGGTGATGACGCCGGACTCGCCGTGCTCCGAGCCGGCGACGAGGTGCATCCCGCCGTCGGTGCCGGGGATCGCCCGCGGCGAAACGCCGTCGTCGGTGATTGCGAACCGCTTGTATTCGCCGAAGACGAGCTTGCCGTTCCGTTCGAGTTTTCCGCGGTCGATCTCAAGCGACGACAGGTCGATGCGCGGCAGGGTTGCTTTGCTTTGACACAGCGCCTGTTCGCTGACGACGAAGACCGGGAGTTGGTATTTCTCGGCGATATTGAACGCGGCCACCGTCAACTCGAACGATTCGGCGATCGTGCCCGGGGCCAGCACGACGCGCGGAATCTCGCCGTGACCGCTGAAGATCAAGTGGTTGAGGTTGCTCTGTTCGGTCTTGGTCGGCATGCCGGTTGACGGGCCCGCGCGCGCGCATTCGATGACGACGATCGGGATCTCGAGGACGGCCGCAAGCCCGATCGCCTCGGTCATCAGCGCTTGGCCCGGGCCCGACGTCGCGGTCATCGCGCGCGCGCCGGTGAACGCCGCGCCGATGATCATGTTGATGGCGGCGAGTTCATCCTCGGCCTGTACGACGACGCCGCCGAACTGCGGCGCGTACTTGGCCATCCACTCGAGCACATCGGTTGCCGGCGTGATCGGGTAGCCGGCCATGAAGCGGCAGCCGGCGACCAGCGCGCCGTAGCCGATCGCGTCGTTACCCATCATGAGGAGGCGATCGCCGTCGGGCTTCGCGCGTAGCGCGTAGCTGCTCGGGCGATCGGCGAAGTGGTCGGCGACATACTGCTCGCCGGCCTCGATCGCGCGGATGTTTATGCCGAGGACTTTCTCGCCCTTGCGGCCGTAGACCGCGGCGATGCTCGCCCGCACGATCGCCGGGTCCATTCCGATCAGCGCCCCGAGCGCTCCGAGCGAGATCGTGTTGCGCACCAGTTCAAGACCCAGATCGACCTTGGCCATCTTCGCCAGCGGCAACTCGTAGAGGGTCACGTCGGCGCGGCGCAGATGCTCGGGCATGACGTCCGACGAGTTGTCGAAGATGATGAACCCGCCGGCGCGCAGTTCGTCGATGTGCGCTTCGACCGCTTCGAGATCGAACGCGACCAGCGCGTCGACCGCATCGGCCATGCCGTAGTCGGCGCGTTCGCCCGCGCGGATGACGTAGTTCGTGTGGCCGCCGCGAATCCGCGACGGGAAGTCCTTATAGGTGTAGACGTCGAGGCCCATCCGCTTGAAGACGCCGGCGATCAAATCGCCGGTCGTCAGGCTACCGTCACCGGCCTGCCCGCCGAACATGACCTCGATCTCGTTGACGACCATGGTCCCTCCGTCGCGAACGTCTTGCGAACTCTTCCCGGTATGGCGTCGACTCCCTCGCCGCGCCCTATCGGCGCTCGCGCCGGATGGCGGGGACGAGCCAAACGGCGACCGCGCAGACCAGATAGCCGACCGTCGATATCTCTATCGGCACGCGCGCGTCGAACCGGTCGGCGAGCCAACCGCCCAAGATCGACCCCGGGACCGTCCCGGCGAGCACGACGAGGCGAACCGCGCCGAAGACTCGACCGACGAGGTCCTCGGGGATGACGCGCATGCGCCACCCGACGATCAGCGCGATCTCGAAGGTCACGAGCGCATTCGTGATGGCAAGAAAGGTCACCGCGACGACGAGATCGTGCGTCAGCATGACGGGGATGAACGCGACGCCGTCGATCGTATACGCCCCGAATCCGAGCGCATACCCAACGACCAGATCGCTCGCGCCGAAGTCGCGTTTCAGAAACGGGATGAGGACCGCGCCGGCCATCAAGCCGAAGAAGTTTAGTCCTCCACCGATCAGGGTGAACGAGCGTAGCGCCGGATCGCCGCGAAGAAAGCTAAAGCCGCGGGCGACGTCGCGGACGATTTCGCGCGGCATCGGAATCGGACCGGGTTCATCGGGGCCAAGCCCGGCGATCGCGGCCAGCGATAGTTGCGAGCCAACGTAGGTCGCCGCGTTGACGATCAGCGCCGGCAACGGCCCGAGGATCGCGAAGATCGCGCCGCCGAGCGGCGGCGTCACCAGCGCCGTGGCCTGTTCGGTTGCGATCAAGGTCGCGATCGCTTGGGTCGCGCGATCTTTGCCGAGCAGGTAGGGGATCGCCGAGACTTGGCCGCCGGCAAAGATCGCAGCCGTGGTCGCAATCAAGGCGATTCCGCCATAGAGCATCGGCAACGTCAACGCGTGGCGTGCGTAAGCGGCTGCGAACAGCGCGACGATCGCAAACCGGACGGCGTCGCAGCCGATCATCAACTGCCGGCGGTCGAGCCGGTCGGCGAGCGATCCGCCGACCAATCCAAAGACCGCGAACGGTAAAAACTCGAGCGCGTAGGTCGTGCCGAGCGCCGATGCCGAACCCGTCAGATGGTAGACGAGCAACGGGATCGCGATCGTTCGCAACCCATCGCCGACGTAGCTCAGGGCTTAGCCGGCGTAAAATAATCGGAAGGCGCGGGAGGCGAAAACGCCGCGCGCGGTCGTGAGCATGAAAACGGAAAACCTCGAAGATGCGCGAGCAGAAGATGCGCCGAGCGAACGGCGCGGGCGGCGTGGCCAGGATGCCACGCGGGCAGGCTGCGCGGTCTACGTGGGGCTCACGCTGTCCATTGTACCTGGCGCGGTCAAGCGACCGCGAACGCGGACAGGACC
>JBOHTW010000207.1:0-12513 GCA_050733835.1 Vulcanimicrobiaceae bacterium | reverse complement strand
GGGCGGAGGATATCCGACGCCCGGCTCGAATCAATCCTGTCCGTCGTTTGGGACGGTTCACAATTTATCGAACGAAAGGATATCCATCCGCTCTGATCCGGTCTAGATCGCCGCGCGGATCGTCGCTGCCGCGAGCACCTCTTCGCCGGCTTCGTCGTAGAGCGCGACGAGCTGCCCCGGGGCGACGGCGCGCTCGGGGACTTTGAATTCGAGCCGTAATTCGCCGCGCTCGCAATCGATGTGTGCGACGGCGCGGGCGAGCGGCGCGCGATAGCGGGTCATCGCGCGCACGTTGGTCGGCCCGCCGGCGAATCGCCCGGCGCGAATTTGGTTGACTCCGTCGGCGACGAGGCCTGAACTTGAGAGTTCATCCTCGCGGCCGATGACGATCGTGTTCGACTGCGGATCGATCCGGGTGACATAACGCGGACCGTCGTTTTCGTTATGGGCGGGCAGTCCACGGCGCTGGCCGACGGTGAACTGCGCGATGCCGGCGTGCGCGCCGACGACGGCGCCGGCGGTCGTCACAATGGTTCCCGCGGCCGCCTCGTGCGGCGCCGACGCGGCGACGATCTCACGGTAGTCGCGGCCTTCGACGAAGCATATGTCCTGCGACTCCGGCTTGTCGGCGACCGGCAAACCCAAGCGGGCGGCTTCGGCGCGCGCGCGCGGCTTGTCGAGCGTGCCGAGCGGGGTCAGCAGCATTGCAAGCTGATCGGGGCTCAGTGACGCCAGCGCGTAGGACTGATCTTTTTGCGGGTCGCCGGCATAGAGGTGCGGACCGTCGCCGGCGTGGGCGACGCGCGCGTAGTGGCCGGTTGCCACGAACTGTGCGCCGATCCGGCGCGCGTACTGTCGCAACGTGCCGAGTTTGATGAAGACGTTGCAGTCGACGCACGGGTTGGGCGTTCGGCCGCCGCGGTAGGCGTCGGCGAACCGGTCGATCACCGCCCGCTGGAACGCCGCCTCGACGTCGAGGACGTAGTGGGGAATGCCGAGGATCGCGGCGCTCCGGCGGGCGTCGTCGAAATCGTCGGCGCCGCAGCACGACTTGGCATAGGCGGCGCGCGTTGCTGAGTAGGTCTTCATCGTCACGCCGACGACGTCGTAACCGGCCTCGACGAGGAGCCCGGCGGCAACCGCCGAGTCGACGCCGCCGCTCATCGCCGCGACGACGCGCACCGTGCTCGTGGACACGCCCAACAGGATAACCCATCGGGGACGCCAAGACCAGCCGCATGCCGTCGCTTGGAGAGGAGTTTCGCGCAGCGCGCGAGGCGCGTAACCTCTCTGTCTCCGATGTGTCCGCGCGGATCCACATCCGCTCGGTCTACCTCCAGAGCCTGGAGGACGAGGAGTGGACGGCGATCGCGGCGCCGGTCTACGTTCGCGGCTTCATTCGAACGTATGCGCGGTTCCTAGGAATTGACCCTGAGCACGCCGTCGCCACGTACAATGCGGCGGTCGGCGAGCTGCCGGGCGCCTATATTCCGCCGCCGCTGCGCGAGTTCGCGCCACGCCGGCGTCCGTCGCCGTGGTTGTGGCTACTCGGCGCGGTCGCGGTCGCGCTCATCGTGCTGGTTGCGTACGATTACTTTCAGTTCCAGACCGGCGGCGCCGGTGGCGTGAATGACTCAGCGCTGGCAACCTCGTCGCCGGCGATGGCCGGCTCGCCGGTCGAAGCCGCCACCCCCGCCGGCGGCGGCTCGCCGGCCGCCCACCCGTCGGCGGTCGTGGTCGAGCCATTGGTTGGAAGCAGCGCCGGCCCCGCACCGTCGGCATCCGGCGGCGGCACGCCAACCACCGCTGCCGCTACGCGGCAAGCGCATACGCTCGTGATCTCGACGATCGCCCCGACCTGGGTGCGGATCGTCGTCGATGGGAACGCCCAGGTCCTGGGAATACTGCAGCCGGGCACGCATCGGACGTACCACGGTAATAAGGTAACCCTTCGGGTCGGAAACGCCGGCGGGATCGAAGTCAGCGTCGACGGCCGGTCGATAGGAAAGCTCGGGACCTCGGGCGAGGTCGTCGAGCGCTCATTCGCCCTTTAGAACGCGCCACGAGGAGCCCGCACGCATTGCGCGCTATAAGGGTCGTTTGGTATGCCGCAAGACTTTTCGTTCGACGTCGTCTCCCGCGTCGACTCGCAGGAACTCGAAAACGCGCTCAATCAGACGCGTAAGGAGATCGCCGGCCGGTTCGATTTTAAGAACTCCAAGACGACGGTCGACCATGCCGGCGACAAGATCACGATCGTAGCGGACGACGAACTGAAGCTCCGCAACGTGATCGACATGCTGCAGGGCAAGGCCGTCAAGCGCGGCATCTCGCTCAAGGCGTTCGAGTTCGGCCGGGTCGAGCCGGCAGCCCAGCAGACCCTGCGCCAGACGATCGCCGTCCGCAGCGGCATCCCCAAGGACAAGACAAAGCCGCTGCTCGATGCCATCAAGAACACGAAATTGAAGGTTCAGGCCCAGTTTCAAGACGAGCACGTGCGCGTCTCCGGTAAGAACAAAGACGATTTGCAGAAGGTTCAGGAGCTGTTGCGCGGGCTCGACTACGAATTGCCGCTGCAGTTCGTGAACTACCGGTGACCGTCGCGGCCGACGCCAAGCGCGTCTGCGTCGTCAGCCTCGGCTGCGCGAAAAATCTCGTCGACTCCGAGGTGATGATCGCCAAGCTCGGCGGCGCCGGTTGGGAGCTGGTTCCCGACGCGGCAGCGGCGGACGCCGTCGTCGTCAACACCTGCGCGTTCATCGATCCGGCGAAGGCCGAGTCGACCGAAGTGATCCTCGAACATGCCGCCCGTAAGCGCCCCGGCCAGCAGCTCATCGTCGCCGGCTGCCTCTCGCAGCGGTTCGGCGAACAACTGCGTAGTCTGATTCCCGAGATCGACGGGATCGTCGGCACCGGCGCCTATGCCTCGATCGCCGAGATCATCGGCGATGCGCGAGCCGGCGCGGCGCCGGTGCGGCTCGAGTTCGCGGCCGAGCCCGAGCACGATTTTCTGCCGCGCCTGATCACCACGCCGCGCGCGACCGCGTATCTCAAGGTCGCCGAGGGCTGCGATCATCCGTGCACGTTTTGCATCATCCCGCAACTGCGTGGCCCATTCCGCAGCCGGTCGGTCGAGTCGGTGGTCGGCGAAGCGCGGGCACTGGTTGCCGCGGGAACTCGCGAACTGATCTTGATCGCGCAAGATACCTCGATGTTCGGCCGCGACCGCGGCGTGCGGCGCGGCGGGCTCGCAGCCCTGCTCGACGAGCTCCACGCGATCAACGGCCTCGCGTGGATTCGGTTGCTCTACCTCTATCCGGCGACGGTCGACGAGGAACTGATCGCCGCGATGGCGCGGTTGCCGAAACTCTGCCGGTATATGGATATGCCGCTGCAACACGCCCATCCCGAGATGTTGCGCGCAATGCTGCGGCCATCCAACGGCGAGCGCTACCTCGAGATCATCGACGAGTTCCGGCGGCGCGTTCCGGGGATCACGATGCGCTCGACATTCATCGTCGGCTTTCCGGGCGAGCGCGACGAGCACGTCGCGTATCTGGCGGAATGGCTCGAGCGCGCGCAGCTCGACCGCGTCGGGTTTTTTGCGTACAGCCGGGAGGACGGCACGCCGGGCGCGACGTTGCCGAATCAGGTGCCCGACCGCGAGAAACGCCGCCGGTTGCTGCGACTGCGCGAAGTCCAGCGCCAGGTCTCCGAACGGGTCCGTTCGCGGCGGGTCGGCGCGACCGTTCGCGTGCTTGTTGAAAGCCGGCGGCGCCTGCGGCCCGGCGATCCGCTGCGAGCGCAGCTCGGTTCGAGCAACGTGCTCGCCGGTCGCTCCGCGGGCGAGGCACCCGGGGTCGACGGTGCGATCTTCTTCGCGGGCGATGCGGCGCTCGGCGATTTCGTCGATGTCCGGCTCGACGGCGCAACCAGTTTTGATTTCTACGGTACGGTGGCATGATCGAAACGCCGCCGCTGCAGCCGACTCCGAGGCCGTTCTACCGCAACCCGTGGCTGCTGGTCGGTATCGTCGCGCTGTTGGGCGTCTCGTTCTTCGCCGGTTACTTGAGCGTGCGAATCCACCACCGGCACGAGTCGCTTCAGCAAGCCGTCGGCTCGATCTTCATTCCCGAGCCGCAGACCTATTTCCACAAGGATCGAATCCGCGTGCTGGTGCTTGGGATCGACTATAACTACAACGATAAAGATGAAGCCTACTCGACCGGCGCGCGCAGCGATACGATCATGGCGCTCTCGTTGAATTTCCCGACGGCGACCGCGCCCAATGGCTCCGTCAGCATTCTGTCGGTGCCGCGCGATACGGGCGTGACCTATCCCGGCGGTCGTGAGGACAAGATCAATACGGCCTATGCCACCGGCGGCGTCAAGGAATCCGAAAAGATCGTCGCCGCGTTCCTCGGGCTTCCGGCGTTCGACCGCTACGTCGTTCTCCGCATCAACGCGCTCAAACAAGTGATCGACGCGATCGGCGGGATCGACGTCGTTGCCGACGAGACGATGAACTACGACGACACGTGGGGTCATCTGCACATCCATTTCATCGGGGGCAAGCTCTACCACATGGACGGCGAGCAGGCCGTCTCGTATAGCCGGTTTCGCCACGACGCCTGTAGCGATCCGTGCCGCATCAAGCGGCAACAGCAGATCGTGCGCATCGTGCTTGCCAAGCTCAAAAGCGATCGCGTCAACGACTTGATCCATATCCGCGACTTGCTGAAGGTCGTCAACGACAACGTCGTAACCAACTTCCGGCTTCCCGAAGAGGAGAGCATTGCGCTAGCGATGTCGGGTCTCGATCCGAACACGGTGCGGACGGCCCAGGTTCCGTACGTCGACGACATCCAGCTCGCGTGTTGCGGCGACACCTTGGTTCCCGACGAAACCGCCAAGCGGGCGTTGGTCAAGCGACTCTTCGTCGACGCCGTGCCGCGGACGGTTCCGGTCGACGTTGCGGCGCTGGCCGAAATCCCGCCGTCGACGATCCGAGTCGACGTGCTCAACGGTACGGCGAAATCCGGGCTTGCTACCACCGTTGCCAACCTGCTCCGCAAGGATGGCTTCGTCGTGGGAAGCGTCGGCAACGCCGATGCGGCCGACCGCGCGGCGACCGAACTCGACGTCCACTCAACGAATCAGCCGCTGGCCGGCGATCGCGTTCGGCTGGCGCTTTCTCGGCCGGCGCTCAAGATCGTTGCCGACGAGTCCGCGTCCGCCACCACGAGCGACGTAACTCTGGTGCTCGGCAAAGACTGGCTGCGGCCATCGCAGCGCGAAGCCTCCGCGGTGAAGCTGAAGTGACCCGCGCGCTCGTGACGATCGGCATGGTCGGCGTCGCGGTGGCGACGGCGGCGATCTCGCGTGGCGTCCACACGTTTCGCTCACCTCAAGTTATGCCGATCATCACGCCGACGATGAACGCCGAGGCTGCGATCATGCCGAAGTTTGGCGAGCGGGTCGTGCGAATCTTCGAGTCACACATGCCGGGCGTGCGCCGCCCACGGCTGATCGCGCTAACTTTCGACGACGGTCCCTATCCGGTCGAGACGCCGCTCTTGCTCGACCAGCTCCGCGCGCTGGACGTTCACGCGACCTTCTTTCTGATCGGGCGCGATGCGACGCAGTTTCCCGAGCTGACGACGCGGATCGAGCGCGATGGCAACGAGATCGCGAACCATACGCTGACCCACCCCGAACTCGATCACTTGAGCCCGCAGGCCGTCGAACGCGAGCTATCGCTCGGCGCCGAGGCGCTGGAGCGCATCGTCGATGACCCGTCGATTCAGCGTGAGATGCGCCCGCCGCACGGCCGGTTTACCGCGGCGACGATCGAAATTGCCCAACGCGCTGGCTATGACGTCATCCTTTGGACCGAAGATCCCGGTGACTGGCGCACCGTTTCACCGGCGGCGCTCGCCAGTCGCGTGATCGAGCATGCGACCGCGCCCGATATCGTACTGCTGCACAGCGGCCGGATGGCGACGATCCAGATGCTGCCGCAGGTCGTCGCCCGCTTCCGCCGGGCCGGGTACACGTTCGTCACCGTTCGCGAACTGATGGCCCGCGTGCCGATGGACGAGATCGACCGGCCGATCCACGTCGCAATCTGACGGCGCGACCATGGCAAAAACGGGCGGCCCGGGCCGCCGCCAAATCATTCGAACCGATGGCCCAGGGCTGGCGATGGCTCGCCGCCGCCGGCTCGTGCTAACCGTCGCCGGGCTCGTCGTATTTGCGGTCATCGTCGCGGTCGCCGGCTGGGTCGTGCTCGGCCGCCACCCGGTATGACCGGCGCGGGATCGGGCGGGGAACTTCCTCACGGGTCGAAGGGTTCAACTCTGGGATGGCTTTTCTAAAGACGTTATTCGACGCCAATGAGCGCGAGATCACGCGGCTGCGGCGGACGGTCGTGGCCGTCAATGCGCTCGAGGGCGATATCTCGGCGCTCGACGACGCGGCGCTGGCGGCGAAGACGACCGAGTTCAAAGAACGGCTCGCTAACGGCGCGGCTCTCGAGGAGTTGTTGCCCGAGGTCTTCGCGGTCGGCCGTGAGGGCGGCAAGCGCGTGCTCGGCATGCGCCATTTCGACGTCCAGATCATGGGCGGCCAGGTGCTTCACGAAGGCAAAGTCGCCGAGATGAAGACCGGCGAGGGCAAGACGCTGGTCGCGACCCTCGCCATATACGCGAATGCACTGCTGGGCAAGGGCGTGCACCTGGTCACCGTCAACGACTACCTCGCCAAACGCGACGCCGAGTGGATGGGGCCGCTCTACCGGTTCTTAGGCTGCACCGTCGGCGTGATTCAGCACGATCTCGATAGCGCCGAGCGCCGCGCCGCCTACAATTGCGACATCACCTACGTCACCAATAACGAAGCCGGCTTCGATTACTTGCGCGACAATATGGCGTGGCGACTCGAGGACATGGTGCAGCGCGAGCTGAGCTTCGCGATCGTCGACGAGGTCGACTCGATTCTCATCGACGAGGCGCGCACGCCGCTCATCATCAGCGGCCAAGGCCAAGACGCAACCGATCTCTACGGCAAATTCGCCCAGATCGTGCCGCGATTGATCAAGGACGAGGACTTCACGGTCGACGAGAAGGCCCACGCCGCCCCGATTGCCGAGAAGGGTGTCGCAAAGGTCGAGAAGATGCTCGGCATCGGCAATCTGTACGACCAGCGCAACCTTGAACTGGCCCATCAGCTCAATGCCGCCCTCAAGGCCTGGAACCTGTTCCACAAGGATCAGCAATACATCGTCAAGGACGGCGAGGTCGTCATCGTCGACGAGTTCACTGGGCGGCTGATGTACGGCCGGCGTTACTCCGACGGGATTCACCAGGCGATCGAAGCCAAGGAAGGCCTCAACGTCCGCAGCGAGGACCAAACGCTCGCGACGATCACCTTCCAGAATTACTTTCGCCTCTACAAGAAACTCGGCGGCATGACCGGCACGGCCAAGACCGAGGAGCGCGAGTTCCGCGACATCTACGGCCTCGACGTCGTCGTTATCCCGACGAATCAGCCGATTGCGCGCGACGACAATTCGGATATCATCTATCGCACCGAAAAGGCGAAGTTCGAGGCGGTCGTCGACGAGATCGTCGAACAACACGAGAAGGGGCGGCCCGTGCTGGTCGGTACGCGGTCGATCGACAAGAGCGAACGGTTGGCCGATATCCTCCGGCGCCGCGGCGTCGACTGCAGCGTGCTCAACGCCAAGTATCACGAGCGCGAAGCCGAGATCATCAAAGATGCGGGCTTGACGGGCGTCGTGACGATTGCAACGAATATGGCCGGCCGCGGCGTCGACATCAAGCTCGGCGATGGGGTCGCCGATGCGGGTGGTCTGCACATCATCGGCACCGAGCGTCACGAGTCGCGCCGAATCGACAACCAGTTGCGTGGCCGAGCCGGCCGTCAGGGCGACCCCGGCACGACCCGCTTTTTCGTCGCGCTGGACGACGAGTTCATGCGATTGTTCGGCGGCGAGCGCATGACCGCGATCATGGACCGGATTGGCTTCACCGATGAGACGCCGATCGAGTCGGGCTTGGTCACTCGGCAAGTCGAAGGCGCGCAGAAACGGGTCGAAAATCACAACTACGAGATCCGCAAGCACGTCCTCGAGTACGACGACGTGATGAACAAGCAGCGTGAGATCATCTATCGCGACCGGCGCGCCATCTTGCGCAGCGAGTTTTCAACCCGCGACTTTATGCTGCAAACACTCGACGAGCGCGTCGACTCGACCGTTGATCAGAACGCACCGGAGAACGTCCATCCCTCCGAATGGGACCTCACCGAGATCCTGAACGAACTGGAGTTGGTCTTCCCGGTCCGCGCGGCGGTCGCGGTCGAAGATATCGAGAAGCTCGATCGCGAGGAGATGAAGGCTAAGCTCAAGTCAATCGCCATCGCGGCCTACGAAGTGAAAGAGACCGAGCTCACCGCGCCGCTGCTGCGTGTCATCGAGAGTCAATACATCATGCTACCGATCATCGACCGGCTCTGGGTCGATCATCTGCACGTCATGGAGACGTTGAAGACCGGGATCGGGTTGCGCGGTTACGGACAGAAAGACCCGCGCGTCGAGTACGAAAAAGAGGCCTACGAGATCTTCGAGGATCTCAAGAACAACATCGCCGACGAGTCGATCAAAGCCGTCTTCCGCGTCGTCGTCGAGACGGCCCCGCCGGGCGAGGCGGCGGCGATCGCCGGTGCGCCGACCGACGTTGCAACGATGCCCGCGTTCGAGCCGTTGCCCGATGGTGCGCTCGTGCCCCAGCCGGTGCAGCGCTTGGATGCGAACGTCGCCGAGAAACTGCTCGGCCCGGCGCCCGGCTCGGAACACTCCCGCGCCCTGCATACCAACCGCGATGACGGCGAGCCGCGCAAGCCGGTTCGGGCAGCCGAGAAGGTCGGCCGGAACGATCTATGCCCCTGCGGTAGCGGAAAAAAATTCAAACGATGTCATGGCGCCGCCGCTTGAACGGCGCCGGTGTTCAAGGCCGGAACCGGCGAGCGGCCGTCGAAGGGGTCGGTCCCTAGCGATGCGGGATAAGGAGTTCACTCCGATGATTCAGCGGATATTTTTTGCCGCCGCGGCGATGCTGTTGGCGACCGTGTGTAATGCGAGCGCAGCGGCGCCCCCACCCGGTATGCCCGCGTTACCGCCGCAACCCGCGGTCCATCCGGCCGGCATCCCCGCGAACTTCATGATGGTCAGCCCATGCGTCACGGGAATGGGCAACCACTGGGCGGATCCCAAGGTCGGAATCCACGGAACGACGATCTACGGTAGCTATGAAGGCAAGCCGGTCTTCACGGAGATCATGATGACGCCGAGCGACTTTGCGAGCGGGAAGAGCTTCCGGGATGTCCTGCGGCCCCTGCCGGGATATCGCATCGATCACGTGGACATCGAGTACCTGGCACACGGCCACCCGGGAATGCCGTTTGCGCACTACGACATCCACGGCTACTACGTCGCCCATGCCGTTCACGCGAAGTTCTGCCCCGATGGCGTCAAGGTCCCCACGTAGTAAGGATCGTACGGATGAGCGGCGCGCAGCTATCTTCGATTGCTCGGTTGCAGGAGCGCCTCGACGCGCTGAAGGTGCGGCTTTGACTACGACCGCAAACGGCGCACCTTAGCCGAACTCGAGCAACGGGCAAACGCGCCCGATCTGTGGGCCGACCCAAACGGTGCGCAGACGACGATGAAACAACTCGCCGACGTACGAGCTGACGTCGGCGAGTTGGACGCGGTCGACCGCCATCTCGCCGAAGCGCGCGAGACGCTCGATCTGCTCGGCGATGAGCCCGGTGCCGACGACGAAGCGGAGCGTCTGCTGCAAGCGGCCGACGTCCTGGTTGCGAATATCGAGATGGGTGCGAACTTCGACCACGAGTACGATGGCCATGGGGCGATCGTCACGATCAGCGCCGGGGCCGGCGGGATCGATGCGGCCGATTGGACGCAGATGCTCGCGCGCATGTATGTGCGCTGGGCGGAGCGCCAAGACTTTTCCACCCAACTCGCCGAGGAGTCGCCGGCCGAAGAAGCCGGTCTTAAGTCGGTCACGTTTTTCGTCCGCGGCCGTAACGCCTATGGGATGCTCGAGAGCGAACGCGGCGTGCATCGCCTAGTCCGAATCTCGCCGTTCGACCAGCAGCACCGGCGCCACACCTCGTTCGCCGCGGTCGACATCATCCCGGAGATTGCCGAGGGCGAGGTGCTCGATCTCGAGATCAAACCCGAAGATCTGCGGATCGAGACGTACAAATCCGGCGGCGCCGGCGGCCAATATGTGAACAAGACCGAGTCCGCCATCCGTATCATTCACATTCCAACCAATATCATCGTCGCTTCGCAACAGGAACGCTCGCAAACGCAGAACCGCGAGGTTGCGATGAATATCCTACGCTCGAAATTAGTACGGCGCCGCGCCGACGAGCGCGATGCGAAACTCGCCGAGTTGCGCGGCGAGCGGCGCGCCAACGAGTGGGGCTCGCAGATTCGCTCCTACGTGCTGCAACCGTACACGCTGGTCAAGGATCACCGGACCAACGTCGAGACCGGCAATGTATCGGCCGTTCTGGAAGGCGAGATCGAAACGTTCATCTGGCCCTATCTGCAGCAGCGGCCGCGGTTGAATTAGCACTCGATGGCCGCCGTTGACGTCATCGTCGTCTGCTGGAACGATCGCGACAAGATCGCTCGCGCGCTCGACTCGGTCTTTGCCCTGAGCGAGCTGCGCGCCGATCCGTCGTTCGCCGGCGTCGTGGTGTCGGACAACGGTTCGACCGATGGGAGCCGCGAGTATATCGCCGAGCGCTACGACGGCCGGGTTCGCATCCTCGCGAACGGTGCGAATCTCGGTTTCGGCGCCGCCTGCAACCGCGCGTTTGCGGTGACCCAGTCGCCCTACGTCTACTTGCTCAATCCCGATGCCGAGCTCAAAGACGGCGCGCTCGCCGCGATCGTCGGGTTCCTCGACGGGCACCCGCGTTGCGGAATTGCCGGCTCGCGAATCTACAATCACGACGGCACGATTCAGGAGTCGTGCGGCGAGTTCGACACGTGGGCCGGTGCGTTCTTACGGTCGAGCGCCTGGGGGGAGTGGCCGGTCTTCCGGCGGTTTGCAAACGGCGCCGAGTTGCGCGCGTGGGGGCATGTGACGCAGCGGCCCGTCGACATCGCCATTGGCGCCGCGTTGACCATTCGGCGCACGTTGTTCGACGCGATCGGCGTGTTCGACGAGCGCTACTTTCTCTATCACGAAGAGGTTGACTTTGCAAAGCGTGCCGCTGCTGCCGGCTTCGAGACGTGGTACGTTCCGACCAGCGAAGCGGTCCACGAGGGCATGGGGAGCGCGCGCGGGCAATACAACGTCGAGCAGCGCAAGCAACGGTCGCGACGCGCCTATTGGATCAAACACCACGGGCGGCTGTGGTATGGCTCGCTCGTCGCGGCGTTGGTCGGGCGGTTCGCGCTGTACCTCGGCGCGTTCGCGCTGGTGGTCGTCGCGGTTCGCCGGCTTGTCGGACGTTAGCCGATGGTCGCACCGGAATTTGTGGTCACATTTGACTCGCTCGCCGGCTATCGGATCGTGCGCCGGCTCGGCCAAGCGATCGGGCAAGCGAGTCGCCCGCGGAGCGCGCTGCGCGCAAACCTACGCACGATGTTTGCGGTGCTTGGGTTTGCGCCGCCTGAAGTCGTTACGGATGCCGAGCGCGCGCGGGCTGAGTGCTTGGCGGCGCTGATCGGCGACGCCGATCGGCTGGGGGCAAATGGGATCGTCGGCGTCCGGTTCGAAGCGCTCGAAGCGCCGGGCGTCATGCAGGTTCGCGCGGTCGGCCAGGCGGTCGTCGTCGAGCGCGAGGAAACGCCCGCATGAGCGTCGCCGAGCGAGCGCGCCGCGAGCAACTGCTCGCCAACGCCGCCGCGGCGGTCGACCGGTGCCGTAGGTGTGCAATCGGTTCGAGCCGCGCGCATAGCGTCTACGGCGAAGGCGACCCGTGTGCCGAACTAATGGTGATCGGCGAAGGCCCCGGTGAAACCGAAGACCGGCTCGGGCGACCGTTCGTCGGGCGCGCGGGCGAGTTGCTCGACAAAATGTTGTTGGCGATCGATCTGCCGCGCGCAGCCGTATTCATCTGCAACACCGTAAAATGCCGGCCGACGCTCGACGATGGCGGTCGGCTTCGCAACCGCGCGCCCGATCCAACCGAGATGGCGAACTGCCGGCCGTATCTCGACGAGCAGATCGCAATCATCGCGCCGCGCGTCATCCTCTGTCTCGGCGCGCCGTCGGCCAAGTCGTTTCTCGGGGCGGCGTTCTCGATCACGCGGCAGCGCGGTCAATGGTTCGTCGGGCCAAACGCCACGCCCCTGATCGCGAGCTTCCATCCGGCTTACATCCTTCGACAGACCGGGGGCGAGTTGACCGCGGTAAAACGGTTCGTTTGGGACGATCTCAAAGC
>JBOHTW010000206.1:0-4672 GCA_050733835.1 Vulcanimicrobiaceae bacterium | reverse complement strand
CGGATCAGCAGGGCGCCGTCAAGCAGCGGCGATGCGGCCCGGATGTACGCGATGTCCAGCATCGTCGCTTCGGGCCGGTGGAGCGGGAGGGTCGATCGATCGGTCGTCTGCCAAATGCACGTTACGCCCGGCGTGATCAGGTGCCGCAGGTGTTGCCACGGGACGTAGCCGGCGACGACGAACGGCATCTCCGGCCGCGGGCCGACGAGGCTCATCTCGCCGCGCAGAACGTTGACGAGTTGCGGCAACTCGTCGATCGAAAACCGCCGCAAAATCCGCCCGACGCGGGTAATGCGCGGCTCGCCGGGGCTCGTCGGCGAGAGACGGTCGACACAGTCTGCCCGGCGCATCGTGCGCAGCTTGACGATCGCAAACGGCCGCTCGAATCGACCGATTCGCCGCTGTCGAAAGAACAGCGGGCGACCGTCCTCGATGAAAATCGCTAGACAAGCGAATAGAACCACCGGCAGCGCGAACAGCGCCAGCGCGCCGGCAACCGTCACATCGATCGCCCGCCGCATCCGCCGCCCGCGTGGATTTTCGCGATAAACGACGACTCCGGGACCAACCTTGACTTCTTCCATGACTGATTGCTCGCTAAAACCGGATGAAAAACAGACTCTGAACGATCGTTTGGAAGATCGATTGGTAGTCGACTTTGTGTCCCTCGGGCACGAAGACGACGTCGCCGTCGGCGAGCTTCGGGTTCTGCGTGGTGTCACCGTGGGTCAGCGCCGTTACGTCGTACGAATGCTCGACGCCCTGATGGACGACCGACACATCCTTGATGTTGGCATACTTCTGCGGGCCGCCGGCAATGTACAAGGCGCTCAGCAACGAAGAATCGCTGCGCAGCGTCTTCTCGCCCGGGGCGCCGACCATGCCGACGACGTTGACGCGCGGCGCGACCGGAACGACGATCTCGTCGCCATCTTGCGCCGGCTGCTGAAACGTCGGGCTGCCGAGAGCGAGCGTCGTGCTCGTGCCGCCGCGCCGCAGTTCGACCCCCGCGGTTGCCGCCGACGGCTTGAGCCCGCCCGATTGAGCGATCGCATCGGCGAGCACCTCTTGGGCGCTCAAGAACACCGTCCCCGGTTCGACCACGTCGCCGCGCACGTGGACCGATATCGGCTTATTCGACAACACGATCGTGTCGCCGGGAACGAGCGCCGGCCCGGGCTGCCCGTGCGCCGAAAGCGCGACGATGTCGTAGGTCCCAAGAGTCGCGCCGTCGCGAATCAGGTTCACTCGGCGGAGGTCCACGCGCGACCGAACGACGTCGACGCCGTCGACTTTCGGCAGGTCGGCGAGCGCCGACGACAGCGTCTCGCCCTCGACGAACTTGAGCGTGCCGCCGGGGCCGCCGGCAACGAAGATCGCCGTGCCCGGCTTTTCCATCAGGACATCGACTGCCGGAAACTTGATATAGGTCGCGAGCGCGGTCTGAATCGCCGTGCCGATTGCCGTCAAGGTCATGCCGGCGACGTGCAGGCTGCCGGCGAGCGGGACGACGATATTCCCTTGCGCATCGACCAGGGTCTGCGGCGCGGAGATATCCGGATGATTGAGCACCCGCACGGCGATCGTGTCGCCGACATGCACCGTCGAATCCGCCGCGCCAACTGCTTGGGGCCTAACCGACGCCGCCACAAATAGACCCCACGCCGCGAGCGCGATTACAAGTAGTGCACGCGACATGGTCCGTGCCGGCGACGATTTCCGTGCGTCCACACCGACGTTATAGATGCCGCAAACACGCCGGGCAATGCCCCAAATTGGGTATATCGCGATAGGTTATACTTTTGTTGATCGCGGTTGCGCTCGCGTTGGACAATGCTCCGGTCCTTAAGGTTTCTTTTTGCGAGAGCAAGTGAGCGGGCGCTGACTATTTCTGTTCAAAAAAAGTTTGACGAGTTGGACGCTTCATGCTAAGGTGGGCCCAAGACAAAAGGGGAAAGCAAGCGCGGACTCCCGGATTTTCTCGCGAGCTTTTCTTCTCACACAAGCGCCGATAGCACGATGCATGGAACAGGATCGTACGGCGGTGATTTCGGGCGTAGACCCTCCCCGCTATCAGCTTGAGACCGACTCCGCACTAGTAATCGTCGACCGCGATCTGTGCGTCGTCTTCGAACCGTCGGAACGCGAAGCCGCGTTTGCGGCGTTCGATCGCCCGCCGGTGGATGCCGACAAGCGGCTTCTGCCTGCAATCGAAGCGATCGTTCGCGACGTCGCGGGGGAATGGCTCGACGGCGCAGCCGTTGTTGTACGCGACCCGATTGCGGTTCCGCAGTTCGGGACGATGCGCCTGATGCTGATGGCCGGTGTCGGCGCATGTCTGCTCGCGATGTTGTTCGAGCCGGCCGGTGCGAATCGCCACCTCTCGCGTGCGCGGCGGCGATTCGCACTGACGCAACGCGAACAAGAGGTGCTCTGGCTCATCCTCGAGGGCGCGCCGGCCACCGAAATCGCCGCGCGGTTGAGCATCGCCGAAACGACGGTGCAAGGCTACTTCAAAAAGTTGTTGAGCAAGACCGGCGCGCGCAATCGCGCGGCGATGGTTGCGACGGTCCTCGAATGGCCGGGCCTCGCGCGCAATCCCGTTGGCTCCTCGAACTAGTGGTTGCAAGCGCCCCGAGCCAAACCCGGCCCCGCCGATTGCTTGCGATCGGCCATACGTACGGGGTCGCTTCGTACCGGCGGCTGCCGCACGAGATCGCGTTGGCCGCGAACGGAACCTGGGACGTGACGGTTGCCGCGCCGCTGTACTACCGGGGTAGCCAGCGATTCGGCGATCTTCGGCCGGTCCGGCTCGAAGCGCTGCCGGGCGAGCGTTCCGAACTCGTCGGCCTACCGATGCATCTCACGCAGCGCGTCCACGTCGCGCTGTTTGGGCGCGGTCTGCGCCGGCTCTTACAGCGACCGTGGGACGTGATTCACCTGTGGCAGGAACCGTTCGTCTTCGCCGGTGCGCAGATCGCGATGTTGACGCCGAAATCGACGTCGCTGGTCTTCTCCAGCTTTCAAAATATCGACAAACGGTATCCGCCGCCGTTCAACTGGATCGAGCGGTTCGTCGTTCGTAGCGCCGCCGGCTGGGTCGCGCCGGCGGCGACGGTCGAGCAGACGCTCATCGGCCGGCCGGGGTACGCGCTGCGCGCGCACCGCCGGATCGCCTTCGGCGTCGACACCGACGCGTTTCGCCCCGATTCGCAAACGCGAAGCGCGGCGATGCGCGAGCTGTCGTGGGCGCCGGACGGGCCGCCCGTCGTCGGGTTTCTCGGACGGTTGACCGAAGCCAAAGGGCTGCCGTTGCTCTTGCGAACACTCGACCGCGTCGACTCGCCGTGGCGCGCGCTGTTCATCGGTACCGGCCCCGAGGAGCGGCGGCTGCGCGCCTGGGCCGCGCCGTTCGGCGACCGCGTCCGCATTCTGACCGCAGTCGGTCACGACCGCGTGCCGCACTTTCTCAACGCGATGGACGTCATGTGCGCACCGAGCCAGACCACTGGCCGCTGGCGCGAGCAATTCGGCCGGATGCTGATCGAGGCATTCGCGTGCGGCGTGCCGGTCATCGGCAGTTCCAGCGGCGAGATTCCGCACGTGCTGGCCGACGCCGGGCTGATCGTCGACGAGCACGACGACGCCGGCTGGGCCACCACACTCGACCGCCTTCTGCGCGATCCGGCCGTTCGCGAACGGCTCGCCCAGCGCGGCCGGCGCCGCGCCGAGACCGCCTTTGCGTGGCCGGTCATCGCACGCGAATACGTGCAGTTCTTCGATGAACTCAGAGCGCGGCGGCCGGCCTCGTAAGCTTCACGCCAACGGTTCGATCGTTACCTTTTCCATGACGTCGCCGACGCGGATCGCATCGACGACGTCTTGGCCCGCGCTGGTCTGACCGAAGACCGTATACTGTTTGTCGAGAAACTTCGCGTCGCCGAGGCAAATGTAGAACTGCGAACCCGCCGAGTTGGGATTCGCCGACCGCGCCATCGCGACGGTGCCTTTGACGTGCGGCCAATCGTTGAACTCGGCGGCGAGTTGGTAACCCGGGCCGCCGGTACCGGTGCCCTGCGGGCAGCCGCCCTGAATCACGAAGCCCGGTTCGACGCGGTGAAACTTCAAGCCGTCGTAAAAACCAGCGCGCGCAAGCTTGATGAATGCCGCGCTGTGCTGACGCGCATCGGTCGGATAGAAATGAAAGACGATATCGCCCTTCGTTGTGTGAATGCGCGCTTGAACGCGGCCGGCTTCGTCGGCGAGTTGATCGAGTTCGGTGCCGGTCGGCGGCGAGTTGGTCGTCATCGGCTCTCCTGCGGCACCACGGCCGCGACGTCGGTGAACGCCGGGCGCGTCCACGACCGGGGCGTTGCGCAGCCGGCGCCGGAACACCTGTCCGCTCGCGAGCGCAGCGAGTTTCTGCGCGCGCGTCAATCGCTTGAAGCGCGCCTCTTCGCGTAGTGCAACGCTGCGATCCTCGACCTCCCACCATGCTCGCAGCGCAAACGGCGCGTGCGCGCGCACGTAGCGCGACCCTTCACCTCGGCGGTGCGCCGCCAGCCGCACGCCGAGATCGGTCGTCCAACCCGTGTAGAGCGAACCATCGGCGCAGCCGAGCACGTAGACCATCGCGCGCACGCTTTCTAATGACCCAGGGCCGCGCGAAGTC
>JBOHTW010000205.1:0-10833 GCA_050733835.1 Vulcanimicrobiaceae bacterium | reverse complement strand
GGCCTGTTGCCGGCCCGCGCGGGCCCGCCGGCCAGCGCGGGCCACGGTCGGCGAACCGGCCGAGGTCGCCGCGCCCCATGCTTGAGCGCATCCAAAATAATTTAGGACTGAAGATCGTATCGAGCGGGCTCGCCGTCCTGGCGTGGCTCTACCTCCGGTTCAACGCAAATCCGATCGTGGCCGCGCAGTTCGACCAGCGGCTGAGCGTACCGATCGACGTCGTCGGGCTGCCCGCCGACGAGCTCGCCCGCGTCGGCGAGAAACAGGTGCTGGTCACCCTCCGCGTTCCGCGCAGCCGCCTGGGCTCGATCAAACCCGGCGAAGTTCGGGCGGTCATCGAACTGGGCGGGCGCGTGCCCGGCGCCTACGACGTCCCGGTCACGGTCGTTGCGCCGAAACTCGAGATCACGTCGCTGTCGCCCGCCTACGTCGCCGTCGAGGTCGACCGGATCGAGGAGCGCCGGTTGCCGGTCGAGCCGCACTACGTCGGCGCCAACCGCGCCGGCCTGATCGTCGGCGAAGCGACGGTCTCGCCGGCCGGCGTGACGCTGCGCGCCCCGTCGAATACGTTCGCCCAGATCGCCGGCATTCGAGTCGATGTGCCGATACCTTCGGGTGCCGAGGAGTTCGACGCGATGGTTCGGCCGGTCGCCGTCGATGCCGCCGGCTCCGAGGTCCGCAGCGTTACGCCGCTGCCAAACCTCGTGCGCGTTCGGGTTCGCTTCAGCGTGAAAGGGCACTGATGGCTCGTCTGTTCGGCACCGACGGCGTACGGGGGGTCGCAAACGCCGACCTCACGCCGGAGCTCGCGCTACGGGTTTCCCGCGCGGGCGCGCAGGTGATCGCGCGCGACATCGATCCGGCGCTGCCGATTGTCGTCGGCCGCGATACGCGGCTGTCGAGCCCGATGTTGGAGGCCGCGGTCGTCGCGGGAGTCGCATCGGCCGGCCGCGGGGTGCTGACCATCGGAATCGTGCCGACGCCCGGCGTCGCCTGCATCGTCACCGCAATCGATGCGGCGGCCGGCGTCATGATCAGCGCATCGCACAATCCGATCGAAGATAACGGCATTAAGTTTTTCGGCCCCGACGGCTTCAAGTTGGCCGACGATGTGGAGCGCGAGATCGAAGCGCTGCTCGACGACGATTTGACCGAGCGGCCAACGCACGCGGACGTCGGCTCGATCCGGTCGGCGGTCGGGTTGGTCGATCGGTATGCGACCCGCTTGATCGAGGCCGGCGGCGACTTGTCCGGCTTGACCGTCGTCGTCGACGCGGCGTACGGCGCGGCCTACCGGGTCGCTCCGCGCGTGCTCGAGCGCTTGGGTGCGCGCGTCGTCGCATTGCACGATGAACCCGACGGCGCACGGATCAATGTCAACTGCGGCACAACCGATCTGCGCGCGCTAGCCGCGCGGGTTAGCGCGCTCAGCGCGGCCGAACCGGCAGCGCAGGTCGTCGGCGTTGCATTCGACGGCGACGCCGACCGGGCGCTGTTCGTCGACGAGCGCGGGAACGCGCTCAGCGGCGACAACGTCATGTTGATTTTAGGGCGCGAACTGCACGCCGAGGGTCGCCTGGCCGGCGGCACCGTCGTCGGTACGGTCATGAGCAACCTTGGCCTGGTCGAGGGCCTTGCGCGCCGCGGCATCGGGTTCGTTCGCGTCGCCGTCGGCGACCGATACGTCCTCGAAGCGATGCGGGCGGGCGGGTACAGTTTCGGCGGCGAGCAATCGGGACACATCATCGACTTGACGCGCAATACGACCGGCGATGGTCCGATGACGGCCGTCTCGCTGTTGTCGACGCTCGCACGAACCGGCGCGCGGCTGGCGGACCTGGCCGCCGATTTCGTCGTCTACCCGCAGCGCTTGCTCAACGTCCGCGTCCGGCGTAAGGACGGCCTCGCCGACCACCCGGCGGTGTTCGCCGCAATCGTCGACGCCGAGCGCGAACTGGGTGAACATGGCCGCGTCCTCGTCCGCCCGTCGGGGACCGAACCCCTCGTGCGAGTGATGGTCGAAGGCCCGGACGACGAGCAGATCGACCGGCTGGCGCAGTGCGTCGCTCGTGCGATCGAAGGCGCCGCGATGTGACGGGGCCCCCAGAGGGAATCGTGCATGTGCGGCCAACTTCGACCCGGACTCGCGTGAGTCCAATGGCCTGGACGGGTCGGGGCTTTTGAACTCCCCGCTCATCGAGGCCGTGGTCCAGTTTTGCACCCGAATGCTTCACTGAGTCCGAGCAGCGCTCGGAGCGGGGGACGATCTGGTGGGGTGAATGCGCCGGTCGGCGCTAGGGCGATCTTTCCGTCCGAACCCGTCAACTAACCCCGTAGGTGTGGAAAGAGGAGCCCTTGCGCCGACCTACCGCGGCCGCCGTCGCCACCTTCGTCTTAACGATGGCGTCGCTCGGCATTGCCCAAGCGCGGACCCACGTCGTCGCGCACGGCGAAACCCTGAGTTCGATTGCCCGCGGCGCGCACACGACGGTCGCGGCCCTCAGCCGCTTGAATGATCTGCGCGGGAACAATCGCAATCATCTAACGATCGGCCAGCGTTTACGGATCACCGCTGCCGCCGTGCCCGCCGTGCCCGCAGTTGCCGCCGTGCGGCCCGTCGCTATCGCGCGGCCCGCCGCCGCGCCGGTGGCGAGCGTCGAGCCGCCGTCGACCGTTCGGGTCGCGCCGCCGCGCGCCGAGTCGACCGAACCGCAGATCGTCGAAGCGGCCGCTAAGGTCGACGACGCCGCCCCGAAGATTGAGAGCAACCCGTCGGGACTCGCCGACCTTGCGATGTGGAGCGCGAGCCCGGCGGAGAGCGCCGCCGCGGTTCGCCGGTTCGCCGGCGATTTGGCCGCCCGAACCTCGTCGCTCGCGGGCCGCGTCGCTCACGACGCGCTGCGATTCCTCGGCACGCCGTACGTTTTCGGCGGGACGACGACCGCGGGATTCGATTGTTCGGGCTACGTCCAGCACGTCTTCGCGATGATCGGCATCCATTTGCCGCGGACCGCCGACGCGCAGTATTACGCGGGCAAACCGATTCACGGGCACATGGAAGTCGGCGACCTCGTGTTCTTCCAAACCTACACGGCCGGTCCGTCGCACGTCGGGATCTACATCGGAAACGGTAAGTTCGTCTCGAGTTCCAGCCGCGGTGTCTCGATCAGCCGCCTCGATCAATCCTACTGGGCGACGCGCTACCTCGGCGCCAAGCGGTTCTTAGCGAAGTAGCCGTGACGGGCCACGGGTTGCCGTCGGAGGCGCCGCACCGGTAGCATTCGAAGCCTAGCGGGCGCGAGCGCGCGAACGGTGGGGCGTAGCCAAGTGGTAAGGCAGGGGACTTTGAATCCTCCATTCGGTGGTTCGAATCCATCCGCCCCAGCGAACGCCCTTGACGCCGGCCGGCGGCGTCGTGAATCATGGGCATGGAGAATAGCATATGGCACACGTTGCTTGGATCGACGTCCCAGAAACCAAACCCGCGACCGAGTTTGTCCGGGGCCAGCTGCTTCAGAAAGTGAGCCCAAAGCGGGCGCACGCGCAGTTGCAGGGCCGATGGATGACCGCGCTCGCGGCGTGGGCGGGCGATCGGGGCGAGGCCCTTCCGGAGTGGCGCTTCTCGTTCGCGCCGCCCGACGCGAGCTTCAGTTCGCTGGTTCCCGACGTCGGGTATCTGGCGCGCGCGACGCTCGACGCCCTGTCGCCGCAAGCGGCTGAAGAGCCGCCGATCGCGCCGGAGATCGCCGTCGAAGTTCTCTCGCCGAGCGATCGGCCGATCGACGTGTGCTGGAAGACGGCAACGTACCTCCGCGGCGGAACGCGGCTGGTGATCGTCTGCGACCCGACCCGACGAACGGTGACGGCGCACGACGGCGGCTCCCCACAGGTTTTCGCGGAATCTAACACGTTCCGCCATCCCGCGGTACCGGGCTTCGAACTCGAACTCGCCGCGCTCTTCGAAGGCGTCTATCGAGGCTAAGCGCCGCGCGGCTTAGGTTACCCGCATCGCCTCACCGGCAGCGTACGAGGCGTCGAGTAACTCCACGATGTGGCGCACCGGGATCGGCTTGCCGGCCTTCGTTAGCCCGGCACGCACTTGAAGTTGGCAGCCGGGGTTTGCGGTCGCGACGATGCCCGGATCGACCGCGAGGATGTTTTCGACCTTGCGCGCTTGCAGCCGCATCGCCATCGCCGGTTGGGTGACGTTGTAGACGCCGGCGCTGCCGCAACAGAGCGAACTCTCGTTCATCTCGCGCAGCACGAGCCCGGGAATCTGCGCCAGCAAGCGGCGCGGTGCGGCCGCAATCCGCTGCGCGTGGACCAAGTGGCACGGCTCTTGATACGTCACGGTCGCATCGATGCGACCCAGGCCACTACCGAGGCCGATCTCGTCGAGAAACTCGGTGACGTCGCGAACCTTCGCCGAAAATGCGGCCGCGCGTTCGGCCCAGGCTGGGTCGCCGTGGAACAGATGGCCGTATTCTTTGAGCGAGGACCCGCAGCCCGCCGCGTTGACGACGTAGAAATCGGCGCCCGACCGCTCGAACGCAGCGATGTTGCGTACGGCGAGTTTGCGGCCCCGGTCGAGGTCCCCGGCGTGAATGGCGATCGCCCCGCAACAGCCTTGAGCCGCCGGCGCGACGACGTCGCAGCCGCTGCGCTGCAAAACCCGAACGGTCGCCTCATCGACTTCGGCGAACGCAACCTGCATCACGCAGCCTGCATGGATGAACGCAACCGACTTGCGGGCACCGTGAGCCGCCCAGCGCTGGTCGCGCGGGACGAAGAAGCGGTCGGAAATCCGCGGCGCTTGCGCTTCTAACTCGGCTAAACCGAGCCGCTGCAGGAGGCCGCTCCCGCGCACCAGGCGTGCAAGACCCGTCCGTTGGTAGATGCGCAAGACGAGTGCGGCCATTCGCATCAAGCGCAAGTCTCCGAAGAGCCGGTCGATTGTCAACCAGCGCATGAATTTTCGCGCCGCCGGCTGATCGGCCGCGGTCGCGCGCTCGACTTGCGTGCGCGCCGGTTCGAGCAGTTGTCCGTACGCGACGCCCGACGGGCAGACCGCTTCGCAGGCGCGGCAGTCCAAACACTCGGACATCTGGTGCACGAAACCCGGGCTCGTGAGGTCGAGCCGGCCTTCGTCGACCGCGCGGATCAGCGCGATCCGGCCGCGCGGGCTCGATGTCTCCACCAAAGTTTCGAGATACGTCGGGCAAGTTGGCAGGCATAACCCGCAGCGTACGCACTGATTGTAAACGCTATCCGGTGGAATATCCGAGCCGGTAAATCCGTGGATGGCGGGACCGCCGGGTTCGACCGGTTCAGTTGTCACGGCGCTCACCCAAGCGGCTTTAGAGAGAGAACGCATCTGGTCCGCCCGGTTCGGGGAAGATCTTGCCGGGGTTCATGATTCCAAGCGGGTCGACAGCCGCTTTAATCCGACGGAGCAGTGTGAGCGTCTCGACGCCCAAATCCAACTCGATGAATTGCTTTTTGAGCAGGCCGATGCCGTGCTCGCCCGAGAGCGTACCGCCCAGCTCAACCGCCGCCTCGAAGATTTCGCGGGCGGCGGCGCGGACGCGCAGCATCTCGGCGGTATCGGTGCGGTCGCACAAGATGTTCGGATGCAGATTGCCGTCGCCGACGTGGCCGAAGACCGGAATCAACAAATCGTGCCGTTCGGCGATGCTGCGCAAGCGCCGAATCATCTCGACCAGGGCCGATCGCGGGATCGAGATGTCTTCGCCGAGCTTGTGCGGGCGCCGTCGCGCAAGCGCCGGCGAAATACCGCGGCGGGCGTCCCACAGGTTCGCGCTCTCGACGGCATCGCGGGCGACCCGCACCGCGCGCGCGCCGCCGGCCGCGGCGAGTTTTCCGATCGCAGCGAGGTCGGCGCGGACGACCCGCTCGTCGTTCCCATCGCACGCGAACAGCAGCAGCGCGTCACAGTCGGTCGGCAGGCCTGACGGCCGGAACGCTTCGACGCACGCGAGCGTCGTGCGGTCGAGCAGTTCGATCGACGTCGGAAGGATGCCGCTCGCCATGATCGTCGTGACGCATTGCGCCGCATCGTCGATTCGATCGAACGCCGCCGTCGCCGTCAAACTGAACTGTGGCTTGTGCAACAGCCGCAACGTGATCTCGGTGATCGTGCCGAGGGTGCCTTCGGCGCCGGTGAACAGGCCGCGCAGGTCGTAGCCGGTGACGTTCTTGACCATCTTTCCGCCGGTGCGAATGATCTCGCCGGCCGGCAAGACGACTTCAAGGGCGGCGACGTAGTCGCGCGTCACGCCGTATTTCAGGCACCGCGCACCGCCGGCGTTCTCGGCGACGTTGCCGCCGAGCGCCGACTGACGAAGGCTCGACGGGTCGGGTGGATAGAACAGACCCTGTGCTTCGACTGCGCGCTGCAGGTCGGCGGTGATGACGCCGGGCTGCACGACCGCGACTTGATTGACCGCATCGATCTCGAGAATCCGGTTCAGCCGCATGATGTTGAGCACGAGGCTGCCGGCGAGCGCCACGGCGCCGCCCGAAAGCCCGCTGCCCATCGCCCGCGGCGTGATCGCGATCCGCTCGCGCGACGCGAACCGATGGATCGCGGCGACTTGCGCGGTGTCGGCCGGCAACACGACGACCAGCGGCCGCTGCTCGTACCAGGTGCCGTCGTAAGCGTACGCGAGCAGGTCCTCGTCGCTGGTCAGAACGTGGGCTTCACCGACGATGGCGCGCAACTCGCCGACGCGGGCCGCATCGATTCGCTGCTCGATCACGCCGGCCTATTTCCGGGCTTGGCGAGCGGTGCCTGCGGCGTGATATAGTGGCGTGGAAAGCGAGCGATACGCATGCAGCTTGAGGCGAACCCGGTCGTCGTCTACGAGACCAAGCCGGCCACCGAGTGGCTCCTGGGCGGTCCGGTGCAAAAGGTGAGCCCGCGGTACGCGCATTCGGTCATGCAGCGCGAACTCGGCACCGCCGTTTCCCGCTGGGCTAAGGGCCGCGGGCGCGTCGGACCGGAGTGGCGGGTTTGGGTTGCCCCACCGGGTGAATCCGAACGTTATCTCGTCCCCGACCTGATGTACGTCGCCTACGAGCGGCTCGCCCGGGAGTCGCGTGAGGCCGCCGAAGAACCCCACGTCGTTCCCGACGCCGTCTTCGAGATTCGCTCGAAGTCGGACCGCCATATCATCGTGAATCATAAAGTCGACGTCTACTTGCGTGCCGGAACCGGCTTGGTCGTCATCGTCGACCCGTACGAGCGGACCGTCGTCCTGCACGACGCGGACGCGATGCGCATTCTGCGGGCCGGCGACCGGCTCGAACATCCCGCGCTGCCCGGTTTCGCGCTCGACCTGGACGAGCTGTTCGCCGAACTCGACGACTGAACGGTTTACCTAACTAAACTTCTCCGGCCGCGAACCGATACCGATCGTAGGTGGGGATGCCTGAGCATCGCCGCCCATTGGGCATGGTCGCGAAATCACGGAGGCGGAGATGGCAATCGGACTTGGGGTCGTCGGCCGGTCGTCCGGCGAGCCGCTGCCGGGCTCGCTGATCGGCGAGGGGCTGGAGCTGATGCGCGAGCGCTGGGCGGTCTACGCGACATTGGCGGCAGTCTGCGCGTTCGCCGGCCAACTCGGAACGCCGAATCCGCGGCAATTCGCCGACAGTCTCGCCTTTCGGCTCGTCATGATCTGCGCGTTGGTCGCAATTTTTTTCGTCCTGCCGTCCGCCGTGCGGCGGCTCGACCCGATGTTCACGATGACTCCGCGCCGAACGGCGCTGATGCTGGCGACCCTGATCGGCCTTGGCTTGGTCACTGAACTCGGTTATCTCGCGCTCATTCTGCCCGGAGTTGCGCTCGGAGTGCTCCTTTCGCAGACGCTGTTGGGCGTGCTGTTGAGCGACGCCGCCGAACCGCGCCGGCCGTTCTTCGCTATCCTTACCGACGCCGTTCGACGATCGTATGTGTTGACGCGCACGCATTTCGCGACGACGTTCGGTGTGATCGTCGCATCGCTGGCGATCGTCGTCGTGCCGTTCGTCATCGCGCTCTTCGCGCTATTTGTGCTCGAAGTCGTGCAGCCGCACTCGCTGGTCATCACGGCGCCCGTCCTATTGCTCGTCTTCGTCTATTTCGAATGCGTGCGGTACGCGCTGATCGTTCGATGGTACGCGCGAATCGGCGGCGTTCGGGCGCTGATTCGCTAGTTTTCGGCGGCCGGCAGGGAGCCTGGCCGCAGCGCGCGGAAGGTCGCGGCGTGAGCTACGACATGAAACGGAACTCCTCGGTCTTGGTGAATGGCCGCGACCGCGCCGGCGCGCGCGCGATGTTCAAAGCGATCGGGTTCACCGACGAGGATCTCGCCAAACCCCTGATCGGCATCGCCAATACGTGGACCGAGACGATGCCTTGCAACTTCAACCTACGCAAACTGGCCGAACACGTCAAGCGCGGCGTGCGCGAAGCCGGCGGAACGCCGATGGAGTTCAACACGATCGCGATCTCCGACGGGATATCGATGGGCACCGAGGGGATGAAAGCGTCGTTGGTCAGCCGCGAAGTGATCGCCGACTCGATCGAACTGATGGGTCGTGGCTACATGTTCGATGCGATCGTCGCGCTGGTCGCGTGCGATAAGACGGTGCCCGGCGCGGCGATGGGACTCGTGCGCCTCAACGTCCCGGCGGTCTTGCTGTACGGCGGCTCGATCGGGCCGGGGAAGTTGAACGGCCGCGATCTGACGATCGTCGACGTCTACGAGGCGATCGGCGCGCACGCAGCCGGTAAGATCTCCGACGGTGAACTCAAGGCGATCGAAGATCAGGCGTGTCCGGGAGCCGGCGCCTGCGGCGGTCAGTACACCGCGAACACGATGTCGACCGTGATGGAGTTCATCGGGCTCTCGCCGGTCGGTTTCAACGGTGTCCCGGCGACCGACCCGCGCAAGGACGTCGTCGGCTACGAAGCCGGCAAGCTCGTGATGGACGTGCTGCGCCGCGGGCTGCGTCCGCGCGACATCCTCACGCGCGAGGCGTTCGAGAATGCGATCGCGGCGGCGACCGGGACCGGCGGCTCGACCAACAGCGTTCTCCACCTGTTGGCGCTGGCGCGCGAGGCCGATGTACCGCTGACGCTCGACGACTTCGAACGGATCAGCCGCAAGACGCCGATCATCGCCGATCTGCGGCCGGGTGGACAGTACGTGGCCGTCGACGTCGACCGGGCCGGTGGGATCCAATTGATCGCCAAGCGGATGGCCGAGTCGCAACTCGTTCACGCCGGAGCAACGACCGTTCGCGGGCGGACCCTGGGCGAAGAAGCGGCGACCGCGGTCGAGACGCCCGGTCAGGTCGTGATCTCAAGCGTCGCCCAACCGTTCAAATCGACCGGCGGGTTCGTCATCTTGCGCGGATCGCTTGCGCCCGACGGCGCCGTCGTGAAGATGGCCGGTCACGAGCGACCCTACCATCGCGGCCCCGCGCGCGTTTACGAGCGTGAAGAAGATGCGATGGCGGCGATTCAGTCCGGTAAGATCGGTGCCGGCGACGTCGTCGTCATTCGCTACGAAGGTCCCAAAGGCGGCCCGGGAATGCGCGAGATGCTCGGCATCACCGGCGCGATCGTCGGGGCGGGGCTCGGCGAGACGGTCGCGCTGGTCACCGATGGGCGGTTTAGCGGTGGAACCCGCGGTTTGATGATCGGCCACGTGGCGCCGGAGGCAGCCGTCGGCGGCCCGCTGGCCGCCGCTCGCGACGGCGACTCGATCGTCATCGATACGGAGCAGGGCCGAGTCGACTTAGATATCCCGGCCGCCGAATTGGCGGACCGCTTGCGCGGTTGGAAGCCGCCCGCGCCGCGCTATACCAGCGGGGTCTTTGCGAAGTATGCTGCGCTCGTCTCGTCGGCCGCCGACGGCGCGATCACGCGCGTGCCGTAGCCGATGCGACTGGTCTGTAGCGAGTGCGCCGCGCCGCTGGGCGACGGCGCACTCGCTTGCCCCGCCTGCGGCGGCCTCGCTTCGTTTGAACTCGCCGACGGGCCGAACGCCGCGGCGCTGCGGGCGGCGTTTGCGGCGCGTCGTTCGTCCAACGATCCGCTCGACCGCAGTGGGGTCTGGCGGTTTCGCGAACTGCTGCCGCCGATCGCGGCCGACCGCGTCGTCACCCTGCGCGAAAACGATCCGCCGATCTACGATTCCCCGCGGGCGGCGGTGTTCGCCGAACTCGATGCGGTGGCGGCGCTGCACCTCGGGATGAATCCGACGGCATCGTTCAAGGATGCCGGCATGACGGTCGCGATCTCACAAGCCAAGGCGCACGGGGCGCGGGTCGCAATCTGCGCGAGCACGGGAAACACCTCGGCCTCGATGGCCGCCTATGCCGCCCGCGCGGGAATGGCCGCGATCGTGCTGGTGCCCAACACCGGCGTCAGCGAATCGAAGCTCGCCCAAACGCTCGACTACGGGCCGACGGTCGCCGCGATCGCCGGCGACTTCGACCGCGCGCTCGAGATCGTGCGGACGTTCGACCCCGCGCGGGTCGCGATCGTCAATAGCATCAATCCGTATCGCATCGAGGGCCAGAAGTGCGCAGCGTTCGCGCTGCTCGAACTGCGCGATTGGCGCGCGCCGGATTGGCTCGTCTTGCCGGGTGGAAATCTCGGCAACGCCAGCGCGTTTGGAAAGGGATTTCGCGAAGCGCTTGCCCTTGGGTTGATCGACCGGCTGCCGCGAATCGCGGTCATTCAGGCGAGCGGTGCGGCGCCGTTCGTCCGGGTGTTTCAGACCGGCGGCGAACTCGTAGCGGTGCGGGCCGAGACCGCGG
>JBOHTW010000204.1:0-1503 GCA_050733835.1 Vulcanimicrobiaceae bacterium | reverse complement strand
GGAAGGCGATCATGTCAGCACGCGCACCGGGATGGCCTACGACCGCTTCGAAACTGTCCAGAGCTTGTGCGAGCGCAACGGGGGCTGGTGGCAAGCCGGCAACACATGTCCGACGGGCAACTTTGGGTACGCGTGGCCCTTCCCTAGCACTTTGCGATCGCGAGCGGTCATCACCGGCCTTGGCCCAAGACCCTCGGGGACCTGCCAAAATAAACTTAGAGCGTTTTCATATTGAGATTACGCGTAGCCGGCATGGCTGAAGAAGTTTTGGCATTCGGTTGGAGAGAACGTGTCGAGGGTTTCTCCAATCCTGTTCCATAGAGCGGGGATCGAGCGTTCTTCCGCCTTTCGCAGATGAGCTTTGAGCTTTGCGAAGGCCTGCTCGATCGGATTGAAGTCGGGCGAGTAGGGCGGCAGGTAGTGCAACTCGGCGCCGGCGGCTTCGATGATGGCGCGCACGCCATCGACTTTGTGGGCGGGCAGATTATCCATGCCCACCATGTCGCCGGGATGCAAAGTGGGCACGAGGAACTGCTCGAGCCAGGCGCGGAACGTCTGGCCGTTCATGGGCTGATCGATCACCAGGGGAGCCGTGATGGCATCGCAGCGCAGAGCGGCGACGAAGGTGGTGATCTTCCAATGGCCGTGAGGGACTTTGCCGATCAGCCGCTGGCCACGGCGGCAACGGCCGCGCAGCCGTGTCATGTTGGTGCTGGTGCCGGTCTCATCCACGAACACAAGGCGTTTGGGATCGAGCCGGGCCTGGCTATCTTTCCATGCGGCGCGGGCCGCGGCGACGTCGGCGCGATCCTGCTCGCTGGCGTACAGGCTTTTTTTTGAAGCTGATCTTACGGCGGCCGAAGAAGTTCCAAATCGTGCCGATGCTGGCGCTGACGCCGCGCTTGCCCAGTTCGGCGCGGATCTCTTCCAAGGTTAAGTCGGGCTTCGTCTCAACCAGACCCAATATCCAGTCCGCGTGCGCTTCCAGGACGCGGCGGCGATGGCCCCGCACCGGCCTGGAGGCGACGCTGCCCTCACGGCGCCAGCGCTGTACCCATTTGACCGCGCTGCTCGCACTAACCGCAAACAGCTTCGCCGTCGAACGCGCAGACCGTCCGCTCTCGACAATCCGAACAACCCTGCTGCGTAAATCCTGCGAGTAAGACCGTGCCATCAGCTCCTCCCGAATCACTACGATCCGAGACTCGCCCAATCAAACACGACCGGGAATCCCCTACCTCCCGATTCAGGTCATTTTGAAAACGCTCTAGACACCTGGGACCGTTGGGAGAGGATCGGCTGTACTTCCGGTGCGCCCGAACGGGAATGACGGATGATTCCGATCTCAGACGACAATCCCGCCCGTCTAACGCCGGTCGTTACATGGACGATCATCGCCCTGTGCGTCATCGCCTATCTTTGGGAGCGTTCGCTCGGGCGCGAGATGGACGCCGCGGTGTTCGTGCTCGGCTTCACTCCCGCCTCGCTGTTCGGCCACAGCGG
>JBOHTW010000203.1:0-9424 GCA_050733835.1 Vulcanimicrobiaceae bacterium | reverse complement strand
GGTCGGCCTCGGCGGACATCCTTGCGAAATATTCGGCGTGCCGGAACGCAAACCGGTCGAACTCACCAGCCTTTTCGATCTTTTCCAGCGCGTACTGGCGGGTCGATTCGAGCAGCCGGTAACGCTCCTCGCGGCCACTGAGGTCGACCGCGACCAGCGATTTGTCGACCAATGCCGAGAGCAGGTCGAGAACTTCCCAATCCTCGATGAGGTCGTCGCTGGCGATGGCGGACGCGGCTTCCAGCGTCCAGCCCGCTCCTTCTCGGCAAGCAGATCGTAACTCCAATCGATTAGGGCGCGCATCGTCTGCTGGCGCGGGAGCGCGGTCCGGCTGCCGCCGGTTAAGATGCGAAAGCGTTCGTTCAAGCGGTCGGCCAGGCTCGCGACGTTCATCACCTTGACCCGGGATGCTGCTAGTTCGATGGCAAGCGCGATCCCATCGAGGCGCCGGCAAATGCGCACGACGTGCTCGGCGTTTTCGTTCGTTAACGCAAAGTCGTTGTTGGCCGCTTGCGCGCGGTCCACGAACAGGGCGACGGCCCCGTAGGCCAACGCATTTGCCGCGCTGACGACGCCGCCAACATCGGGGATTGTCAACGACGCCACGCGGTGAACGGTTTCGCCGGCGATGTCCAGCCCTTGCCTCGAACTGGCAATGACCTTCACCTGCGGGCAGCCCCGGATGATCGCATCGATCGTGCGCGCCGCGGCCTCGACGAGGTGTTCACAGTTGTCGAAGATCACCAGCGCTTTCTTTCGCTTCAGATAGTTTACGACGGCTTCGAACGATGTGCGGCCCTCGCCCGCGTTGACGTTGAAGGTCGAGGCGACGACATCGGGCAGCGTTTGCGCGTCCCGCACGGCCGCCAGTTCGACAAACCATACTCCGTCCTCGAAATCGTCGAGCACATCCGCGCCGAGTTGCAGCGACAGCCGCGTCTTCCCCACGCCGCCGGCGCCGACAAGCGTCAATAACCGCGCCTTCGCGAGCCGCTCCTTCAAGATCGCGGCCTCGCGTTCGCGACCGACGAAACTGGTCACTTGCAGCGGCAAGTTATTCGGTAGTTCGTCGAGCGATCGCAGCGGGGGAAACTCGATCGGGAGATCCGGCGCGCACAGTTGGTAGACTTGTTCGGGATAGGTGAGATCGCGCAGCCGCTGCAGCCCGAGGTCGCGCAACGAACTCTGCGCCGGCATCTCGTCCTGCGCCAACTCTGTCGTGACGCCCGAGACGAGAACTTGCCCACCGTGACCGATCGACAGCAGCCGCGCGACGCGATTGACCGTGGGGCCGAAGTAATCGCCGTTGCGTTCCTCGGCGTGTCCGGTGTGAAGCGCGATTCGTACGCGCAAGCCACCGACCGCGCTGAAGTCCTGATCCGCCATGCTGCGCTGCGCCTGCAACGCGGCGGCCACGGCGTCGGGCGCGCGCGAAAATACGCCGCAAAACGCATCGCCGACGGTCTTGAAAACGAGGCCGGCATGCCGTTCAATGGCGGCTTGCATCGCCGCATCGTGTGTCGAAAGTGCCGCGCGCATCGCTTCGCGGTGCGTCTCCCAGCGCTGCGTGCTCCCTTCGATGCCGTACCTCGGCCCACCGCGCCCACGACTAGTTCACGGGCAACAAGTCAGCCGAAATCCTGCCGCCGGGAGCAGCGGCTAGCCGCCTGCCCGTCGGCCGCGTGCGGCCAACGTCACAGGAAGGCTCTCAGTCCGTCGGGCGTCGTGATCGGGCACGACGTCCGGCTCGGCCACTCTCAAGAACTCTTCGGCTACTGAGCAACATCTGGGCGCTCGTACACTGCCATCAGCGTTCCGCTCATCGTAGCGATGAGCTGCTCTTCGGTACCGTCACGGACAGCGAAGGCGCGCGCGTCACATACCGTTAGCGTCCTTCCAGGCTTTACCACTTGGGCCCGGAAAATGAACCGCTCGCCGTTCGCGGGCGCGATGAAATTAGTCTTGAACTCAACCGTCAGCACCGCGGCGTCCGCCGGCATGAGCGAAAACGCGGCATAGCCACAGGCACTATCGAGAGCGGTGGTGATGATGCCGGCGTGCATGAAGCCGTGCTGTTGGGTATAGGAAGGTCCATACGGCATGGCAAGCTCGATTTCACCCGGCCTGAGCGACACGATCTCTACGCCCAGTGTCGCCATTGCCGCTTGGCGAGCAAAGCTGGCACGCACCCGTTGATCGAAATTGTCGTCCTTGGGTTGAAAGTTCACCAAATTCCCCGCTGTCTGATATCTGATCAAAGCGCCGGCTCGCGCTTCGCTAATCGCGTCGGTTCGCTTTAATCGTTGCATAGATCGTCGAGAAGAGTTGCTGCAGCTTGCTGTCGGACTCCACCGGCCGGCTGTTGGCGAAGAGCGCGACAACCAGGCCGGAGTCGGGAAAATACAGATGAGCGGCCCGGAAACCCAGCGTTTCTCCCTGGTAGAACCAAAACGAACCGAGCTTCGGATCGATTCGCTTGGCGACGCCGAGGCCAAACCCCGCCGGGTCGGCGGCCGTCGGCGCCGCCAGCGGCTTTCCGCTTTTGATCGAGACCAGCGACAGCAACTCCCGCTTCTGCTTGGGGGGTAACAGCGCCGTGCCCTGATAGAGCGCACGCACCCACGCGATCAAATCCGCGGGCGTCGAGACGATCGCACCCGCGCCTTGCGCCCACGATACACTGTAACCGCTCATATCCTTACCGAGGAACCTGCCAAAACCCGCGTCGTTGTTTTCGTAGTAACCGGCAACCACGCGCCGAGCGATTGCCGGCGCGTACAGATGCGATGAATAGAACGTGTTCTTGAGACCAACGCTCGCGATGATGCGCGCGATCTCCGCGTCGTAGCTCTTGCTCCGGCTCCGCGCGGCGACCACTTCTTGCGCCAAGAGATAACCGGTATTCGAGTACGCGTACCTCGATCCAGGCGCATATTTTATGTCCGGGTACACGAGCCGAATCAGCGTGTCGGCCGAGACGTCTGCCGACGGGTCCTCCGCGAACGAGCGCTCCCACGCGGGAGTATTGTCGTACGATTCCAGACCACTCGTCATGTTGAGCAATCTTCGCAACGTGAGCTTGCTATACGCAGGATATTGCGGAAGATAGTTGCCGAGCGGAGCGTCGATCGAAAGGCGTCCCTGCGCCTCGAGTTGCAAGATCGCGACCGCCGTAAACGCCTTCGTATTGCTCCCGATTTGATAGAGATTCGTCGGCGTTGCCGGCGCGCCCGCGCCGTATCTCGTCGTCCCCGCCGTAACGTTGATGGTCGGCTGGCCTTTGCCCAGACTCACCGAAAGTGACAACGCCGAGAGATGCTCCTTGGCGGAGCGGGTCTTCAGATAGCCGTCGAGGTCGTGTTGAAGCGCGACTCTAAGTTTCGAGGCGTCAGTCGACGCCGCGGAACTCGGGGCGACGCCGGTCGAGGCCAGACTGACGATAACGGCCGCCGCTGCGAGGATCCGCACGATTGACATTGGCGATTCAGCCTTTCTCGTGTCCCGGCCGCCGATTGCGCGGGGCTGCGATCCAATTCAAGCGCGATGCTTCAAGTAAACACGCCGGCGTCCAGGTTGAAGAGATCGCCCAGCTTCTTAGCTTGCGTTTTATGACTTGTCTCCGACCGCTAAGGATCGACGATGCTCGTACACTCGCGGGTATTTGGCGCGCCTTACCTTTGGAACTTCGCAAGCGACTGCAAGTGTTGCACGGAGGTCGGCAACATCGCAAGCGTAAGTCCAGGCCTCGCCTTCACGGAAGAGTCCGCGTAGCGTCTTCAGTGTATCGCTCGCATACCCGTGAGTGCTGTGATTACGGGTAAAGCGAAAGTTTCGATCAGCGGTCGTATATGCGGGGTGGTAGTCAAACGCTGCGAGGAGGGCGAGGTGGAGCTGCTGGAGCGTTGCGCTGGTCGAAATCTGGATGCGCCGATCACGACGCGGCTTGCGCGTCTCAATTGCGCGGAATTCAAAAATGTGTTGCTCGGACTGTTGCTTCGCCACCTCTCGCAAGTTCCGTTCCCCGCCATCGGCAATCCTGTTTTCAGCCGATGGTGGGACTTGGCCGGCGACCGCTGCACATTGAGCCAGGATCGCGATAGGCCGCGGCAAGCTTCACGCCGAGCCGCTTACGAAGCGCGCCAATGACGACTGCGGGGTTGTCCATGCTCAGCCGCGCCGTATCCGGCTCTCCGTTGAGGAACAGCGTAAGCGCCTCGTCGAGGAGCACTTTAGCGAAGCCAGGGTCGCGTTTCCACAACCGTTTGACTGGAATTCCGAGTCAAAGCCATGCGTTAGAACTCCTTGACGAACATAACGATGTGGTCTTCCTCAACTTCGTAGTCCGCGCGCTTGTAGAGGGCAAGTGCCGGGGCGTTGGCCGCCTCGGTGCCGACCCACACCTCACAGGCCCCGGCCGAACGCGCCGCCTCGGTGAACGCCTCGACCAGCGCGCGACCAATACCGTGGCGGCGCGAATCTTCATGCACGTCGACCTCGTATAGATAGTACTGGGGCGCCAGGGCGTGCGGATTGCGCAAACGATAGCCGTACGCGCTCCCGACCACGCGCCCGCCGTCGAGCGCCACGAACATCAGAGTGTCGTCGTCGCGTAGAAACGCCGCGACAACGTCCTCGCTTTCGATTTGACGCCCATGGATTTCGCCGATCGCCGCCCGTGCAAGCTGGCCGTCCGCAGGCGTTACGCGAACGATGTTTGCCATAGCCGAGCGAGTTCGTAACATGGCACCGGACTCCTCATCCTTCCGACGCGCAGATGGCCGCGGCCCGGACAAGTTCCCCAAGCGAGGAATGCGGCGCGCGACGGACGACGGAAGCATCGATCGCTCGATTGTGCCTCTACTCAGCTTCCGTCGCCTCGTTCACCATTCGCATCGGCGTGAAAGACCGCGGTTGGCGGCGCGAGATCGGCAAACCGTTTTGACGACCTGGTTTACACGGCTTTTCGCCGTGTTTGTCTGCTCTGCTAAGGCCTTAAGCCTCTTTAGCGCCTTGTGCATTTGACTCGTAGTTTGCCACGGGGGCGCTAAAGCTCTTACTATAGAGCCCAGACCTATCGAAGCAGCAAACACGTCCCTTCCCGGCAGCGAGCATCGCGCAGGCGTTTTTGATCCGACGCGCGCGAGTCTCTGGTCGCTTGGCGGAGGTGATCCAGTGGATCCAATCTCTGCGCGCGACGGGCGTGATGTCCGACCACAACGCCCGCGCCTTCGGGGCGGCCGCGAGAGCCTTCCGCAGATCTGCCGGCACTCTGGGCTCCGGTTCCGCTCGCGCCGGCGCGATCTCCAGCGTGACGATGTCACCCGCATCTGCGCCTGCAGCTTCGCGCATCTTCCGGCTCACTCTAAGCCAGTGGCTTCCTTGGCCGTCTGGTTCGAGCGTGGCTCGTCATGCCCCGCGAGGCTAGCTTCGCACTGGCGTTCTTCGGTAGATTAAGAAAAGTCCAGGAGCCAACCTTCGCGGTCGCCGCGGGCCAGAAGAGTGTTGCTCTGAAACGGATCTTAGAAGCGGTTTTGGTCATTTTTGCCTTATTTCAAACCATTCGGCGACTGGATTCCGTCGACATGCTCGCGATTGTAAGTAACCGGGTTCATGAAATCGCCTGCATAACTTGTTAGTCCGAAAACAATCAAGAGCACGATGCGGCGAATCCTATGCAAGCCGCGATGGCGTTCCTGACGCTATTCCAAGGTCAGTTCGTGCCAGCGCTTTCGAAATACCCGTTGTGAAGGAACTGGTTCTCCAGGGTTTCGGATGTCGTCGTCATTTCGATTCGAAGGCGAGCAGGCGCAACCGCATCGAGCCCCGCGCGGCACCCTTGACCTTGCCGTCGGCCCCGATGACACGATGAGCCGGGATGAAGAGGGCCAGGGGCGCGTGCGACATCGCCCGGGCCACCCCGCGATGCGCGCCCGGCCGCCCCACGGCGCGCGCGACCTCGCCGTACGGGACGCGCATACCAAACGGAATCGTCGCGACCGTCTGCCAAACCGCAACCTCGAACGGCGTTCCGAGCAGGGCGAGCGGAAGATCGAATACCGGGAGCTTCCCTGCGAGGTATGCCTTGAGTTGGCGGAGGGTTTCGCGGGCGAGCCGGCTGCGCGCGGCGGCCGGTTTGGTCGCGGGGAGACGTGGCGCTACCCAGGCGCTGGCGACGACGCGTCCATCGGCGATCCCGACGATCAGCGTTTGGGCAAACGGCGTCGCCACAACGAGTCGCTCCGCAAACGGGAATACGCTCGCGAGCGCCGACGAGGTCCGTTCCACGCAGAGCACTTCGGCCCCGCGGCCGGCGTCTCCGCGGCGGCCGTAGTGCCTGACTCGTGGTCCATTTTCAACCGGCCACGGCACTCGATAGCCGCTTGTTGACGCCGCTTCGTACCGCCGCACGGAAGTAAGGGGGCGTTTGGGCTTGTTCTTCCGTTCGGATTACTTCGCGAGATCGTAGCGATCGAGATTCATCACCTTCGTCCAAGCGGCGACGAAGTCGTCGACGAATTTTCGGCCCGCGTCCGAACTTCCGTAGACTTCGGCGAGCGCTCGTAATTCGGAGCTTGAACCGAAGATCAGATCGACCCGCGTGCCGGTCCATTCGAGCGCACCAGTCGTGCGGTTGTGGCGTTCGTAGACGGCTGGGTTCTTTTCCGACACACTCCATTCACCGCTCATGTCGAGCATCTTCACGAAGAAATCGTTCGTCAGCCCCCCCGGCCGAGTAGTAAAGGCACCGTGTTTCGAACCATCGGCGTTCGTGTCGAGCATGCGCATTCCACCGACCAGGACGGTCATCTCCGGCGCGGTCAGCGTCAAGAGCTGCGCTTTGTCGACGAGCATCATTTCCGTGGGAATACCGACGCCCTGCTTGACGTAGTTACGGAATCCATCGGCGACGGGCTCGAGCACGGCAAACGATTCCACGTCCGTCTGTTCCTGCGAGGCATCGGTACGTCCGGGTGTGAACGGCACGGTGACGTCGAACCCGGCGTTCTTCGCGGCTTTTTCGACGCCCGCGCATCCCGCGAGCACGATGAGATCCGCGATTGAAACCTTCTTACCGTTCGATTGCGCAGCGTTGAACGACGTTTGAATGCCTTCGAGTGTTTTCAGCACGGTGGCCAGCTGCGCTGGGCGATTGACTTCCCAGTCCTTTTGCGGTGCAAGGCGAATGCGCGCGCCGTTGGCGCCGCCGCGCTTGTCGCTCACTCGAAACGTCGAAGCTGCCGCCCACGCAGCCGAAGCGACCTGTGAAACCGAAAGCCCGGAGTCGAGAATCTGCTTCTTGAGTGTCTCGACGTCACGTGCGTCGACGAGCGGATGATCGATTGACGGAACCGGATCTTGCCAAATGAACTCTTCGGCCGGTACCTCCGGACCGAGATACCGCGGTCGTGGTCCCATGTCGCGATGCGTCAGCTTGAACCACGCACGCGCGAACGCGTCGGCGAACTCCTCGGGACGCTGGTAGAAGCGTCGCGAGATCTTTTCGTAGACGGGATCCTCGCGCAGCGCAAGGTCGGTTGTAAGCATCGTCGGTGCATGGCGGTTGGAGGGGTCGTACGCATCGGGCACGGTGGGCGCGCCGTTCTTAGCGACCCACTGGTACGCGCCGGCACGGCTCTTAGTCAGCTCCCACTCGTTTTTGAACAGCGACTCGAAGAAATTGTTGCTCCATTTCGTTGGCGTCGTGGTCCACGTCACCTCGGGACCGCCGCTGATCGTGTGCGGGCCGTGCCCGCTCTCGAAGCTGCTCTTCCACCCCAGGCCCTGCTGCACGATGTCGGCACTTTCGGGCACGACCCCGACGTGCGAGGGGTCGCCGGCGCCGTGAGTCTTCCCAAACGTATGTCCGCCCGCAATCAGTGCGACCGTTTCCTCGTCGTTCATCGCCATGCGGCGGAACGTCTCACGGATGTCGACCGCAGCGGCGATCGGATCGGGTTTGCCGTTCGGGCCTTCGGGGTTCACGTAGATCAACCCCATCTGCACCGCGGCTAGCGGGTTCTCGAGGAGGCGTTCTCCCGCGTACCGCTCGTCGGCGAGCCAGGTTTCCTCCGCGCCCCAATAAACCGACTCGTCCGGCTCCCAAACATCGGGGCGCCCGCCTGCGAAACCAATGGTCTTAAAGCCCATCGATTCAAGGGCGACGTTGCCGGCGAGGATGAGCAAATCCGCCCACGAGATTTGCCGACCGTGTTTTTGCTTGATCGGCCACAGCAAACGCCGTGCCTTATCGAGATTGACGTTGTCCGGCCAACTGTTGAGCGGAGCAAAGCGCTGCTGTCCGCCGCCGGCGCCGCCTCTGCCGTCATCGATTCGATACGTGCCGGCGCTGTGCCAGGCCATGCGGATGAAGAGCGGGCCGTAATTCCCGAAATCCGCCGGCCACCAGTCCTTCGAGTCCGTCATGAGTGCTCGCAAATCGGCCCTCACGACCGCGAGATCGAGCTTTGCGAACTCCTTCGCGTAGTCAAAATGCGCACCCATCGGATCGGACTGCGGGGCATTCTGACGCAAGATCGATAGCCGCAGTTGCTCGGGCCACCACTGCTGGTTGAGCCGGCTGGCAATGCGCTTGGGATGGACCGGACACTCGCTTTGGGACAAGGTGCAATCTCCTTCAAGTCGGCCTCAGGTCGCCATCGGCAGCCCGGCGAGGGCAACACTTTCGCCAATGCCCATGAACGGGTGCTACCAACGAGCGAACTGACACATTCCCGCAAGCACGCGGTTAGTCGTTTGGTTTGGTTTACGACGCCCAGCGGGCTACGGAGGCTTCGCGACCGCGGGTGCGTCTGATGGTGAGGTTCACGCACGGCGTTTGCCGGGCGATGCCGCACAACGAAGCATCGCCCGCCGTCGCTCTCCGGAGCAAACGCGAAAACCGGGTCGCCGTCGGCGATACTCCTACCGCCTTTAATCGACTTTTGCGCCGCGAGCGCAAACGCCTTCTTGGCCCGCGGATCGCAGACCTCTGCCTTGATCGCGAACGCCGTGATTAGAGTTGGCCTCGGATAAATCGGACAGCCGCAGCAAACTCATCCAAACGCTTGTGACCACGCCGGCGAACGTTCGCGACAGCAAGGTCTTGCCCGAGTTGCTGCATGGAAATGAGAAGCGCGTATGGGCGACTCCGCATGGAGACGTGACTAATGAGCCGTTAGGCCGCCTTCACCGCACGAGTGGCAAGCTTCACGCCAAGCCGCTTACGAAGCGCGCCTATGATGATCGCGAGATTGTCCATGCTCGGGTTGCCGTTGGTTGAGAGCATCCGATGCAGGCTTTTTGCCGGCTTGCCGGTTGCGGCCGCTAACCGCTCAAACCCGACGGTCGCATTGACGAGGTCACGTAGTACGAGCCGCGCGGTATCCGGCTCTCCATTGAGAAAGAGCGTAAGCGCCTCGTCGAG
>JBOHTW010000202.1:0-4889 GCA_050733835.1 Vulcanimicrobiaceae bacterium | reverse complement strand
CCTCGATGCCGTCCATCAGCAGCGTTTCATTGACCGCAGCGTCCCGTATATCTATTCGACGCTCTTGGTGTAGACGGCGGTCAAAAAGCGCGTAAATCCGGCGGCAAGCGGTGGATGAGCGACATTTGTCGCTCTCGTTACGAAAACGCGATCGGGCTGCAGTTGGCCTGACCGCGGGTGCCTGAGGTCGGCGGCGGAGAATCCAGTAGAAAACTACCGGAGAGAACCGGGCACGGCATCGGTACAACTTTGCACGTTCATCCCGATGCCGTACCCCCACCGTGACGATCACGAGTGTGCGTACACCTTAGCACGCTCCCTGCGCGTTTGTCGATGGCTCGTCGGTTTCCTTGGTGACCGACGATTCAAGAGTCTCTGCGACGCTTTTTGTGCGCTGGCTGTAGCGCGGTGGTGTATATCTGCAGCCCCTGTGATCGTGGTCAGCGTTACTGCGCCGGCGGATGCGCGAGTGGTGCTCGCGAGCGGTCGCGCAAGGAAGCGAATCGTCGCTACGATGCGAGCGATCGAGGCCGCCGTACCCACGCCGAACGCTCGCAGCGATATCGCGATCGGCGCAAGAGCGTGACGGATCACGGTTCACTTCCCATCGCGGACTGTGCTGTACTGAGCGCGAGCACGGCGAACGGCGCGGCGGAGCCCGTCCTGGACGACGACTCTTGGGTAGAGCAAGGCCATCAATGCGGCTTCTGCCGCCGTTGGTATGGTCCGTGGATTCGCCATACACCGCTGCGTCGTCGCTCATCTTGTCTTCACTACCATCGAAGGGACTGAACATGAGCGTATCCTCGGAGGTGCAGGCTCAGATTCTGCGCTACTACCACGTTGAGAAATGGCGCATTGGGACCATCGCGCGCCAACTCCATGTCCATCACGGCACGGTGCAACGGGTCTTGCGTCAAGCCGGCGTTCCGCTCCCCGAACGATCCGCACGGCCGTCACGGATCGATGCGTATCTGCCGTTCATTCGCCAAACCTTAGAACGCTATCCGACGCTCACGGCGAGTCGCATCTACGGCATGGTTCGCGAACGCGGTTATGGCGGCAACCCCGATCATTTCCGTCATCTCATCGCGCTGCATCGGCCGCGGCCGGCAGCGGAAGCGTATTTGCGCTTGACGACCTTGCCCGCCGAGATGGGCCAGGTCGATTGGGGCCATTTCGGGCATCTGGCGGTCGGTCGCGCGCGTCGGCCATTGATGGCGTTCGTCATGGTCTTGGCCTGGTCGCGTCAGATATTTTTGCAGTTCTTTCTCGACGCGCGAGTGGAGAGCTTTTTGCGTGGCCACGTAGAGGCGTTTGCCGCGTGGAACGGGCTGCCGCGCATCTTGCTCTACGACAATCTCAAGAGCGCGGTCCTGGAACGCCAGGGCGATGCGATTCGCTTCAATCCAACGCTCTTGGAGTTCGCCGGCCACTATCGCTTCGAGCCGCGACCGGTGGCGCCGGCGCGCGGCAACGAGAAAGGGCGCGTCGAACGGGCGATTCGTTACGTGCGCGAGAGCTTCTTCGCCGCCCGCCCGTTCGCCGACATCGCTGATCTCAACGTGCAGGCGGCGCACTGGTGCAACGGTCAAGCCGCCGATCGACTCTGTCCGGCCGCGCGCGAGCTTCGCGTCCGCGAAGCCTTTCTCCAAGAGCAACCAAGCCTGCTACCGCTTCCGGCCAATTCCTTCATCACCGATGAAGTCGTGCCGGTCAAGATCGGCAAGACGCCGTATGCGCGGTTCGATCTCAACGACTACAGCATTCCGCACACCTTTGTGCAGCGGATGGTGACGGTGCGAGCGACGCCCCAACGCGTGCGTATCCTCGAGGGAGCAGCCACCATCGCCGATCACGCGCGCAGCTACGACCGCGGCGCGCAGATCGAAGACCAGGACCATATCGAAACGCTGGTCTCCCACAAGCGCAAAGCGCGCGAGCATCGTGGAGCCAACCGGCTCACCCGTGCCGTTCCGGCGAGCAGTGAGCTGCTGCTTCGCGCTGCGGCGCGCGGCAGCGCCCTCGGCGCGATCACCACGAGCTTACTGCGCTTACTTGACCGCTACGGCGTAACCGAACTGCAGGCCGCCATCGAGGAAACCCTCAACAGCGGAGCGCCGCATCCGCATTCGGTGCGGGTTGTCCTCGAACGCCGGCGTGAAGCTCGCCACGCGCCGCCACCGATCACTGTTGGGTTTTCCGACCATGTGCGAGCCAAAGACGCCGCCGTGGCGCCCCAGCGACTCGACCGCTACGACGCGTTGATGGAGGCCAAGCATGACAACGACTTCTGATCTGCTGCGCCCCCGTGCGCAAGCATTGCGACTTCACGGACTGCTTGCACATTGGGGAGACGTCGCCGACGCTGCCTGGCTGGCGCCCCTCTTGCAATGGGAGGAGGACGAACACATGCGTCGCAGCCTCGAACGACGGCTCAAGGGCGCACAACTCGGGCGCTTCAAAGCTCTCGATCAGTTCGATTGGAAGTGGCCCAAACGGTGCGATCGCGGCGCCGTCGAGTCGCTTATGACCCTCGAGTTCCTCAAAGACGCCGCCAACGTCATCCTCATCGGACCAAACGGTGTCGGGAAGACGACGCTGGCCAAGAACATCGCCCATCAGGCGCTCATCCGCGGTCACACCGTCCTCTTCACCGTCGCCGGACAGCTGCTGGGTGACTTGACGGCGATCGACGGCGACGCCGCACTGCGCCGACGATTGCGGCGTTACACCGCACCGGACTTTTTGGCCATCGACGAAATCGGGTACCTTTCGTATTCCAATCGTCACGCAGATCTGCTTTTCGAACTCTTGAATCGACGATACGAAAACAAAAGCACGCTCGTGACCACCAACAAACCCTTCGCCTCGTGGCCAGAGATGTTTCCAAACGCCGGATGCGTCGTTTCGCTCGTCGATCGACTCGTGCATCGTTCGGAGGTCATCGCCATCGAGGGCGAGTCCTATCGCCTTAAAGAAGCGCACGAGCGTTCGGAACGCAACGCCAGGCAACGGCGCACAAACAGAGCCGCGGCGCCGTCAAAATAGGCGCGATCAACGGTAAACCGTCCTCGCGCCGGGGGCCCGCCCTCCGTTTTCAAATCAAATCTTCCGCCGGATATGCGCCTTTTTACGCCGCCGCTAACACCGCTGCTGCTCGCGCTGATGGCGTACAAGGGATTGTATAGGGACGATGTCACGGCATTGCGCTGGATCAGGGACCAGCAATCAAATAGATTTGGCTGTGACGGGTCCGACACGACACTGCTCGAACTCGGCGGCCTTCCTGCCGCCGATCGAGGCCATTGGCCTTACGGCGTCTTCGGCGACGCTTCGCTTGCATCGCGAAAGATCTATGTTTCTACGTACTTCCCCGCGAGAGTGGAGCGGATTGCGGACGAAGCGCGCGATCGCGAACCGCATTTCGTCTGGATGTACGGTTCTCGCAGGGACTACATGACCTACTGGAAGCAAATTGCAGGTGGAAGGTTCGAGATCGATCCCGATCTGCACTACGACTATCGCATCCAGAATGGAACGCTGTTCGTCGTCACGGATCACACGACGCATCATCGCAAGAACACGTACTGGGTTGCTCTCGGCAAGTCGCTGAACGGAAGGGTGCATGGACTCGGCCGAAACGCAGATCGTGTCGGCGAATAGGCCGTTCACACTCCTACGTGGGCGATCCGTTCGGCAATCGGCTCGACCTTATTGCGTCGTGGCAGCCGAGATCCGACAATTTGTTTTTGAGGGCTATCTCGGCTCCCTGTAAGATGGCGACGGGCCAAAACGCTCTTCTGCCGCGCTTCGGACTCTCTCGAAAAACTTCAACTCTTCCGATTTACGAAAAGCGACGAGTTCGTCGATTGCCGGTTGTAGGCTTGAGGTTTGGAGGTCCACAACAGAATCCAAGATATCGGAGGATACGCGGAGTTCGTAGCCGGCGACGTAGGCGTCGAGCCGATGCAAGGAATCAATCAGCTTTGGCTGGGTGATGTACATGTACACTTCTCCGTGGCATTCAGGCGGCACGGGTTCCTCGAAGATGGCCTCGGGTAAGTAGATCTCGCCGACGTCTTCTTCGAGCAGGGCGAGATTTGGGAGATTGGACAGGTATTGACGCAAGAATGTGAAGAGTTTCAGAGCACGGTCGGTCTCGATGTAAATTAGCCCTTCATGCTGGGCCGCGAAGAGCGCGACCAGCTCGCGATAAGCCTGTTGCGTAATGCGGAGGTACATCACGCATGCACGCGCGTTTTCTCGGGCGGCCGCATCTTCTGCGGCGACATGATCGCGCAGCAGCTCATCGCGTTGGGGAGTGGCAATCTCATGAGCATAGCGAACGGCGCAATCGGTGCCGCGTACCAAGTCGCTTCCTGAGCGATCGTATACTTTGGCTAGCCGATCTACGATTTCGCGTGATACGGCACGAGACGAGCGCTCGAGCTTCGCATAATGGCCCTGGCTGATGCCGACCCGAGCGGCAATCGTACGCTGGTTCAGACGCCGTTCTTTTCTCAGGGTTCGCAGGCGGTCGGCGAATTGTTCCATGACGGTATCCTAGACGACGGCGGCCTGGCATCACCAGACGACTCAAGTTGGCGTCAACGATGCCTTTCGGGGCGGACTGACCGGCGGCTCCTCACCCCAGGACCGGCCCACCCTCCAACGAACGCCTGTTCCCCTATGTCCAGGCGGTTCCGGGGGATCGAGGAGCGCGGCGGGCACGATGTCGACGCGGCCAAAGCCGTGCTCAAGCGGCTCGGACCGGGTCGGCCCACGTTCTCGCATGGCTGTGCCGGTACTTCGGGGACGACGGGGCCTTTCTTATACCGGAGTCAACTGCGAGCCGGCCGCATGTGCTCCTAAACGGAGTGGCCTAT
>JBOHTW010000201.1:0-1753 GCA_050733835.1 Vulcanimicrobiaceae bacterium | reverse complement strand
GACCGGGTTCGTGAGCAGGCCGTCGCGGATCATGCGCTTGGCCCCGTTGTGGCCTTCTTCTCCCGGCTGAAAACAGAGCACGACCGTCCCCGCGATGCGATGACGTTGTGCGACGAGCAATTCCGCGCCTTCGAGGAGCATCGCCGTATGCGCGTCATGGCCGCATGCGTGCATGACACCCTCGACCTGTGACGAATATTCGGCGTTCGTTTGCTCGACGATCGGCAGTGCGTCCATATCGGCTCGCAGCAAGACGGTCTTGCCGGGCAGCCGGCCACAAAGTATTCCGACTACCCCGGTGTCGCCGACCCCTTCTCGCACGTCGTCGATGCCAAGCTTTCGGAGCCGGTCAGCTACATAGGCTGCGGTGTGGTGCTCCTGCATCGAAAGCTCGGGGTTCGCGTGGAACTCCCGGCGCATCGCTTGAACGCGACTGAGCGCCAGCGACGACGGTGTTTCGCCGGCGGACGATGCGTGACGCGTCATGCCGCTGATAGCTCCCTTGAGACCGCTTGCATTTCGTCACTTCCACGCGAGGCTTCGTCTGTGGGTGACCGGCCTGAACTGAACGGATCGAGCAAATCGCGCACGGTGTCTCCGACGAAATTGAGGGCGAGAACGGATACGATGATGGCGATTCCGGGAAATATCGTAAACCATGGACCGACCGTAAGGTAGACTCGCCCCTCGCCGAGCATGTTGCCCCACGTCGGCGTCGGAGGCCGCACGCCTAGACCGAGAAAACTCAACGAGGCGTCTGCGAGAATGGCTTCGGCGCAGATAAACGTCGATTGAACGATCAGCGGCGCGGTTGCATTTGGAAAAATGTGCTGTATCAGAATACGGAAATCCGATGCGCCAACTGCGGACGCCGCCTCCACGTACTGCGCCGAGCGGAGCTGGAGGGCCGCAGCCCGCAAGAGACGCGTCGTTCGGGGAGTATACACGACTGTGAGCGCGATGATCTCATTCCACAAGTTTGCGCCGAGCGCGCCGACGAGCGCGATCGCGAGCAAGATCGCCGGAAAGGCCATCAGGCCATCGAGCACGCGGCAAATGACCGACCCGATGCGGGGATAGTAGCCGGCGATCAAGCCGAGGGTCGTTCCAAAAAGCGATGTCGTGCACATGACCGCAACGCCAATCGTGAGCGACACCTGCCCGCCCGCGATCACACGCGTGAAAATGTCGCGGCCGAAGTTATCCGTGCCGAACCAATGCCGAGGACTTGGCGGCAGCAAACGGTGGACCGCATCCATTTGGTTTGGGTCGCTGCCCCACAACTGCACGGTCGTACAAAGTACAACGATCGTAATCAACGTCAGACCGGCGACACAGCCCACCGGGCGGAGCCGCCAGATGCGACGCAATCGTCGCGTCACGCGTAGCGAATCCTCGGATCGATCGCCGCATAGACCACATCGACGCCGATATTCACGAAGACGTAGACGACCGCTACAAAAAGAACGACGCCCTGCACGATGGGATAGTCTCGGCGCGCTATCGAATCGACGACCAATTGGCCAATGCCCGGAATGTTGAAGACCGTTTCGGTCACGACTGCCCCACCCAGCAACGCTGCAAGTGCCGTCCCGATCACGGTCGCCGTTGGTATGGCGGCATTTGGGAGCGCGTGCCGGCCGAGCACCACCCGTTGCGCCAAACCCTTGCTGCGGGCAGTTACGATGAAGGGTTGATGAAGAACTTCGATCATGCCGTCGCGGAGCATCCGCGCGATGATCCCGGCCTGCTG
>JBOHTW010000200.1:0-28125 GCA_050733835.1 Vulcanimicrobiaceae bacterium | reverse complement strand
AATCGGCGGCCGCCATCAGATCGAGTGCCAAATACAGATCCGCGCGGCCGAGTCCCGTCCGGTTCGACTCGATGATTCCGTCGGCTTCGGCGACGATCACGTTCGAGAGAACTTGGCCCCATTTTTGAGCCGCACCGGTCTGGTCGTAGGTCGAGACCCGATGCCCGTCGAGCGCCGCCGCCTGCGCGAGGATCGCGTTGAGCGTGATCACGCCCGTCCCGCCGACGCCCGGAATCGAGATGTGATACGGCTCGTCGAGCCGCGCTGACGGCACGGGCTCGGGAATCGTCGCGTCGATCCGCGCCGGCGCCGGCCGGCGAATGCCGCTCCCGGGTTTGGTTCGGACCGAAACAAATGACGGGCAGTCGCCGCCCAGACACGACCGGTCCTGGTTGCACGACGACTGGTGCACCTGCGTCTTTGGGCCGAACTCGGTCTCGACTTTTTGCAGCGACATGCAGTTCGTCAGCGCGCCGCAGTCGCCGCAGTTCTCGCAGACGTCTTCGTTGATGACGACGAACTCGGCCGGCGCCGGTGCCGTTCCCCGCTTTTGCCGGCGGCGCCGTTCGTTGGAACAGGTGCCGTCGTACAGTTGCACGGTGACCCCGCCGGTCTGCTCCAGTTCGGCCAGCGATCGCGCCAGCTCGGCGACCGGGCGAACCCTGACGGACCGCGGCAACGGCACGCCCGCATACGCGCGCGGTTCCACCGCGATCACATCGATGCGAGCGACGCCTTCGGTCGCCAGCAGGGTGACGAGCTTTTCAACCGGGAGCGCACCGGCCGGCACCTGTCCGCCCGTGTTCGCGATCGCGCCGTTGTAGAGAATCTTGAACGTGATATTCGCACCGGCATGAACGGCAAACCGAATGTTCAGGTAGCTGGAGTGAAACAGCGAACCGTCGCCGACGTTCTGAACGATATGGCGGCGCGTGACGAACGGCGCGAGGCCCAGCCACGGCAAGCCCTCGCCGCCGTACTGCGTCACCGCCTCGATGCGCCGCTCGGGCTGCTCCATCATCGACGCAAAGATGTGACAGCCCGGCGCCCCCCAAGCGATTTGATCCGGGAGCAATTTCGTCGAGACGTTATGCGGACAGCCGGAGCAATAGTTCGGCGAGCGCCGGTGCGTCGGCGCGTCGCTGCGGTCGCGGATGGTCCGCAGCGCGGCTAACCGGGTCGCCGCGGCCGCCGGCAACTCGAACCGCCGCGCGAGCCGCGAAGCCAGCACCTCGGCGACCAGATCGCCGTCGAACCCGCCGTACATGGGAAAGGCCGGCGCGCCCCGGTCGTCCGTCTTGCCGATGATCCGCACGCGCTCCGGCAGATCGCGTAGCGCGCGGCCGACCTGGCGCTCGAGAAAGTCGCGTTTCTCCTCGACGACGATCACCTCATCGAGGCCCGCGCCAAACTCCCGGATCCGGTCGCCATCGGCCGGATAGAGCATGCCCACACGCATCAGGCGGATGCCGCGGACGTTCAACGCATCATCGTCGAGGCCGAGATCGCGCAGCGCTTGGCGCACGTCGACGAAGCTCTTGCCGCTCGCCACGATCCCAACCCGATCGGCCGCGGTGCGAACCTCAATTCGATCGAGCGCATTCAACCGGGCATACGCGCGGACGGCCACGTGCCGCTCGCCGTAGAGTTCTTTCTCGGTCTCGAGGTTGAGGCCGGGGGAAAACATGAAGTTCGTGCGTTTGCGAAACGGCCGTCCGCCGATCGCCAGTTCCGGAGTCCGAATCTGCGGCGTCGTTGCGCTTAACCGGACCGTCTCGCCGCCGTCGCACAGCGCGCCGACGAGCTTCATGCCGACGTAACAGCCGCTGTAGCGCGACAGGGCGGCCGCGTGCAGGCCGAACTCGATGAACTGCGCGACCGACGACGGATACAGTAGCGGTATCCCCGTGTGCTCGAACCACGCCTCCTGTTCGTAGGGAACCGTCGAACTTTTCGCCTCGTGGTCTTCGCCGCTGAGGATCACGACGGCTCCGGTCCGCGAGGTCCCGGCGAAATTTCCGTGCTTGAGCGCGTCGGTCGCGCGATCGAGTCCCGGTCCCTTGCCGTACCAATATCCGACGACCCCATCGACGTCGGGATGCGGGTGGTCGTCGATCATCTGCGTGCCCATCAGCGTCGTCGCGGCCAGTTCTTCGTTTTGGCCGGGCAGATGCACGACGCCGGCCGCCTGCGCGTGGGCTCGCGCCCGGCCAAGCGCGAGATCGAATCCCCCAAGCGGCGAGCCGGGATAACCGGTGACAAATATCCCCGTTCGGATCCCGGCGCGCTCGTCACGGCGTCGCTGTTCGAGCAACAACCGGACGAGCGCCTGATTTCCGGACAGGTAAACGACGCCGTCGCTTGCGGTGTAGCGATCATCAAGCGCCACGGTGCGGCGTCCTCTTCCTACGCGGTCACGGGATCAGCGCGAATTTCTGATCGCGGATCTGCGTGAGCACGACGGAGTCGCCGGAGAGTCCGTTGTGATCGGTCGGCGTCATGCGGAAGTTTCCCGAGACGCCGCTGTAGGTCACGTGCTCGAGCGCATCGCGAATGTTCGCCGGCGTCGGCGTGCCATGAACCTTCTCGAGCGCCGCCTTGAGAATGTAGATGCCGTCGTAGCCGAAGCCGCCAAAGATGCTGACCGGCCCGTCTTTGGGATACTGTTTGACGAACTCGTTGACGTAGTGCAACAAGACCTTCTTCTGCGGATCGCTGTTTGGCAGCAGCGCGGCGATGTTGACTTTCTCGGTGTCGATGTAGGCGCCGTTGAGCGCCGGTCCGGCTTGCTGCAAGAACGCGCCGTTGGCGGCGCCGTCGGAGTAGTAGAGCGGCGTCTTCAGACCTAGTTCGCTGTAGCCTTTGACGATGACGGTCGCCGACGGCAAGGTCGTCCAGCACAGGATCGCCTGGGGATTGGCCGCCTTGACGTGGGTCAGTTGCGTCGTCGCATCGCTGGCCGTCGCCGCGATCGCCTCCGCGTCGACCACGTCAAAGCCGGCGGCTTTCCCGACCGCTTCGAAGTGCGCTAAGCCGGTTTTGCCGTAGTCGTCGTTGCGGTAGACGACCGCGATCTTGGTCTGGCCCTGCTTCTTCATGTAGGCTTGGAGCGACTGCGCGATGTGGATGTCGGTGATCGGAACTTTGAATATCCACTTCTTCTCGGGTTGCGGCTCGATGACTTGCGAACTCGACGCGTACGAGATCAGCGGGACCTCGGCTTGCGACATCACCGGCGAGATGGCGAGCGACGTCTGCGTCAGCGGCGTTCCGAAGATCGCGAGCGGATGCTGGCCCAGCAGTTGCCGCGTGTCGTTGACCGCCGTCGTGGCGTCCGAACCGTCGTCGAGGATCGTCAACTTCAGCGGGTGACCGTCGATGCCGCCGGCTTTGTTGACCTCGTCGACGGCCATCTGCATGCTGTCGGCCTCCGGCCGCCCAAGCGACGAGCCCGGGCCGCTCTCCGAGAGCACGGCGCCGACGAAGTACGGTTCGCCGGCAGCCCCGGCACTCTGCGGTGGGAATGAAGACGTGAGTAGTAGGCTGAGCGCTATCGCGCCGATTGGAACGGCAGTCGAACGCATCGTAGTTACCTCCTCCGAGCTTCGGATTGGCGTTGAGTGGAGTCTCTATAGTTCATGCGTGCGACTCCAAATACACGCGACGAGCGGAGCGGGCCAGTTCGTCGGATGACTCGGTTCCGACGATGCGCCCACCCCGCATGAGATAGGCGCGCCGGCAGATCTTGGCGGCGAGCCGCAGGTTCTGTTCGACCAGCACCAGGGTTACGCCGCGTTCGGCGAGCCGCGCAAGCGCGCCGAAGATCTCGCCCCGGACGCGCGGTGCAAGCCCAAGGCTCGGTTCGTCGAGCACCAACAGCGCGGGCTTCGCCATCAAGGCGCGACCGACCGCGACCATCTGCTGCTCGCCGCCCGAGAGCGATCCGGCGATCGCGTCACGATACGGCACGAGCGCCGGGAACAAGTCGAACGCTTCGGCGAGATCGGCTTCGAGCTCGGCCGCCCGCGCGCGCCGCGCATACGCGCCCATGACCAGATTCTCGCGGACCGTCAGCGGTCCGAAGATGCCGCGGCGCTCGGGAACCAGCGCGATGCCGCGCCGCGCCAGCCGCTCCGGCGCGAATCCGGTCACGTCGACGCCGTCGATTCGGATCGTTCCGGCCGCCGGCCGCAGCAAACCGACGATCGACATGACCAACGTCGTCTTCCCGGCGCCGTTGGGCCCGACGATCGCGACCGTCTCGCCGCGCGCGACGTCGAGCGAGACCTCCCAAAGGATTTGAATGCGGCCGCGATACGTCGCCAAATCGTCGACTTCGAGCGCGGGAGCGCCGCCGATAATGTGGTCCATCACGACAGTTCGTCGCCGATGTAGGCGTCGATCACGGCGGGATCGCTTGCGACCTCGGCCGGGGTGCCGTGCGCGATCGTCCGGCCGTGATCCAGCACGACGACCCGGTCGGCGACGGCGAGCAGTTCGCTGACCGCGTGCTCGACAACGAGCACGGCGATGCCGGCGGCGCGCGCCGACCGAATCGACTGCAGCACCCGCTCGATCTCATCGGGGTTGAGCCCCGAGAGCGGTTCGTCGAGCAAGAGCACCTTGGGTGCGATCGCGAGCGCGCGCGCAAGTTCGAGCAGCCGTTCTTCGCCGAATGCGAGGCTCTCGGTCGGGCGGTCGCCGAGATAAGCGATCCCCGCCTGTTCCAGCACCGCGCCGGCGTGCGCACGCAACGCCGCGTCGGCGCGCGCACGCGACCCGAGCCCAAGGCCGCAGGCCAGCAGCCCGCGGTCCGGTCGCGGCGGATAGGTTCCGCGGAACTCGCGGGCGGCTAATGCCGCCGCAACGCTATCGCGCGCGGTCAGTCCCCAGAACATAACCGGCGTCTGAAACGTCCGCGTGACGCCGAATGCCGCGACCTCGCTCAAGGTTCGGCCGGTGAGCGCGCAGCCGTCCAGTTCGACGCGGCCGGCGGTCGGTCGCGCAACTCCGCTGATCACGTTGAACAGCGTCGTCTTGCCGGCGCCGTTGGGTCCCATGATTCCGAGCACCTGATTTGCGCGCGCGTCGAACGTGACGTCGTCGAGTGCGACGACGCCCCCAAACCGCATCGTCACGCCGCGCACCTGCAACTCCGTCGCCGGCACGGCATCCAATCGTTCGAAGTGCTCGGTCGCCGCGGTCATGCGCGGCGCGCTGCTCGCCCGAGGAGACCCTGCGGGCGCAGCACCAGTACCAGCACCAAAATCAGGAAGCCGACGCCCTGTTCCCAGCCGGTCGCCGTCAGTCCGCCGGCAACTTTCTCGATGATCCCAAGCGTGAAGCCGCCGACGAGCGCACCGGGCAGGCTCTCGAGCCCGCCGAGGATCGCCGCAACGAAACCCGCCAGCCCAAGCGACAGGCCCATGTCGTAGGTCGCGCTCGTAATCGGCGCGACGACGACGCCGCCGAGTCCGCCGATCGCCGCGGCCGCCACGAAACTCCAGAATGCGAACGTCCGCAACGGAATCCCGAACGTCGATGCGATCGGCGGATTGGCGACCGCCGCGCGCACCGCGGTCCCCAAATACGTGTGCCGAAAGAACAGGTACAGCGCCGCGAACACGAGTGCGTCCGCGCCGAGAACCCACAACGCTTGCGGCGGCAGCACGCCGCCGAAAACCGAGACCGCGGCGCCGCTGCTGAACGCGCCGAGCCCATAGGGATTGGTTCCCCACAAGAACAGCGCCGCGCCGCGGAGCGCGATGTCGACCCCGAGCGTGATGAAGATGAGCGTGACCCCGCTGGTCGCGCGGGCCGGTCGAATCGCCACCAGGTAGACGATGCCGCCGACGATCGCCGCGGCCGCAACCGCCAGCGCGGCGGCGGCGAACGTCGGCATGCCGCCGGTCGCGAGCACCGATGCCGTCATCGCACCGATCATCGCGAACTCGCCCTGAGCGAAGTTGATGAGCCCGGTGACTTGATAGATGAGGACGAACCCCGCCGCCACCAGCGCGTAGATCGCACCGACGGCGACGCCGGCAAGAATGTACTGCCAGACCGACGCCATCACCCGCGCACGACTGCCTTCGAACCGATGCCGACGATCCCACGCGGCAGCAAGATCAACATCGCGACCAAGATCGCGCCGAGGAAGAACGACTGGAAGTCGCCGCGCGCCGACGGCAAGAGGAGCGGGATGCCGATCTGCAACAGTTGTCCGAGCGCAACCACGACGGCTGCGCCGATGATCGCGCCCTGCAAGCTGCGCATCCCGCCGATGACCGACATCAGCACGAAGTTTACCGACAACAGAAATCCGAACGACGTCGGATCGATGTACGACTGGTACGATGCATAGACGCTGCCGGCGAGTCCGGCATAGACGGCGCTGAGGACGAAGGTCTGGCGTTTCAACCGTTCGCCGTCGACCCCGAGCGCTTCGGCACCGAGTTCGCCGGCCGAGATCGCAACCAACGACCAGCCGAAGCTCGAGCGAACCAAATTGTTCGCAAACCACACGCCGACCGCAACCAGCACCCAGGCCAAGATCGCGTAGCCGTGCAGATCGAAATGGTAGGCGCCAAGCACGAACTCCGGGATGCCTTTGATCCCCGACGTGGCGCCGATGTACTCCCATTCGCTAAAGACCACGGCAATGACGATCCCGAGCGCCAACGTCGCCAGCGCCAGCATATTTTCGCGCAGCCGCAGCGCAACGAAACCAAGGACGTAGGCGACGACGCCGGCGGCGGCAGCGGCGGCGACCATCCCCAGCCACGGCGTGACCCCGAACTTGACGCTCAAGACCGCCGATGCGTACGCGCCGATGCCGACGAAGGCGGCTTGACCGAGCGAGACTTGGCCGGCATAGCCCATGAAGAGATTGAGCCCGATCGTGACCAGCGCATACAGCCCGACCAGCGTCACCAACCCCGCATAATACGCGGGTACGAACCAAATCAGCGCGCCGACAAAGGCGAGCACCCACAGATCGAGCCGACTCGTAAGCGGCCGACCGCGTGATCGAAATCGACTCACCGTGCGCGCGTTCAACATCGCGTCCGACTTCCCTACCAAACAGTTGGTGCAGTGATCGCGCCGGCGAACCGAGCGCAGGTTTCTTCGCCGATGCGTCGAGAACGTTGGCGCTACCGTGACGCCATCGACGCAGTTGGAAAACAAAGTCTGGTACTTGAAGCAGAGCCGGCTGTTTGAACGCACCGGCGAAGACGACATCGGGCAGTTCGCGAGTCTGTTCATCCAGAAAGATTATCCGAGGCGATCGCTCGTCTTCGACTACGGCGACCCGAGCCACAACGTGTTCTTACTGAAGGCGGGGATGGTGCGCCTCAGCCGCATCACCCAAGATGGTAAAGAGGTCTCGCTCGCGTTGCTGGGACCCGGCGACATCTTCGGTGAGGAGTGCCTGTTCGAACGGCCGACGCGAACGACGATCGCGCGCTGTGTCGATGCTTCGCACCTCTGCAGCACGCGCGCCCAGGACCTGTTCAAAATCTTGGCGAGTAGTCCGATCCTGTCGCTCAACGTCGCGAAGTATCTCAGCGAACGGCTCGACGAGGCGCAGTCAACCGTCGAAGAGATGTCGGCGCTGCGGATCCCCGACCGGATCATGCACATGCTCGACCGGCTCGCCCACGAGTACGGCGTCAAAGTCGCCGACGGCACGAAGATCGACGTTCATCTCACCCACGCCGACATCGCGTCGATGATCGGCAGCACGCGCGAGACGGTCTCGCTCGAGATGGGCAACCTCGTTCGCGCGGGCCTCGTCCGCAGCGAAGGCCGCGCCGGCGCCCTCGTCCTCCTGCGCGCGCCCTAATACTGCGAGATCAATAGTTGGCGCAGTGAGAGGGCGGCGCGCGTGTACGGGCCGCTGACGACGTCGAGCAGTTCGTCGAGGCGGCGAATCGTCTGCGCCGGCGCCGGCAAGTCGCTGGGAAACCGCTCGTCCGACGGGTTCAGCCAAACGGCTTGGAGGCCGGCGGCGAGCGCCCCGGCGACATCGGTCCGCGGATCGGTCCCGACGTACCAGACGCGCTCAGGCGTCAGCCCGAACAGCCGCACGAGCGCATCGAATGCGCTTTGCGCCGGCTTCCAATCGTCGACGGGCGGAACGAGGACCGGACCGGCAAAGCCGATCGCGCGCGCTTTTTGGCGCTCGAGCCCATACCATCCGTTCGCCAGGACGGCGGTCGGAATCGCAAGTTCCGAAAATCGCGCGAGCAGTCCGGTAGCGCCCGGCAGCGCCGAGGTCGTCTGCGCCGCCGTCGCGCCCGCGAGCACCCGATACGCTATGCCGTAGTCGCGGCCCAGATCGTCACCGACGGCGTCGGCGAGCGCGAGGTTTGCCGCCCGCTCGACGGGCGCGCGGCCCGCGTGGACCTCGGCGTGCATGCGCTCGAATGCGGCTGCGGCCCGAACTTCGTCGAGCGGCCGGCTTCGCTCGGCGGCGATTCGACCGGCGAGCTCAAAAAATGCGGCTCGCTCGGCGCCGCCATCGCGAGCGAGGGTTCCATCCAAACTAACCCCGACCGCGATCATCGTTCCGCCTCCGGTCGCGTGCTCCGGTTCGCGGCGGGCGCGCCGGCTCCATTCTGCGGGCGCCGGGTGTAAGGACCGCTACCGACCCCTTCATTAAAAGCGGCTACGATCTCCAAGTGAACGATCTGCCGGTACCGTCGTTTGAGATGATGCCGTTCGGCCGCCGGCTTACCGCCGGCGAACGCCGGAAGCTCGGCGCGCACCGGCTATTCGTCGGCGTCCCGGATTCGGTCGCCGATCGGTCCCTCAGCGATTTTCGCACGGCCCGGCTCCCGAGAGGGACGTGGTTATTCCGGGTACGCGATCCGGCGCAGCACGTTCATCTCGTTACCCGCGGCATCGTCTATCTCGGCTCGCGGTTGCTGCTGGTTCCGGGCGACCTTGTGGGCGAAGCCGCCGTGCTTGGGGCCGAGCGACGGACGTTCGCGGCGCGGTGCATCGTCGAAACGGTCGTCTGTTCGATCAGCGCCGAGCGCGCGCTACGGACGATCGACGCGGCCCCGGTCTTCGCGTTGAACCTCGCTCGCATCATCCACGAGAGACTCGACCGGACCTACAGCATCCGGGAGATTCTCGCCGGCACGCGCTAGCCGTCCGGCCGCTCACTGCCGAACCGTGCCGTCGTCCAGCACTTTTTCGAGCGAGCTGGTCAGCAGCGCGTTCTTGATCTCGCGCGCGATCCGCCGGCCGGTCGACATCGGCTCGCTGTAGTTCAGGTACGAGTACGGCGAACCGTCGATGAACAGATTCGTTCCGGCGACGATCCGCGCCGAGACTTCCATGATGTAGAACTGCGCGTCGGGCGTGATGATCGTCTCGATGCAGAACGCCCCGAACAGGCCCTTCGGCGGGCAGATCTCCTGACTGACGCGCACCAACTCTTCGCCCATGTGGTAGGCTTCGGCAAGCATCGATTCGCGCAGGCTCACCGGCTGATTGCCGATCACGACGTAGCTCGGTTCGATGTGCATGCCTTCTTGGGCGGTCGCCGGAATGCGGCCGAGGGAGTCGACATTGGTTTCGTAGCGCCGGTCCATGCTCATGATCTCGAGCTTGCCGGTGAGCGGCGAGTAGAAATAGTGAATGTAGAACGGCACGCCGATGATGTATTCTTGCAGGATGTAGTCTTTGCGCGTTAGCTCGCCGGCCCGCTGATCGAAATCCGACGTATCGCGCAGAAACATGTAGCCTTTGCCGCCCTGGGCGCCGTACAATTTCACGATCACCGGCCGGTCGATCTCGGCCCCGGTCTTGAACTGCCGCGGTAGCTTCAGCCCCGCGCGCGAGAGCCACTGGCGCTGTAGTTCACGGCTGGCTTCCCAATCCAAGATCGCCTTGTTGCCGAAGTACGGAAGCTTCATCTCCTTATTTTCATCGAGCGAGAGGTAGGCCACGAACGAGCCGTGCGGCACGACGATCGTCTTAGCGTTGTTTGCCAACCGCGGCTCGATCGATAGGAAGTCCTGGTATTTGTCGACCACCAGCACTTCATCGACGAACGCGAACGACCGGTAGAGCCGCTCGGTGTCCCGGTTCGCGACCGCCAAGGTCCGAAATCCCTCGTCGCGGGCGCCTTTGAGAATCTGGAGTGCCGAATGCGAACCGAGCGTCGCAATCGTGTAGAATTCGCAGACCTCGCGGTCGGCGCGCGCCTTCATGAACTCTGGAGCCAACATTTAACCAATCGCCTCTTGGTACGCAGGGTTGAGGAGTAACTTTTCGACGGCAGCCCGGCGGACACTCTCGATGACGTCGGTTCCGCCCGCCCGTAGCCGCCACGACGTGTAACGGCGGAGCGTGCGAACGCCGGCCAACTCGCGCCCGGCGATGCGCAACGCCGGTCCGCGGACCGCGACCTCGGTGCCCCAGTCGCCGATCCAGACTTCGCCGGGTTCGGGTGCAGCGCCACAGCCGCGTAACCGATGTTTATTCGGATTGTAGATCGTTTCGAGCATCGGAACCGAACGATCGAGCGCCTCGACGTGCTCGGGATCGACGTCGAACAGATAGATCTCCGCGCGCTGTAGCTCGTCGCACGCGACGCCCAGCCGCTGTAAGGTCACGAGCGCCGTAAACGCCGCATTATCGGGGATCGTCAGGGCAACGGCGTAACCGCGGGTCATCAGGCGGCCGACCGAACCCCGAGCGCCTGCGCGAGCGATCGAAAAAACCGGATGCCGCCGGCCGGCGCGAGCGCAACCGTCCGGTCGGCGCGCGCCGCCGCGATCGATGCCGGGTCGCGCTGCTGAAAGCCCCATGCGATCCGCTCGGGGTGCGGCATGATCGCCAGCACGTTGCCGGCGCGGTTCAGCAGGCCCGCGCACCCCAGCGCCGAGCCGTTGGGAGTCGCCCGTTCGTCGACCGTGCCGTCGCGCTCGCAGTAGACGAACGCGAGATGACCGTCGTCGCGAATCCGCGCGAGCTCTTCGCTCGAGGCTGCGAGCCGGCCGTCGCCGTGCGCCGCCCAAGCCGGGAAGACGGCGGCCGGCGCAAGCGCCGCCGTCAGCGGCGACCGCGCCGGGTCGATCGCCAGCTTGACGTGTGTCAACACGCTCCGAAAGCGGCGGTTCGCATTCGGGGCGAACGCCGCCGTTGGGCGCATCGGCGGACCGGTCCCGGGGACGAGTCCGGTCTCGAGCAATATCTGCGCTCCGTTGCAGATGCCGATGACGAACTTGCCGGCCTCGGCGGCCTCGATCACGACGGCGGTCGACGCATCGTGGGCCGCGACCGCACCCGCGCGAATGCGATCTTCATACGCAAAGCCGCCGGGCAAGACGTAGGCGTCGAAGCCCGCGAGCGCACGCCGTCCGTCACCCCACCACACGAGGTGCGCGTTGAGGCCGACGGCGCACAACGCGCGGCCGGTCTCGGCCTCGCTGTTCGAGCCCGGGTAGACGATCACGGCGACCCGCGGACTCATTTCGCATCCTCGTAAAAATCGGCGAGCGGCGCCTCCCAAGCGCGATGCAGGGTGCCCAGCGCGATCCGCTCGCCGTACAATTCGGCGTCGGCTTGCGCGATCGTTGCTCCGACCCGCTCGAACCGGGCGCCGTTGGCGGCTGCGACCCGTTCGAACCGGTCGGCGTCGCTCACTTCGACGACGAAGCCGGGACCTTCGGAAAAGTCGGCCAACGACGCGCGGCCGGCAACTGCCCCGCGCGCGAACCCAATCCCGGTGCCGGCGGCCACGTACGCGGCGAAACTCATCTCGCAGAGCGCGACGAGCAACCCGCCGTCGGAACGGTCGTGTACGCCGCGCACGAGCCCGTCGGCGTGGGCGGTCCCGATCGTCGCGATCGCCGCGCGCAATGCCGGATAGTCGACCCGCGGAACGGCCGTCGCATCGAGTGCGAGCAGTTCGGCGACGACGCTGCCACCGAGGTCGCTCGACGCCGCCGACAGCAGGTACAGCGCCGAACCAACCGCTTTGAACTCCGGCGTGATCGTCAACGAGATATCGTGCAACGCGCCGACGCACGCGACGATCGGCGACGGCGGCACGCTGCGGCCGCTGCTCGATTGATTGTAGAGGCTGACGTTGCCGGAGACGAACGCCACCCCAAGCTCGCGCGCCGCGTGCGCCAACCCGTCGACGGCGGCGGCGAACTCGCCCATTTGGCGCGGGTCTTCGGGATTGCCGAAGTTGAGGCAATCGGTCAAACCGATCGGCCGCGCGCCGACTGCAACGACGTTGCAAACCGACTCGCAGACCGCAAGCTCCGCCGAGCGTTGCGGATCGAGTAGGCCGTAGCGCGGATTGCCGTCGACCGCCAGCGCCATCGCAAGCGGCGATCCGGGCACCGGCGCCAGCACGCCCGCGTCGGCAAAGCCGGCCGGAATCGCCGTCACGCCGCGCACGACCCCGTCGAACCGTTCGTAGATCGCCCGCCGCGAACAGACGTCGCGATGGGCCAACACCTGCGCGAGCAACCCGCCCGCGTCCGCGAGCGGCATGGCTTCGCCGTGTGGTTGCGCCGAGTGGTCGCGCGACGCCGCCGGCAGCACGCACGGCCGCTCGTAGCGCACGCCCGAGGCCAGAAACGCGATCGGTACGCGGAGCACGTCTTCGCCGTGCGCGCGCATCACAAATTCATCGCTCGCTGCGACGGTTCCGATAACCGCCGCGCCCGCGCCGCGCGCCACCTGCGGAAGCCCGAACTCGTCGTTGTAAATCGCCAGCAGCGCGGGCGTAAACGCAGGCGGCACGACCCATGCCAGCCGCTCCTGCGTCTCGCCGACGGCGATCACTTCGGGCGGCAAATTCGGCTGCGACGTCGGACAGCGATCGAGATCGATCGTCGCGCCGAAGCCGCCGGCAGCGACCAGTTCAGCCGTGCAGCCCATGATGCCGCCGGCCCCGAGATCCTTGAAGCCGACCGTCAGCCCGCGCTCGCGAATTGCGGCGAACGCGCGATAGGATGCGCGCATGATCACCGACTTCAAAAATGGATCGGGAACTTGCACCGCGCCCTTGTTCGCATCGGCATCCGCGTCGTCGAGCACCAGCGACGAGAACGCCGCCCCGCCGAAGCCGCTGCGATCGGTCGCTTTCCCAACGAGCACGATATCCCAACCGGCCGAACCGGCCGGGGCCGCCGAGTGAATGACGTCGGCTTCCTTGACCAGTCCCAGCGCCACCACGTTGACCAAACAGTTGTCGCGAAAGCCGGCATGAATATAGACGTCGCCGCCGACGTTCGGCACGCCGATCGCGTTGCCGTAGGCGGCGATCCCATCGACGACGCCCTGCGCGACGTAGCGGCAGTGCGGATCGTCGAGCGGCCCAAACCGCAGCGGGTCGGCGACGCCGATGACTTCGGCGCCCATGCAGAGCACGTCGCGCACGATTCCGCCGATTCCAGTCGCCGCACCTTCGAACGGAACGACTTGCGACGGATGATTGTGCGACTCGTGCGCGACGACGATCCCGTAGCTTGCGCCGTTCCATTCGCCGAGCCGCACGATTCCCGAATCTTCGCCCGGCCCCAAGATGACGTCGGGTCCGTCGGTCGGCAGCCGCGCGAGATAGTTGCGGCTGCTCTTGTACGAACAATGCTCGCTCCACTGGGCCGCGAACGCATGCGCTTCGACCGATGTCGGGTCGCGACCCAGCCGCTCGGCGATCCGCCGCAACTCGTCGACGGTCAGCGCCACGCCCAACCGCGCCGACTCTTGCGCAATCTCGACGTCCGGCGCACCCAACACGCGGAGGCGCGCGATTTGGCCGGCGATCACGCCACCGGCCCAGCCGGCGCGAGCGGCGGTGCCGCGACTTGCGCGTCGGCCTGCAACATCGCCGAGCGCGCATTCGCCTGCACGAGCAAGACGCGCCCGAACATGACCGTGTCGTCGAGCGCCAATGCCTTCGCGCAGGCCAACGCGGTCGCATCGGCCGACCCGCCGCTCCATCCGACGACGGGCGCGCTCGTCGACGCCTCGATCATCGCCGCCAAGCCGAGGTCGATTCCGGCAACCGGCACGTAGACCAATCGCGGGAACGTTCCGTCGAGTTGCTGGATGAGCTGCACGACGAATCCCGGCAGCAACCGCGCCGACGCCACCCGCCGCAGGTGCGGCAACCCGAATTGCGCCAGCGCTCGCGCGAGCGACTCGAGGTTGGAGACGTTCCCGGCGCCGTCGGCGATCAGCGCGACCATTCCGGGGCGCATCTGCGGAAACGTCCCGACCATCTCGGCGACCTGTTCGTAGTTCGTGCGAATACGGTCGAGGTCGGCGGGCGTCACCTCGGGCAAGTTCCGGTAGACCTGCTTGTCGAGCATCAGCTCTTCGCGGCCCTGCGGCCAGATGCGCCACGAATCGTTGTCGACGACGTCAGCGATCACGAGCGCGCCGCGGTTCTCGTCGCCGTTCAGCCGCCCGAACTCGACCTTCAAATCGACGAGAAGTGTGTCGCGCCGCCGCCACGCGTGCGCGAGGATGTCGTAGGTCACCCGCGCGATCTCGGTCATCGCGCCGACTTCAGCCGGCGTCGCGATCCCGCGCCGCACAATCTCCTCGGGCGCAATCAGCGGATCGTGATTCGCGTCGTCCTTCACAAAGAACTCGACCATTCGCGGCACGATCACCGAACCGCGCGCGATCGCCGGGTTGCGCTTGACAAGCGAGCCGGCTGCGACCCCGCGAACGACGACCTCGAGCGGAATCATCGTGCAGCGGCGCACCAACATCTCGTTGTCGTCGTCGTCTTCGCCGCCCGACAGATAGTGCGTTGGCAGACCGCAGAGATTCAGCAACCGAAAGACGCGCGCCGTCGTCTTGGCGGCGATCCGGCCTTTGCCCGGCAGTTCGTTGCGGCGCGCACCGTCGCCGGCGGTGATCCCGTCCAGTTGGGAGACGACGAGCACGTCGGGTTGATTGGGATCCTCGAACAAGACCTTGGTCTTACCGCGAGCGATCTCGCGCCCTTTGATCACCGAGCTACCTCCAGCGGACGGGGAACCGGAAACGGTTCGAGCGCCGCGATCCGCGCCGCGACGGCGCGCGCCCGTTCCGGCGCGTCGCCGACATACTGCGACGGGTCGAGCAACGTTCGGATGCGGCCGGCCGCGACCCGCGAACTCAACCGCGCGTCGGCCGCCAGCAACTCGGCCAACGGATTCGGTTCGCCGCGCGCAACCACATCGTAGGCGCGCATCGCAGCGTCCCGAATCGCTTCGTGCAACTCTTGACGATCGCCGCCCGCTCGGACCGCCTCCATCAAGACGGCTTCGCTGCCGGCGAACGGGCCGTAGGTTTCGATGTTTTGACTGATGCGCCGTTCGTCGACGCGCAGGCCGTCGACGATCTTGCGGGCGAGCGCGACGATCTCGTCGGCGCACAAGAGCGATTCGGGCAAGATCGTGCGCCGGTTCGCGCTGTCGTCGAGCGTGCGTTCGAGATAGTTCGTTGACGCGTTCTGCCAGGCGACGTCGGCGAACGCCGGCAGCAGCCGCGCGAGCGAGTCGATTCGCTCCGACATCACCGGGTTACGTTTGAACGGCATCGCTGAACTGCCGACCTGCTTGCGGCCGAACGGCTCGAAGACTTCGCCGAAGCCCGCCGACGAGAGCACCCGGACGTCGGCTGCGAATTTGGAAAGGGATGCGCCCAAGCCCGCCAGCGTCGACAGCAGCAGGTAGTCCAGCTTGCGCGGATAGGTCTGTGTGCTGACGTCGCGCGCCTGCAGGTCGAACGCCGCGAGCACGTCGGCCTCCTGATCCCGCGCCCGCCGGCCGGTTCCCGCGAGCAGATGTTCGTACGACGCCGACGTCCCGACCGCGCCGCGCATCCCCTTGCCGGTCAGCTCGGCGTAGACCCGGCGAAACTGCGCTTCATCGATCAACAAATCTTGCGCGTAGACGGCCAGCCGGTGGCCGACCGTCGTCGGCTCGGCCGGCTGCAGGTGGGTATGCGCCATGCACGTGAGGCCGGCGTAGCGCTCGATCTGGATCGCGAACCCGCGCAGCAAGTTCCCGAGGCTTTCGCCGACGAACGCGAGCCCGCGCCGTAGCCGATAGATCTCGACGTTGTCCTCGATGTCCATCGAGGTCGCTCCAAGATGGATCTTCCCGCCGCCGATCTCCGCACTTGCTGCGAAGACGCGAATCTCGGCCATCAAGTCGTGCCCGATCTCGCGTTCGATCGCTAGCGCCGCATCGATGTCGATCGCGTCGGCGTGCGCGCGCAGATCGGCTAGCTCGGCGGCGCTAACCAGGCCGCTGCGGGCCTGCGACTCGGCGAGCGCGACCCACAGCGCGCGCCACAGCCGCCGGCGCTCGCGCTCGGAGAACAGCTCCCGCAGTTCCTTGCGGCCGTATCGCCACGAGAACGGCGAAAGATACGATCGGTACGCCACCTCAGCGCATGGTTCGCACTCCGGCGCCGAGCGCCCCTCCGCGCTGGAGGGCGCGCGCAATTTCCTTCGCCGCGACATGCGGAAGTTTTTCCGACAAGTCTTAAGCTGCAGTGATTGAAACGTGCACATGCATCACGTGCGGGCATCTTCGGGTTGCCGAACATCCGCATTGCGCGAGCGAGCGAGCCCCGGCTGGAGCGTCGCGGTTTGCGCGGGCGACCGGCGTGGAAACATCGAGTATGGCACAAAATCTCCGGATGCCGGAGCCGGAACCGCGGCCCGACGGTCCGACCATCGATCCGATCCCCGATCCGTCGCTGCCCGAGCCGCCGCCGGGAACTTGGCCCATTACGACGCCGATCGAGGATCCGCCGGTGCGGCCGATCGACACGGTGGCCGTCCAGCGTCTGCGACAGGATTTGCCGCCCCAAAAGCGTCAGGGTCCGCCGACCAGCGACGTGCTCACCGACCCGCAGAAGCGGGGCGCGACCGGTCGCGACAAACCCGACGTCCGGCAGTCCGACATAACCGACTCGGACATGCCGCCGCCGGAAGAACGCGAAGAGGCGGCCCACACGACCCGCATCGATCCGTGAAGCCGGCGAACCCGCCGGACGACCCGACCGCGACCCGCCATCCCGTCGACTGGGCCGCCAAGCCGCCCAGCGGCGCGGGCCGGTCCGCGGTGATGATCGGCAATCTGCGTTCCCGCCGCACCGCCGAGTTATTCGCTCGCGCGCGGCACGCGCTTGCGCAGGGCGGTATCTCGGTCCTCGAGTCGCAGACCGTCCGCGACGGGAAAGACATGCGCGACCGCGTTCGCAAAGCGGTCAAGGCGGGGCACGAGTTGGTCATCGTCGCCGGCGGCGACGGTTCGCTTACGTCGGTAGTCGGATTCTTCGCGCATCAATCCACCGTACTCGGCGTGCTGCCGTTTGGGACCGGAAACAGCTTCGCGAAATCGCTCGGCATCGCGGCGACCGTCGAGGAGGCCGTGGAAGTGATCGTCTCGGGCAAGGTCGCGAAGGTCGACCTTGGCATCGTCAACGATACGTACTTCGCGAACTTCGCCACGATCGGACTCTCATCGACGATCGGGCGCAGCACGCCGGCGGCGCTCAAGAAAGTCTTCGGCCCGGCGGCGTACGGGCTCGCCGGAATTGGACCGACGCTGACGAGCCGCGCGTTCGAAGCCAAGTTGCGCTGGGACGACCATAAGCTAAGCGTCTCCACCCACCAGCTCATCATTGCCAACGGCCGCTATTACGGCTTTACGCCGATCTTGCCCAACGCGACCATCGTCGACGGGACGCTCTCAGTGTTCACGACGAACGGCTTAAGCCGGTGGGACGTCGCTAAAATGTTCGTCGCCCTCTCGCGCGGCGATCAGACGCAGCTCGAGAACGCCGAATATTTTTCAACCAAAGAAGTAACGATCAAGACGAAACCACGGCAGAGTCTCGACGTCGACGGTGAGGCGCTCGGCAAGACGCCGGCGCGATTTTCGATCGCGCGCGCGGCGCTGAAGGTCATGGTTCCGCAGGATTTCACCGGCGGATGATCCTCGTACCCGGGCTGTTGATCGCCGCCGTCGCGGCCGCGATCGGGTTCTTTGTCTTAGGGTTTTGGATCATGCGCGGGCGGCCGGTGTGGTTCGACGGATTGGCCGCCGGCATCTTCGGCCGGGCCACCGGCACGGCGGCACTCTTGACGCGAACGGGATACGCGCCGTTCCTCGTCCTCGTGACCGGACTCGCGCTCGTGTTGGCGTTGCTGCACCGGGTACCGCTGGCCGCGGTCGCCGCGATTGCGATCTCGCAGGGGGCCTCGCAGACCGCCGTGACGTTAGCAAAACGACTGTTTCGCCGCTTGCGGCCCGACGAATGGCTCGTCAATCAGGAGCTTGGCCATTCGTACCCGAGCGGGCATGCGACGACGGCGTTCGCGTTCTACGGGGGCTGGCTCGGTCTGATCGTCGCGAGCGAGTGGCCGGTCGACGCCAAGCTTGCAAGCGTCGTGGTGCTGGCGGCGTGGATTCTCGGCATCTGTTGGTCGCGAGTGGCCCTGGGGGCCCACTATCCGACCGACGTAACCGGCGGCGCGTTGATCGGGTTTGCGTTCCTGTGCCTCAGCCTAGCCGCCCTACGCCACTATCGGCTGGCCTGAAGACCGCCGGATCCGCCGGGCCGGCCCCTCGCATCCGGCCCGGGCCGGATTGCAACCTTCTCCGGAACCCCGGGTTTAGGGGGTCTAGTCCCGCCATGTACGCCGGCGCCGCGGTGGCAGGGCTTTCAGTTTGCAGTCCGTGTGGTCTTGAGACTCAGTCTTCAACTCCAGGCCTGACGAGTTGAATTGATCGGCGCCTACCAATCCTGGAGTAGATCCCAAACATGTACAAAGACGAGACGCTCAACTGCGTCGACTGCAGCACTCCGTTCGCATTCACGGCCGGAGAGCAAGAGTTCTTCGCTTCGAAAGGCTTCACGAACAAACCCAACCGTTGCCCGAGCTGCCGTGCGGCACGCAAGGCCAGCGGCGGACGTTCGGGTGGCGGCGGCGGCGGCGGGTACGGCGAGCGCGCCCCGCGGGAGATGTTCTCCGCGACCTGCAGCCAATGCGGGCGCGAAGCGCAAGTTCCGTTCCAGCCACGCGGCGACAAACCGGTTTACTGCCGCGACTGTTTCGAATCACGTCAGTCGCACCGCTAAACCAAAGCTAGTCAAAGACTAAAGGAAGTGGGCCCGCCGGAATCCGGCGGGCCTACTTTTTTGCTTCGACGGCGGCCAGCAGTTCGACGACCGCGCGTGAATCGTCGGCCCGGCCGGTGACGATCGCCTCGAAGCCGCGAACCGCGCGCTCGAAGCCGAGCTTCGCTCGGCGTTCACCGAGCCGCGCCGCGATGGGACGCAGGGCGCGTTCGCGCCACCGAAACCGGGCGGGAAGTTCACCGCCGGTTCGCGTCAGTGTCCAGACGTTCGCGTATTCGTTGGCGAGTGCCGACAGCAACGGGATCGCGGCGCCGCGCGGATCCTGCGCGAATAGTTCATCGGCGATCTGCAACGCATCGGCGGCCCGGCCGGCGACCAGGGCGCCGGCGAACTCCCAGGCCTTGACCTCTTCGTTCGAAAGCGTCTCGCGCAAGACGTCGGCCCGAGTAATCTTCCGGCCCAGCAACGCAAGCTTTTCGAGATCCGTTCGTAGCGACGCGAGATCCGCCGCGCCGTCGATGAGTGCGGCGATTGCCCCCGCTTCGGCGCTCGTGGCCAGTTCGCTGAGCAACTCGCGAACGAACCGCATGCGAACGTCGGGGCCCGCAGTGGTGTCGATGCGCAATGCGCCTTTGCCGGCCAGTTGACCGAGCGGCTCCGGCTTGCTCTTCTTCGTCGGCGAAAGCAGGTCTTCGAGGATCAAGACGTTGCCGTCGGGCGTGCGCTGCGCGACCACCCACAACTCGCGGCGCGGCTGCGCGCGCAGCGCCTCGGCGCCGCGCACGACGACGACGCGCCGCTCGGCCAAAAACGGCATCGCGGTGACGGCGGCCTCAACCCGCCCAAACGACTCGAGGTCGGCGGCCTGCATTCGGTCGAGATTGAGATCGCGTTCGGCCGGCCCCAACAGCCGCTCTTCGAGCAGCCCGAGCGCGCGGTCCGCGAGCACGCGTTCGGTGCCCTCGATGATGACCAGCTTCGGAATCGCCGGCGATTTGTCGACGAACTCGTAAAATTTCAATGTACCACGAACGGACTACGAGTGTACGACGAGCGCGAACGGCGGGCGCGTCGCTAGGTCGGGAATCGACTCGTCATAGGGCGGGCGGGCGACGCCGTATTCGGTGACGATCCCGGCGATCAACCGCCCGGGCGTCACGTCGAACGCCGGATTCGCGACCGAAACCTCGTCGGGCACGATCGACGCTGCACCGAACGAACGAACCTCGGCGGGATCGCGCGCTTCGATCCGAATCGATTCGCCGCTGCGCAAGCTGAAATCGACCGTCGAACGCGGCGCCGCGACGTAGAACGGGAGGCCGTAGTGGGCCGCTAGGATCGCCAGGCCGAGGGTGCCGATCTTGTTGGCGGTATCGCCGTTGCAGGCGATGCGATCGGCCCCGACGATCACCGCGCCGATCGGTTCGTGAGCCATCGTCGTCGCAGCGGCCGCGTCGACGATCAAGGTTGCCGGCACGCCGGCTTGCGCCAGCTCGAACGTCGTTAGCCGCGCGCCCTGCAGCAGCGGTCGCGTCTCGCCGACGAAGACGTGCAACGGCTTGCCGAGCCGGTGCGCCGCGATAATCGCGCCGAGCGCCGTGCCGCCGGCGCCGGTCGCCAGCGGACCCGTGTTGCAGTGCGTCAGCACCGCGCCGGTAGCCGGTAACAACGCGGCCCCGTGATCGGCAATCGCTCGATCGATCGCCTCCTGTTCGGCATGAATCGCGCGTGCCTCGGCCAGCCGGTCGCCGGTGGGCGCCGCCAGTACACGGTCGACTGCCCACGCCAAATTGACCGCCGTCGGGCGCGCCGCGCGAATGCGCGCCGCCACCCGCGTGAACGCTTCGGGATCTTCGAGCTGCTGACCGGCGAGCGCGACCCCGTATGCACCGAATATCCCGATGCACGGCGCGCCGCGAACGGCCAGCTTCGCAATCGCGTCGACGACGTCGTCGGCGCCGGTCGCCCGCGCCCGCACGATCTCGTGCGGCAGCCGGCGCTGATCGATATAACCGACCGCATCGCCGTCCCACCAGACCGCTGCCATGTTCGCACTCATTTCACGGACGGTTCGCTGCTAGATCGCCAAAACCGCCAGCGCCGCCAGCGCGGCATGGTAGCCCTTGTCGCCTCGGGCGGGATCGGCGCGTTCCTCGGCCTGCGCCAGCGTGTCGGTCGTCAGTACGCCAAAGCCAATCGGCGTGCGGGTTGCGAGTTGGACGTCCATAATGCCGCGCGCACATTCGCCGGCCACGTAATCGAAGTGCGGCGTTTCCCCGCGGACGACGATCCCGAGCGCAATCACCGCGTCGACGCGGTGGCGGTCGATCGCGCGGCGGGCTGCGAGCGGCAACTCAAAACACCCGGGAACCCGCACGACGACGACCTCCGCCGGCGCGACGCCGCAGGCTGCCAACCCCCGCTGCGCGCCGTCTTCCAACCAGTCGGCGAGCGCTTCGTAGAACCGTGCCGAGACGATCGCCACCTGTTTGCCGCGGCCAGGCGGCAGTTCGGCCGCAGCCCGCGCCGGTTTCACGGCGAGCCGATCGACGTGAACAGATGGCCGAGCTTACTGCGTTTGGTCGCCATGTAGCGCTCGTTATACGGAGTCGGGTCGATCTGCAGCGGAACGCGCTCGACGATCCGCAGCCCATAACCCTCCAGTCCGACGATCTTGCGCGGGTTATTGGTGATCAACCGCATCTCGCGCACACCGAGATCGACGAGCATCTGCGAACCCAGTCCGTAGTCGCGCTTGTCGACGGGGAGTCCGAGCGCAAGGTTTGCCTCGACCGTGTCGGCGCCGCGGTCTTGCAACTCGTAGGCGCGCAGCTTGTTGGCCAAGCCGATTCCGCGGCCTTCTTGGTGCAGGTAGAGGAAGACCCCGCGGCCTTCGCGCGCGATCATCTCGAGCGTCGCATCGCGCTGGGCCGCGCAGTCGCAACGCAGCGAGTGGAGCGCGTCGCCGGTCAAACACTCCGAGTGGACGCGCACGAGCAGATTCTTGCCGTCGCCGATCTCGCCCATCACCATCGCAACGTGCGCGACTTGGTCGAGCGTCGTCTCGTATGCGATGCCCCGGAATTGACCGTGGATCGTCGGCAGATCGAACTCGGCGATCCGGTGGACGAGTTTTTCGGTTCGCATGCGGTACGCGATGAGGTCTTTCACAGTGATCAGGCGCAGGCCGTGCTTTTTTGCGAACTCGCATAGCTTGGGCAGCCGCATCATTGTGCCGTCCTCGGCCATGATCTCGACGACCACCCCAGCCGGGTAGAAGCCGGCGAGGCGCGCGAGATCGACGGCCGCCTCGGTCTGTCCGGCCCGCACGAGCACCCCACCTTCGCGCGCTCGCAGCGGAAACGTATGGCCGGGACGCAGAAAGTCGCCGGGCTTCGCGCCCGGGTCGAGCAGCGCGTGAATGGTTTCGGCTCGATCTTGGGCCGAGATGCCGGTCGTCGTGCGATTGCGCGCTTCGATCGAGATCGTGAAGGCCGTCTCGTGGACCGCCGTGTTGTCCGAGACCATCTGCGGAAGGTGCAACTCGTCGAGCCGTTTGCCGATGATCGGCACGCAGATCAGCCCGCCGGCCTCCTTACGCATGAAGTTGACCGCCTCGGGCGTGACCATCTGGGCCGCCATCACGAGGTCGCCCTCGTTCTCGCGGTCCTCGTCGTCGAGGACGATCACCATCTTCCCGGCGCGAACGTCCGCGATCGCATCCTCGATGTCGTCGAAGATCGAATCGACGTCGGGCGCCTCACCGAGGTGCCCACCTAGCTCCGGAAAGACTTTCGCCAGCGCTTGAATCGACCGGTACGACGGCGAGCGGCGCCCCGACCGCAGGTACGAGATCGCGCCCTCGGTCAACCCGCTCCGGGCGGCGACCTCGGCGGCGGTCAGCCCGGCCCGGTCCATCGCGGCCTGAAGTTGTTCCGCAAACGACATGCTCCAATTTTCTCGCGAAAGTTCACAGTTGTCAAGTTCCTCTTGATTCGATTGACAACCGCGAAGCGTTTGTGCGAGCGAGGTTTTGGTACGTGCTGCTGGCGCCCTTGTGAGGGTCTCACGCTCTTGCTTAATTGAATCACATAAGATACAATGTCTACATTGGGCTCAACATCGTGCCGCAAACGAGGGGCAGCCGGCTGCCCACATCCGCCGGGGAAGAAACATCACATGGAAACCCCGACCACCGATCGATTGCCTGCGCTGGAGGCCCTGCGTGTCAATGTCATCATCGGACGGGCCCGTGCCCGCCTCTCACAAGAAGAACTCGCGAATCGAGCGGGGATCTCTCGCCCGACCGTTTCCCGAATCGAACGGGCCGCCGCCGACGTTGGAATTGAAATCGTGCAACGGATCGCGGACGCTCTCGGCATCGCCGTCGCCGATCTCTTCCTTCCAACGCGCGATGATCGCGTGGACAACGACGAGCTCGCGGCTCGTGCCGTCGCGCCAGATAGCGAGTTCATCGACGCGCGAGCCGTTCTCGACGCCGTCGATGAAGCGGCCGGACGACCGATCGAACGATACAGCCGGGCCGGCCGACCGCCCGTGGCGCGTTAAACTTCATTCAAAGGTCGCAAGAACCGTAGCGGAGCATGGCGGCACGGACTCCACGAAGTTTCGCCCCACGATTGGCGAGTTGATCGATACGCTTGAGACAAACTCGAAGCAATTTCCGAAAAAACATAGAAAATTGAGACTAGCGACCACGCTCGTCGTCCTTCAGAGAAACCGAAGCTGCTGCTCGTGTCGAGCGACCAATCCAGCCGGCGGCGTTCATCCGTCGAAGTCGACGACCGCCTTGACGATTCGCTGGTCGCGCATCGCGGCGTAGGCGCTCGCAACGTCATCGAGCGCGAACCGGGCCGCGCCAAGCCGCTCGGCCGATACCACGCCGCGAGCGATCGCCGCGAGCGCGGCGCGGGTGTCGTCGGGACCGCACGAGTACGACGCGATCAAACTCAGGTCGCGAAAGTACGCCGAGCTTTGATCGAAGCTGAAGCGCTCCGCCGAATCGAGCGGCGTGAACATCACGATGCGGCCACCGGCCCGAACCGTCTCGGTCGCGTGTTGCAAGGCGACCGCGCTGCCCGGTCCGCAGACCACGACGTCGGGTTCGGCGCCCGCGAGTTGCGCGACCGCGCCTTTCGGCGCAAACGCCGCCTGCGCTCCGAGTGCAAGCGCGCGGCTGCGCCGCGCTTCGATCGGATCGGCGGCAAAAACCCGCGCCCCGGCCGCGAGCGCGAGCGCCACGTGCATCAACCCCATGACGCCGAGGCCGATCACGTAGAGCACCGCGCCCGCCAACGGCCGGTTCGACCCGCCGATCGATTCGGCCGGCTCGCCAAACCCGCGCGCCAACGATTTGACGACGCAACCGAGCGGCTCGACCAGCGATCCGTCGATCCAATCCACCGCCGCGGGCAACCGAAGCGTATCGACGAGATTTGCTCGGGGAACGCGAACGAATTCCGCCATGCCGCCGGGTTCGAGGTGCGACGCGCGCCAGGCCGCGCACTGCACGTAATCGCCGCGCGCGCACGCCGCGCACGCGAGGCACGGCGCGTGATGATGCGCAAAGACGCGCTCGCCGACCGCGAACGGCCGGCCGTCGCGATCGCGCGCGTCGCCGCCGGCGCCAACTGCAACGATCGTTCCCGCCGGTTCGTGCCCGAAGACGAACGGGGCCTTGCGCCGCACGTACCACGCCATCAAGTCGCCCGAGCAGATGCCGCTCGCCGCCGTCGCAACGAGCAGATCGCCCGGCTGCAATTCGGGCACCGGGCGCGTTTCGACTCGGATATCGTCGACGTCGTAGAGCACGGCCGCCCGCATCGTTGCCGGGATCGCCGCCGGCGCGACGGCCGCCCTAGGGGATGACCGCATACTTCATCCCGTGACCGGCGTCGAGCGCCGCAAACGTCGCGGCCAATTCGTCGAGCGGCCGGCTGGCCGAGACCAGCGGCAGCACGCCGACCGCTCCACTCGCAAGCAGCTCGTACGCGCGCCGCACCGAGCGCGGCGCGAAGTGGAACGGGCTCAGCAACCGGACCTCGTCGTAATGCAGCCGCGCCGCATCGTACGCGACCCGCGTTCCGCCCGGCAACCCGCCGAACAGCACGACGGTTCCGCCGCGCCGCACGTAGCCGGGAACCGACTCCCAGACGGCCGCCGTGCCGGTCGTCTCGATTGCCGCATCGGCGCCGCGACCGCCGGTACGTTCCAGCACGCGAGCGCGGACGTCGGCACTGGTCGCGTCGATCGCATCGGCAAAGCCGAGCGCGCGCGCCACCTGCAAGCGTTCGGCGCGGCGCCCGACGAGGATTGGATCGGGTAATCCGAGCGCCCGCGCAACCAGCGCGTGCAAGATGCCGAAACCGCCGTCGCCGACGATCGCAAGCGTGCTGCCGGGCTTTGGGTCGAGCATCGTCAGCGAGTGAACGACGCAAGCCAACGGTTCGAGGAAGGCCGCCGCAGCGTACGACAGTGCGGCCGGCTTGTGGAACGCATTGCGCGCGACGATTTGCGCGGGAACGGCGATGAACTCGGCATACGCGCCTAGAATCTTCGTCGACATCAGGCGCTCGCACAGTTCTTCTTCACCGGCGTCGCACCAAAAGCACGCTCCGCACGGCGCCGAATGCACGCACATGATCGGATCGCCGGCGACGAACGCGGCGACGCCGGCGCCGGCCGCCGCGACGTCGCCGGCGAACTCGTGGCCGAACCGCGTTGGCATCGGCATCTGCGGATGGCCGCGTCGATAGGCCTTGAGATCGGTCCCATCGGTCAGCGCGGCGCGCACGCGCACGACGACGCCACCGGGTTGCGCTTCGGGCATTGCGACCTCGCGCAGTTCGATCTGCCCGGGGGCGACCAAGATTGCCGCGCGCATCAGTGAACTATTTGTACGCCGTAGCTGCGGCGACCGCGTAGCGCGCGATCGGATCGATCTCGAGGTTCACCGTGTCGCCGGGCCGTTTGGTGCCGAGCGTGGTCCGGGCGGCAGTCTCCGGAATCAAGGCGATTTCGAATCGTTCACCGTCGATGCGCGCGACCGTGAGGCTGACACCGTCGACCGCCACGTAGCCTTTCTCGACGATGAACGGCACCAATTCCACCGGCCGGGTGACGGTGATGCGATGCCCCTGGCCCTCGGGCAATTTGGCAACGATCGCTGCCGTCGCATCCACATGACCGTAGACGAGATGGCCGCCGAGCCGGTCGCCAAGCCGCAGTGACAACTCGACGTTCACCGGATCGCCCGGCCGCAACGTACCGAGTTGCGAGCGGTCGAGCGTTTCGGGAACGACGTCAAACCGGAGTTGCTCGCGGTCGAACTCGACGACCGTCAAGCACACGCCGTTGATCGCAATCGAATCTTTGACGTCGACCCCGTCGGCGATCGCCGCTGGAGCCACGACGATCAAACTCGCTCCGCCGCGCGGATCCCGATCCATTTCGGCGACGGTTCCAAGGTACGCGATCAACCCACTGAACACGCGGCCGACTCCAATCGTAGCGAGAGCAAGACGTCGTCGCCGAGGCGTTCGACGCGTTCGAACTGCAGCGCCTGCGCCGGCATCGCCGCGTCGAGCCGCGCGAGCGCCGCGACCGCGCGGGCGTTGGCGAGCAGCCGCGGCGCGAGCAACCAGTGGACGCGGTCGACGAGCCGCGCGGACAACAAACCGGCCGCCAACGTCGGGCCGCCTTCGCACAGCACGCTGGCGACGCCGGCCGCTTTCAACGCGACGAGCGCAGCGTGCAGGTCGAGCTGCTGGGATTGCTCGGAACCGGCGTACAGGATCTCGGCCACGCGTTCCAACGCGACGAACCGCGCGCGCAGGCCGGCCGGTGCGAGCACGATCGTCGCCCGGTACAACTCCCCCTCGGCACCCTCGGGACGAACGAAGATTCGGCTCTCGGGCGAGACCGGCGCCGTTTCGCAGGCGACGACGCGCACGAACGGTCGCCGCCGTGCGCGCGGCGGCCGCAAGGTCAGTTGCGGATCGTCGGTGCGCACCGTTCCGGCACCCACCAGCACCGCGTCGTGGTCGAATCGCAACTCGCGCACGAACTCACGCGCCGCCGCGCCGGTGAGCCAGTGCGAACCGGGATCCGGCGCGACGTACCCGTCGAGCGAGGCGGCGAGCTTGAGCGTCAGGTGCGGCCGGTCGGCCTGGATTGCATCGGCGAACGACTCGACCAACGCGCGCGCAGCCGGATCGTCGACGACGTCGACGACGACCCCGGCGTCCCGCAGCCGGCGTACGCCGCGCTGCGCGGTCGCCGGATTCGGATCGAGCGCTCCAATCACCACCCGCCCGATGCCGGCCGTCAGCAGCGTCTGGGTGCACGGCGGCGTGAGCCCGTGATGATCGCACGGTTCGAGCGAAACGTAGAGCGTCGCGCCGCGCAACGCCGCGCCGCCGGCGGCGCGAATCGCCTCGACTTCGGCGTGTGGCTCGCCGCGGCGGTGGTGGAATCCCTCGCCGAGCGTCGTCCCGTCGCGCACGATCACTGCGCCGACCGGCGGATTCGGTGCGGTATTTCCGCCACCGCGCGCAGCTAACTCCTCGGCGCGCCGCAGAAAGACGCGATCGGTCGCTGAGACGATGGCTACGGAACGACCTGGACGCCCTTCCAAAAGGCGACGTACCCTTTGATCGCTTTAGCGGCGTCCTTAGGTTCAGGATAATACCACGCGGCGTCGGCGTTTTCTTTACCGTCGACGACGACGGTGTAGTAGCTCGCGGTCCCTTTCCACGGACAAACCGTCTGCGTCGGACTCTCGCGAACGAGGCCGCGGTTGACGGCGGCCGGCGGAAAATAGTAATTGCCCTCGACGATCTCGGTCTGGTCGCTGTCGGCGAGAACGGTACCGTTCCAAAGTGCTTTCGGCATGCAGTCATACTTCGGTACCGCGCCCCGCGCCACCCGGCACCGCCCCACCCGGCACCGCCCGCTGCAGCCTACGGCGTC
>JBOHTW010000199.1:0-2714 GCA_050733835.1 Vulcanimicrobiaceae bacterium | reverse complement strand
CAATGACACTTCGGTGACCTCGCGCAAGGCCGTAGCGCTCGTAGGCCTCATTCTTTAGACGCTTCCAAAAGTCTCCGGTCGGGCGAACGCTACGTGCATATCCGGGCCGGCAGATTCTGGACGTATCAGTTGTGGCACTAGCACCAGGCGTGAGATTCGAATTAGGCATCGTCGCGCTGTCCGCTCTTTGCGTGGCTAACGCTGCGGCTGAGGCATGAATTGGCGTTGCGGCCAGCCTCCTGCTGCGAACGTTTCGTTGCCAGGTAAACGAAACCGTCGCGCCCAGGATAATCAGAGCAACGAGGACGCCGATGGCTGCAAGCGCTTGCTGCCGAATCCGTCGCCGGAGCCACGGTGGCCTTGGACGCCTGAGGTTCGCGGGCATTCGCCTACTGAATGCGGGCGGCTTGCAGGTTTACGTACGGCCCTTCGGCCGTGGAAGCGTACCACGCCTCGCTCGTCGAATACGTGCTCACCATTACTGGGTCACCGACCGGCATCCGCGTTGCCTCAATTTGCGTCTCGCTGTTCTTGAAGCGATGGGAACCGCCGTTCACACGGAGGGATCCTGAGCCATCACACCTGCTCGCGACGGATTGCAGCACAAGCGGGGACTTCTTGACCGACTCGACGCTATTCAGAGCCTGCCGCCGCGACGTTTCGAGCGCAGGCTGCACCGACGCGCCGCTTGCTAAGCCGCGAAGAACGAGCATAACGACAAAAAAGCCGACGACGATCAGAGCGATTCCCAGCCATCTTGGGAATTTGGAAGAGGCCCGGGGTTTAACGAAATCGTTCGGCGATGCGCTCTCGGCGAAACCCGAGCGGAGGGCGTCCGCCTTAAATTCGATTTGGTGATTGCCTACGAAGATCGTGTGACTTAGCTTGGAGATGTTATTTTTCGTCTCAGCCTGCATGGTGGAAAGTATCATTGGGACGTTGAGGCGGGCACTTGCGATGGCTGCGTGGCGCTGCCGGTCCATAAAATGGTTGAGTAGCCGCTCCTTCGCGACAGCATCGTTCTGCGACAACCAGTCGAACCGGTTCCTCAGTGTGTCGGGAATCGGATAGAGCACGGCAAGCTTTTCGAGATAGGCCTGTAGCGCCGCCATGATGGCTTCACTATTGCTGTCGGAGCCCAGGTAGAAGAACTTCCTCGAGTGCGGACCGTAGCGTTTCCAAATGGTTTCGACGATATTGTTGCGCTGTTCGGCCGGCATGAAGGGCGGCAAAAGGTCAAAGAGGCGCTTGGCGACCATTCCGCTCATTTGCACGGTGCCGGTAAGCCACTTCGGAATCGTATCGCTCGCATATTCACGAGCATTTTCGCCGTAGAGTTCACCATACTTATGGAGAACACTGTCGAGTGCTTCGCCGGAGAGTTCGAAGAAAGCGGCTTTTACTGCCTTATCGGCGTGCCCCACTGCATCTGAGAATTCACTGGCCTGCTGCCGGTGCCACTCCGCCCGCCGAGCGCCGTACCGGCTTCGCGAGTCGCGTCGGCGCCGGCGCTTATAGCCCATAGCTATCGCCCGAGCAATCTGGAAAGAAGCCCCCGCCCTTCCTTCGGGCTCTTCCGTGGCCGCAGTTCGAGGCTGATCTCGTAATCTTCGGTCTTTATGCTCTTCTTGACCGCCATCTTGATGCCATAGTCGGCGGTTTCGGTGTCCTGCCGTTTGAGGTCGGCGAGAACGGTTTCGACGTTACCCGTGAGAACAATCATCTTTGCGTCGCCGATGCGGTGCTTCTTCGCCAATCCGTCGATCTTGTCGAGTTCAGCAGCGATATCGGTATCTTCACTGACGACGATGTGCACCTTGAGCACGGTCAGTGTCTGAGAAACATTGAGACCAGTATGAGCACTACGATTGCGCCACCGACGGCATATAGCCACGTTAGATTGCGATCGCCTGCCATCGTGCGCGTGAGCTTTCCAGATGCCGCCTGCTCCGTATTCCCCATAATTACCTCCGTCCTACCGACGCTCGTCTCCTGCGTGTGCTGCATAGTAACGGAAGTGCCTTCTTGGTCCGCGAGCTCGCGCGTTTTTGTCGACATTACGTCCAACATATTCTTGAACGCGTTGACGTCCACATGCATCTGCGCGGCTTTCTTATTGATATCGAGTGTGCCGCGCATGTACTCCACCAATAGTTGGTTCTGTTGCTCCTGACTCAGAGAGCCGAGGTCGATCACGTTAGCGCCGGGGTTGAGGGGATCGAAGCGAATGGCTTCGCCGACTTTCTGAATTGCGCGCCCTTCTCCATTGTCCAAGTTCTGATTCCTCCGATTGTTGGGTTCGAGTCGAGCCGGCCTGCTTGCCGCGGAAGTTGATAATCCTTAGTGCAGCAGAGCAACTCGTCGGCCCGGTTATCGGCACGGTTGGCACGTTGCGTTAGCCCTATGTTAGTACTGCAAGGATGGCCGGACGTGAAAAAATTCGAAATGGCCGAGATTTCAGAATCGAGGTACCGACAATCTCCGCTGATTCGCGGGTCGCGAGTGGGCCGCCTACAAGTCGTTTCATAGGCTGAGACCGGGGCCTGGGGCGGTCTTTCCGTTTGCCGGGCTGGCCGCGCCGGCGTCGGCCGCCGCTCAGCGGCGGATGTTCTGGCCGGGAAGCGGGGATGATTCTGGCGCGGCTGACGAGCTCGTAGAGTGCCACGTTGTGCGAAGTCTAAATTTAAACTACAGCGGTAATAGGTGTAATAGGT
>JBOHTW010000198.1:0-6802 GCA_050733835.1 Vulcanimicrobiaceae bacterium | reverse complement strand
CATAGTCAAACAGTCTGCCATCCGCAAGTTGGGTGGGCTGCGTCATTTCCTCGAGACTTTCGGGTGATACCACGCGGCCTGATAGCAGCGCGGCTCCCCACGCCAGCGTGTCAGCCGCATCCGCCGTAAGATCGCCCGCGCCAAATGCCCAACTTTCGGACCACATCGGCGCCCTTCGCGCTGCTCCGAATGCAAACGACGAATGCGCCTGCGCCAGGTTTGGCCCAACGCTGTCCCAGGGAATGAAACCGCTGCTCTCCAAACCAAGTCGTTTCAGCAGCTCTGTTTGTACGAGAGCATGAAATGAGGTACCGGAAACAAGCTCCGCGATGAGTGCGAGCGCCATGTAGCCGGTATTATTGTATTGCCAGGATGTACCGGTATCGAAGGCCAACGGTCGCGCCAAGGCTTCCGCGACGACGTCCCGAGGGCGCACCGCCAGCACCGATCGCATTGAGAAATCCGCGAATTCAGTGTAACTCGCGATGCCGGAGGTGTGATTGAGCAAGTGCTTCACCGTCACGTGCGGCGCAAAGCGCTGCGCCTCCGGAAACCAATCCGAGATCGGCGTGTCGAGCGACAGACCGGTGCGCTCCCGTAACAGCATGATGGCGGCCGCCGTTACTTGCTTTGTATTCGAGCCAATGTGGAATCGGGTGTCGCAATTCATCGGCGCGTTGCCGAACAGCTCGCGGTGACCGTATGCCCCAACAAACCCGAGTTGGCCGCCGCGCGAGACCGCAACGACCAGACCAGGCAGCGCCCAACGCCGAACCGCGGCGTTACAAAGCCGATCGAGTTGCTCCGCGATCGGCGGCGAGACGATCGATGCCTCCGTCCGCATGGAGGAAACCCAATTCGCGAGGGTCATACTTGGCGCGTGCGCGGTGTGGGCATGGATGGAAAACTCCTCGATCGACGCCTTCGTGCACAGACAGAGCAGTGTTGTGTACGTTATTTAGGCCATAACACCAAATAACGCACAACCCCATTCCGTAGCCCGTTATTAGCTCCTGCAAGGCACCGGTTCGTTTTAATCTGGGGGGTTATTGGCTGTTCAGCGCGGCGATTCGCGACCACGTCATCTCGCGTCCACGGGTAGTGACGTGGATGCGCCGCAGCTTCGCCGGCGCGTTCGTCGCGCTCGGTGCCAAGCTGGCGTTGGAAGATCGTTGATCGGCCGAGCGCTCGGGCTATCGGCCGGGCACCTCGGAAATTGTAATCTCGGCAAACGACGCGAACGGCGTGAACGCGATGCGGCGCCCGGTTAGGAAGCGTTCGAGGGCACGGCCGCGCTTGGCGAACCGGTCATCGGCGGCGAGCGCCGCGTCGAAGTCGGAGTGACCGTCGCCGATAAAGACGGTGCGGGATCCGCCGGCGTGCGCGGCGCGAACGAGCCGGGCTTTGTCGGTTCCGTTGGCGCCGGAGTCGCGAAATCGGATGCGCCAGCCGTCGGGCCGCGGATCGACGGCGTTGGCGATCAGGGGGACGTCGGCGAGGCCGTTACGCGCGAGTGCACACCGGATCAGCGGTTCGATCCCCGAGCTAACGACGGTGACCGGGATCTTGCGGGCGCGACAGTCGTGGACAAACGGCGCGAACGCCGGATCGAAGCGGACCGTCCGCTTCAGGTAAGCGTCGGCGTCGGCGAGCGAAATGTTGAGGTACGCGGCTTGCCGTTCGAGCACGGCGCGCAAAGTGAGATCGCCGCTGGCGAGCTGCGCTTCGAGGCTGCCCCAGGCCGCGGCACCCGCGACGTGCTTGACGAGCACGTCGAAGGTGTCGAGGTCGGTGATCGTCCCGTCATAGTCGACAAAGACCGTGACGGGTGCCACCGCGGCTAGGGCGACTTCTTGCGCGCCGTTTTCTTGGCCGCAATCTTTTTGCGCGCCGTCGTCGTCGCCGACGTCAGCCGGCGCGCAGGTGCGGTGGCGGCCGGCTCGCCGTCGGCCTTCTTGCGGCGGGCCGGCGCCTTGGGTGCCGCAGCGGCCGTGGTCGGTTTGGCGGTTGCCGGCTTGCGAACGGTCCGCTTGGGCGTCGCATCCACGACGGCCTTTCGGCGGCCGCGCGGCTTGGGTTCGGTTTCGGCCTTCGCGGCCGGCAGCGCAGCGATCGGTTTGACCGCCGGGCTCGCGTCCACGACATCCTCGCCGGTCGTTCGGCGCCGGCGCGTCGGCTTGGCGAGCTTCGGGGCTTCCGCGACGAGCCGTAAGCTCGGCGGTGGGGGCTCGACTGCGACGTGAGCGGGTCGATCGATCCGCGGCGCGATCGCGCGCGAGGGCTCGGGTGGGGCCGTCTTGCCGGTCGCTTCGACGCCGCCGGTGCCCGCCCGGAAGATGTGGCGGTCGGGCACGGCCTGCAAGACGGGGGCGCCTTCGGGTCCAACGCCTCCGCGACCGCGGCGGCGCCGGCGGCGACGGCGACGGCGGACCACGCCGTCTTCGCCGACGGTGGCAGGTTCCAAACCGCCGACGCCACCGGTGAACTCACCGGCCACGGCGGTCGGGGCTTCGGCGACTTGGGCGGCCGCGCTCGGCAGCGGGATCCCGGCGAGTGCCGCTTCGGTTCCGATGCCGCCGCGTCCGCGCCGCCGGCGGCGGCGACGGCGACGTGGAGCGCCGTTCTCGCCGCTCTCGATGACGGTCTCGGCGCCGATGGGGTCGGCGACGCCGATCGGCGTGACGACTGCCGGCGCCGCGGCGGGTGGAGCGCCGGCCGGCGTACCGCGCCGCAGCGGCAGCGCCTTCAAGCGGCTCTCGACGTCCTCGGGTTCGGTTGCGGTCGAGATCCCGATCGGCGGCCTCGAATCGAGACCCTTTGAGGCCTCTTCGGCGAGTTCGCGCAACTCTTCGGCTTGCTCGGCGACCGTGAGCGGTTTGCTCCGCCCGCGTCCGCCGCGCCGGCGACGGCGCTTGCGCAGTTCTTCGCCGGAGTCGACCGGCGAGCGCGGCTCGGCCAAGATCGAACCGTCGTCGTCGACGTCGATGACCTTGATCTTGATCGCGCGGCCGATCGCGCCGGCGGCGTTTTCGACTTCGACGAGCCGGCCGGCAACGACGGCCAGGGCCGAGGTCGGCGTCGGCAGTTTCGCCGTCAGCAGTTCGACGTCGAACTCGTCGCCGACCCGAACCGTGCTCGGTTTCACGATCGCCTTCGCGAGCGTTTCGGGTTCGCCAACCCGCAGGCGTTCGGGATGGAGCGTCTCGTCGACGCGGACGGCGATCTTCGCCTCGAGCGAGCGCTGGAGCCCCAGCATCTCGTCTTCGTTCCAGTATTCCAGTTGCGCGCCGACGGTCGGCGCTGCATGGACCTCAATCGTCGCCGGATGTTTGCCGTTCTGATGCGCGTGCGCAAATTGACGCACTTCGCGGAACGCTTCGATTGCGACCGACTCGGCCGACATCACGCTGCCCAGCCCCCGGCACGTTGGGCAAGCGCCGCGCAACTGCCCGCCGAGGTCCTTGCCGATCCGCTTGCGGGTGAACTCGAGCAAGCCCAGCGCCGAGAACGACTGAATTGTCGTCCGCGTGCGATCGCGCACGAGGCCGGCCTTGAGCGTCTCGACGACTTTGGTGCGGCTGGCCTCGGAGTTCATGTCGATGAAATCGCAGACGATGATGCCGCCGATGTCGCGCAACCGGACCTGACGCGCGATCTCGGCCGCCGCTTCGATGTTGGTCTTGACGATCGTGTCTTCGAGATTGCGGCCGCCGGTGAATTTGCCGCTGTTGACGTCGATGACGGTCAGCGCCTCGGTCGATTCGATGACGATCGAACCACCCGACGGCAACTCGACCTTCGGGCGCATCAGTTTGTGGACTTCGTCTTCGACTTTGAAGTCGCCGAACAGAGCGCGTCCGCCGGTGTAATGTTCGATGCGCTCGACGTACTGCGGTCCGAGGAGTCGCATGAAGTCCTTGACCTTCTCGCACTCGTCACCGTCGTCGATCAGAACGCGCTCGACTTCGGGCGTGATAAAGTCGCGCGCCGCCTTGTAGATGAGATTCATGTCTTTATGAATCAGCGCCGGCGCCGGTGCCCGCTTGTAGCTCTCGAGGATCCCGTGCCACATGCGGATCAAGACGCCGAGGTCCGCGATCAACTCCGCTTGGCTGACGTTGGCCGCCGCCGTGCGCACGACGGTCGCCATGCCTTCGGGGCGGATCAATTTCATGATCCCCTTGAGGCGGTTACGCTCGTCGGCGCTGTCGATCTTGCGCGAGACCCCGCTGTATTTGCCGGTCGGCATCAAGATCAAGTAGCGGCCGGGCAGCGAGATATTGGTCGAGACGCGCGCGCCCTTGAGGCCGCGCGGCTCCTTGACGATCTGAACCAGAACCTCGTCGCCCCGTTCGACCTTTTCGCCGATCGTGTAGCCCGAGCGGCCCTGGGTGATCTCGACGTCGCCGATGTTCAGCGGCGCCTTGTTGATATCGTCGACATACAAGAATGCGTTGCGGCCGAGGCCGATGTCGATGAAGCTGGCTCCCATTCCCGGGAGCACGTTTTGGACTTTGCCTTTGTAGATCGAACCGATGACGCGCTCTTCGCGCTCGTAGTAGATCTCGGCGAGCTTACCGTCCTCGAGGAGCGCAACGCGATTCTCCCAAGGGTCGCTCGAGATCAGGAGTTCAGTTCCCAAGAATTCCTTCTCCGATTGTGGTCGCGCGTTCGGGCGCGAGCCGTAATCCGTCCGGGGCGCGGGAGTCGCTCAGTCATACAGACTTCGACGCATTCGCGCAACCACGGGTCCGGGGGTGTTCCGATGCACCAAAGGCGCGAAATCGTGAGCGATGATCGCCGTCACGGACGCGCTGAAACCTGAAGATCGGATTTGCTCAGGTTCCCGTCGCCCCTCGGGGGGTCCTGTCGTGCCTGCTCGTACAGCTGCTCAAGTCGGGCGACGTGAGCCTCCCAGGTAAAGGTCCCGCGGACGAAGTCGAAGGCCGCTCGGGCCAACTCACGGCGCCGGGCGGGATCGTCGAGCAGCGCGCCGATAGCCGCGCCGATCGGGCCGGGCTCGTCGGCGATCAGCAGGTGCTCGTTTGCCACGGCGTTGACCCCGGCATTTGCGAACGACGTCGCAACGACCGGCGTCCCGGTCGCAAACGCCTCGATCACTTTGGTTTGAATTCCGGCGCCGCCGAGGATCGGCGCGATCGCCACAGTCGCTCGGTTCAAGTAGGCGCCGAGATCCTCGACTGGGCCGGTGACGGTGATGCCGTCACGACCGCCGAGCGCAACTACCGCCGGCGCCGGTCGCGCGCCGACGATCGACCAGGTCAGTCCCGGTCGCGCGCGATGCAACGCCGGCCAGACGTGGGCCGCGAACCACCGTACGCCGTCGACGTTCGGCGGATAGCCCATGTTGCCGGTCATGACGATGTGCTCGGAATCACGCCCGGCCTCGACGTAACGGAAGCTTCCGAGATCGACCGCGCTGCGCACGAGCGTGACGTTCGGTGCAGCCAGTGTATCGCGATCGACCGGCGCGCTGACGACGAGGGTCGCAAACCGTTGCGTGATCTCGCGTTCGAACGATTCCAACCGCCGAATTTCGAGATCGTAGATCGCGCGCTTGGGACCGCGGACGCGCTCGCCGCGCGACCGCAAGCCGAGCGCGAGCGCATCGATCAAATCGACGACGATCGGGACTTCGCGATAATCCCAGACGTACGGGAGCATGCGGGCGGTCGTGACGTGGACGAGATCGAACCGCTCGCGCGCGAGCGCTTGGCGAACGGTCGTCGCAAACGCGCGCGATTGATAGAACGCGATCTGCAACGGGGTCCGACCGAACAGCAGCGCGCGGACCATATTGCCGGCCGCTCCGATCCGGGCGACGCGCCCGATCTCGACCCGCGAACAGATGCGGCTCAGTTCCGTGCGTGCGGCCGCGGTGACGGGTTCGTCGGCGAGCGAGAGCAGCACGATCTCGTGATTGCGAGCAAGCAGTCGCATCTGATGGTAGGCCCGCAGCTTGTCGCCCTTGTCGAGCGGATACGGAAGGCGCGGGGTGATGAAGCAGATTCGGATCGGTGCGTCCTCGATGGCGATGAATTTACCTTACCCTTCGAGGTATCGGCGCGGGGCGCCCGGCGCAACTCGGCGCGGGAGAATCGGTATAGGGCGGTGGAGGTACCGGCCTTGGATTCCCAACAAGTTGCGACCGCCTATGCCCTGAGCACGAGCATCGGCCTGCGCGCTTTCGTGACCCTGGCCTTGGCGTCGCTTGCGATGCATTTCGGCTACCTCCACCCGTCGCCGCAGTTCGCGTGGCTCGGGTCGGACGGTGCGACGATCGTCCTGTCGGCACTGGCCTTGCTCGAACTCGCCTCGGAGAAAATTCCAACGGTCGATCATTTCATGCATGCGATCCACTTTGCGATCAAGCCGCTCGCGGCCGCGCTCCTGATCGGCAGCACCATTCCCGGCGGCAATCAAACCGCGACGTCGCTTGCGATGGGCTTGGCGGCGCTGAATGCGATCGGCGTGCACACGGCGTCGGCGGGGCTGCGCGCGGCGTCCACGTCGACGACGCTCGGCGCCGCCAATCCATTCATCAGCATCGTCGAAGACTTTCTCGCCGTCATCGGAATCGTGCTGACGTTCCTCGCTCCGTTCCTGGCCGCCGGGTTCGCGATTGCCGTCACCGTGACGCTGATATGGTTGGTGCGGCGACTCTATTTAGCCCTCAAGCATCAGCGCGTTCGCGCCTAGGGCGACGGGCTCACCGCCGGTTTCATAATCTGGAGCGCCCGGCGGAGCGGGCGACGCGGGGCCGGCCGGACCGCAAGCGTCG
>JBOHTW010000197.1:0-5280 GCA_050733835.1 Vulcanimicrobiaceae bacterium | reverse complement strand
TGGACTGAGCAGAAAACACTGTGGAGCGCAACCGTGGGCTGCTGATGCTCATTCAGCAGCTTGTCAACGGCGTTGTACTTAGCGCCATTTATGCGCTCGTCGCGTTGGCATTCTCGCTGGTAATGGGGATCTTCGGAGTCCTGAACGTCGCGATCTCCGCATTGTTTATGATCGGCGGTTACGTGGGTCTAATTGCGGTTATCCACGGGCTTCCCGTTTGGGCCGCGCTGTTGGGGGCGGCGTTGGCTGGCGCCGCCCTTGGGGTTCTGGTGGAGCGGATCGGGTACGCACCGTTCCGCCGAGCGCCGGTGATCATCCCGTTGCTTTCGACGCTCGGATGCTCGATCGTTCTGCAGAATATTGCGACGAATGTCTGGGGTTCTGACCCGCTGCAAATCACCAATCCGCCACTAGCCGGGAGCGTGTCGTTCGCCGGCGTTCGCATCGGGGACGTTCAAGTACTGATGATCGGCGTGGCGTTAGTTTTTGTCACGGCATTAGCGGTTGTCGTGCGACGAACGAAACTCGGACGCGCTCTGCGAGCCGTCGCCGAAAACCGCGAAGTCGCCGACCTTCTCGGTGTCCCGGTGACGATGATCTCGATCGCGGCATTCGCAATCTCAGGTCTGCTTGCCGGGACGGCGGGCTTTCTGGTGGCCCTCAATTACGGCCAGATCACGCCGTACATCGGTGTTGACATCGGCCTCAAGGGGATAGCCGTGATGGTCGTTGGGGGCGTCGACAATATTTGGGGGGTACTCGTTGCCGCACCGATCCTTGGAATCGCCGAGGTCCTAACCATCGCGTACGGAGCTTCATCATATCGCGACGCAGTCGCCTTCGGCGTTCTCATCCTCATCTTACTGGTGCGGCCGCAGGGGTTGCTTGGCGGTCAACTCGTCCGCGTACGTCTTTGATGGCGATATCGAGCTACGCAGCCGGCCTGATTGCCGGCATCGGGATCAACACGCTCGCTGGGCTCGGCGCCTATGTGATGTGGAGTTCGGGTCAGTTGTCGCTTGGGAACGCGGCGTTTCTCGCTCTTGGCGCGTACGCCAGCGCCCTGTGCACGGTCGATTTCGGTTTGCCGCTGCCGCTGGCGCTCGTCGTTGCGGTCATTGTGACCGGCGCAGTCGGGATCGCGGTTGGATTCCCAGCGTTGCGCGTGCGGGGGATCTATCTCGCTATCGCGACGTTGGCGTTCGGCGAGATCGTTCGCACGTTCTTTCTCAATTTTCCGCCGACCGGAGGGGCTCAGGGCTTTCATGGCATGAAGCCGACGACGCCGCTCGTCATCTGGAGCTGCGTCGGCATCGTGTTAGCCGGGTTGCTGATGCTTGAACGTTCGAGATTGTGGCTTGAGTACCGCGCTGTGAGCGACGACGAGACCGCCGCATCGCTCGTCGGACTCGACACGACCCTGGTGAAGGTTGGGGCGTTCGGTCTCGGGGCCGCGATCACGGCGCTCGCGGGCGCCTTGTTCGCTCATTACTTGGTCTACATCGAGCCCGCCGATTTTAGCTTCGAGCGCTCGATCGAACTGGTTCTGTATGTAATCTTAGGCGGATCAACGACGGTCTTCGGGCCGTTTCTTGGCGCCGCGTTCCTGACGTTGCTTCCCGAGATATTGCGGTTCGTCGCCGATTGGCGGCTGGCTGTCTACGGAGCGCTGCTCCTGGTGATCTTGCTGGTACGACGAGAGGGCCTTCTCTCTCGAACGATGTTTCGGCGGCGCGTCCTATGAATGCGACGCCCGACATCCTGAGCTTTTGTGACGTGACCAAATCGTTTGGAGGGATCACGGCGCTCGATCGTTGCTCATTTTCGGTTCGGCGTCATGCTATCGAAGGGATCATCGGTCCTAACGGCGCGGGCAAAACGACGATCTTCAATCTCGCGACCGGCGTCCACAGCCCGAACAGCGGGACGATCGAGTTCGCTGGGGTTGCGCTCACCCCGACATCTTCGCGACCCGACGCGCTCGTCCGGCGCGGAATCGCGCGGACCTTTCAAAACCTACGTCTATTCGCAAGCGAGACTGTCTTGGAGCATGTGCTCGTTGCACAAAATGCGCGGCTTCCATTCGTTCAGCGGCTTCTGCCGCTAAGACACGACGATGCCCTCGCGGCGCGTGCGCGTTCGCTACTCGAGTTTACCGGATTGTGGGGCGAACGAGACCGGTTAGCAACAGCCCTCTCGTACGGGGGACAGCGGCACGTCGAAATCGCCCGGGCATTGGCCACTGAGCCGAAACTTCTCTTGCTCGACGAACCGGTTGCTGGAATGAACGCTCAGGAAGCGTCGGACATGCGTGAGTTGCTCCTGCGAATCCGGGACCGCGGCGTGACGGTGTTGCTCATCGAGCACGACATGCCGTTTGTCATGGAGCTATGCGATCGTCTTCACGTCCTCGATTTCGGCTCTTTGATAGCGGACGGCACGCCAGCACAGGTTCGACGCGATCCGGGCGTCCTGCGCGCCTACCTTGGGGACGAGGCGCCGCTCCGTGCTTGAGGTGCGCGGACTGGACATCCGGTACGGCGACATTGCGGCCGTCAAGGGGATAGATCTGCGCGTTGAGACCGGCGAGATCGTCGCGCTCATCGGTGCGAACGGCGCCGGGAAGACGACGACCTTGCGCGCGATCGCGGGTGCGTTGCGCGCCAGCGCCGGTGAAATCAGATTCGACGGTCATGCTCTAAATGTTCGGGTTCCACCGCATAGGCGGGCGCGCCTTGGATTGGTTCTCGTTCCGGAAGGACGCGGAATTTTAGGCCGTATGAACGTCGAGGAGAATCTCCAGATGGGGGCGTTCCCGCGCCGACGTGTTCCGGCTCGTGAGATGCACGATGTCTACGAGCGATTTCCCGCGCTTCATGCGAAACGCAAGCTTAGTGCGGCGCTACTCTCGGGCGGCGAACAGCAGATGCTTGCGATTGGGCGTGCACTGCTCGCCGCGCCGCGGCTGCTGATGCTCGACGAGCCGTCGTTGGGGCTATCGCCGTTGATGGTTCGCACGATCTTCAAAGTCATCGACGAACTCCACCGGGCGGGGATGACGATTGTCATGGTCGAGCAAAAGGCGTATCAAACGCTGACGCTCGCTCAACGAGTCTACGTTATGGAGACCGGCCGGATCGTCGCCGAAGGCACGGCGGCCGAACTCGCGCGCAGCTCGGTGTTGAGCGATGCGTTTCTTGGCGCCGCTCCGCCGCAGGCCTCGGCCACATCATGAGTTTGGCAGTCATTCACGTGGGATCTTCGCACGACGGCACGGCAAGCGCGGCCGCGCTGCCGGGCGATGCGCTCGTCTGCGAGGGCGGTGCAATCACGTGGATTGGGTCGTCGGGAGACGTTCGCGTTGCGGATCACGAGGCGGTTATCGATGCGGCCGGGGCGACTGTGATCCCGGGCCTCATCGACTCGCATTTCCACTCGACGTTCGGTGACTTCACCCCCCGTCAGAACAGCGTCGGTTACATCGAGAGTTATTTGCATGGCGGCATGACGCGGGCGATATCGGCGAGCGAGGTTCACGTACCTGGGCGGCCGTCCGATCGTGTCGGCGTGAAGGCACTGGCCGTAGCGGCGCAACGCTGCTTTGCGAACTATCGCCCATGGGGCGTGACCATCCACGCCGGCTCCGTGATTCTTGAACCGGAGCTCACGCCGGAGGACTTCGTCGAACTCCGCCGCGATGGCGTTTGGCTCGCGAAAGCCGGCTTCGGAGCCTTTCCCACCGCGATGGACTACGTGCCGGCGGTCCAAGCAGCGCGCGCGGCGGGCCTTGTTGTCATGTGTCACACCGGCGGCGGTTCGATTCCGGGAAGCCAAGCGAAGATCGGAGCCGACGCGTTGTTAGCCATGCAGCCCGATGTCGCGGGTCACGTCAATGGCGGTCCAACCGCGCTCACTTCGGAGGAAAATGAGCGAATCGTCGTCGAGGGAACCGCAATCGCGCTGCAGATCGTGCAGGCGGGAAACTTGCGGTCGGCGATCCATCTTTGCGAGCTCGCGCTCGCGCACGGGGCACTCGATCGCGTGCTCATCGCGTCTGACACGCCGACCGGGTCCGGCGTCATCACCCTCGGGATGCTGCGTTCGATGGCCGAGCTGGCGTCGCTTGGGCCGCTTTCGCCCAAGCAGACGGTGACCGCCGCGACGGGCGCGGTCGGGCGCGTCTACGGTCTTGATGCCGGTGTGCTTGCCGTCGGCCGTCCGGCCGATTTGCTCGTTATTGATGCGCCGCTCGGCTCGGCCGCGACGACAGCATTTGAAGCATTACGGATCGGCGACATTCCGGCGGTCGCCGTCGCGGTAACGGGTGGCGAACTGCGCTTCACGCGAAGCCGCAATACTCCCCCGCCGCAGCGCGCAGTAACCGCACGAGCGGGTGCGGTTTCGAGCGGCGTACGGCCGGCCGTTATCGGTTGCTGTTGAATTGCGGGGTGCTGAACATGAACTATGAGATTCGAAAACGAGTTGCGTATCGTGAAGAGATATATCATGATGGCGGTCCGCGTAACGAGACGCCGCTGATCAAGGCGATTGCGGCGGTCGTGATCAAGAATCCATTTGCTGGACGGCACGTAGCGGATTTGGGCGAGTTGATCGCTCCAAGTGCGGCGCTTGGCACGATGCTCGCGCGGACCGCGCGTGCGCTGCTGGAAGGCCGTTCTGCCGAGAGCTACGGCAAGGGTGGGATTGCCGGATCGGCGGGCGAGCAAGAACACGTCGTGGCATGTATCACGACCCCGTTTGGGGATGCGTTGCGCGAGGGGGTTGGCGGCGGTAACGCTTGGGTTTCGTCGGTGACGAAATCGGGCGGACCGGGAACCCCACTCGACATCCCGCTGGCACATAAGGATGCGCTCTACGTGCGCTCGCACTACGACGCGGTTACGCTTGCGATTCCCGATGCACCGCATCCCGATGAACTCGTGATCGCGCTCGCGCTGTCGACGGGATCTCGCGTCCACGAGCGCGCCGGCGGCCTACGCAAAGAAGACGCGCTGATGGATGGCCTGCGCTAACGTGTGCGCCGAAGCAAATCGATGAAGGAGTTCAAATGAGTCGTGAAGCCGCCGCCGGCGTCTTACACTTACGTGACGGGCTGCGAAAGTCAGTTGAGTGCACTCCGGCGTCCTTCACGATCGCCGGCTACACCGGCCGAGATCAGATAGCAGTACGTCGCCACATCGAAGAACTAGCGGCGGAGGGTATCCCGCCCCCACCGTCCGTTCCGACCTTCTACCCGATGCCAATCGCGCTACTCACACT
>JBOHTW010000196.1:0-2860 GCA_050733835.1 Vulcanimicrobiaceae bacterium | reverse complement strand
GCGTAGAAGCGCTCGCGAGTGCGTTCGTCGATCCGGAGCACTTCGCGCGCTCCCAGGACCCGCGCGGCCCGATCAAGCCCTGCCGCGACCAGAAAGGCGCTCAAATCGCCACCGGTCTCATGCGCCGCCGCCTCGATAAGCCGGGCTTTGACGCTAGCAGGGACGCGGAAATCGACTCTCGCCTGCTCGTTCTTTGTGTGGATTGCCATACGACGGTATTGTACGTCAAATGGCACACACAATCAATAAGCTGGCACCTCGCCGCTGCGAATCACCGGACCGCATCTCAGGGTCTACTCGCTGACGCTCCGCAGTTCGCGCAGACGCGTCGCGGCTTCGTCGGCGATTCGGCGAACGATCTCGGCGGCGCCGGTCGCGCGATGGACGAGCCCGACCGATTGGCCCGCGTACACGTTGGCGATCGCGTAGTCCCCAGCGGCCTTAGCCGCCCGAAACTCTTGCTCGGCCGACGGATCGGTCATCATCGCATCCTCGCGCTCATTCCACTCGTCGACGAATTGGTTGCGCAACACGCGGCCGCGAAACTCACGCGGCCACGGTTTGTGCTGCACGCGATCGAACACCGACGTGAGCAACGTCTGCGTCTCGTCGCTCTCGAGCACGCGGCGGCGCGCGCCCGCCGTCGTGCGGCTTTCATCCGCAACCAAGAACGGCGTGCCGATCCAGCCACCGACCGCGCCGGCCGCGAGCACCGCGGCCAGGCCGCGGCCCGTCGCAATCCCGCCGGCCGCAATCACCGGAAGCTGTCCGCTTTCGAGCACCACTTGCAACAGCGGCAGGGTCGCGACGCTACCCGTATGGCCGCCGGCTTCGCCGCCTTGCGCGACGATGAGGTCGACGCCCGCGCGCTGTGCGACCTCGGCCCACGCCTTCGATTGCACCTGCGACGCGACCAAGATTCCGGCTTGATGAAACCGCTCGACATACGCCGCGGGGTCGCCAAATGAGATGCTGACGAGTTTGGGCTTGGACTCGATCGCCAGCGCGAGCAGCTCGGGCCGCTTCTCCAGCACCCAGATCACCAGACCGATTCCGAAGGATCGACCGGCGCCGCGCGCCAGCGCGACCTGCGCGCGCAGCGATTCGATCGGTTCGTCTTCGTCGAAGCCGAGCATCCCGAACGCACCGGCTTCCGAGACCGCTCCGGCGAGCGCCCCGCCCGCCTGCGGCGTCATCGGTCCGTTCAGGATCGGAATCTCGATTTCGAGCAGTTCGGTCAGTCGCGTCTTCATGCTTCCTCGCTTTGCCGGCGTCGCGGCAGGTCGTACCAGATCGCATCGCAGGCGGCCCGGTCCGCGTCGTCGAGTTCGCCGGCCAATCCGCCGAGTGACTCGCGCAACTGCTCGGGCCGGCTCGCGCCGACGATGGCGCTCGTGATGCCGGGCTGATCGATCGTCCATCGCAATGCCACGTGCGTCAACGACTTTCCGCGGGCCGCCAAATCGCTCGCGAGCCGCTGGGTCGCCGCCTTCGTCTCGTCGCGCCAATAGCGCGTTCGGTAGCGCGTCCCGGTATCGCCGCCGAGCCCGAACCGCGTCCCTTCGCGCGGCGCGTCGCTCGTCTGGTACTTGGCCGTCAACATCCCACCCGCCAGCGGATTGTAGGCGATGATCCCGACGCCGTTCGCGACGCAGGCTGGCACCATCTCCCGTTCGACCTCGCGGTACAACAGGTTGTAGCGCGGCTGCACGCAGTCGAACCGCACGAACCCGTGCAGATCGCTTGCGCGCAGCGATTCCATCAACTGCCAAGCCGCCAGATTGCTCGCGCCCGCATATCGAATCTTGCCGGCGCGGCGCAGATCGTCGAGCGTCGCGAGCGTCTCTTCGATCGGCGTCAGCGGATCCCAGCGATGAATCTGATAGAGATCGATGTAGTCGGTCTGCAGCCGGCGCAGCGACGCATCGATCGCCCGCTGCATGTGCACCCGCGCGTTGCCGCGATCGTTGGCGCCGGCGCCCATCGGAAAATGGCACTTGGTCGCGAGCACGTACGCTTCGCGCCGGCCGCGCAGCCAGCGGCCGACGAACTCCTCGGTGCGCCCCGCCGTCTCAAGCGAAGCCGGCACGGGATAAACGTCGGCCGTATCGATGAACCGGACGCCGAACTCGGCGGCGACGTCCATGATCGCCTGCGCCGCCGGTGCGTCAGCCTGCGCGCCGAAGGTCATCGTCCCAAGACAGACGCGCGTGACCCGCAGGCCCGTCCGCCCCAGTTGCACCGTCGTTGCCGCCGGATTGGTCGCACTCGAATCGTTCATGCGAAAAGACTTCTGCGGCGACCCCGAGCGTCCGCCTGGGCGCTACGGACGAATGCGGTAGATGACGCCGTTATCGCCATCGGCGACGAATAAGCTGCCCTGCGCGCCGACCGCGACGCCGGTCGGCCGGCCGATATACTGCGTGCTGCTCGTTGTCCCAAAGCCGGTCATGAACGGCTGCCACTGCGCGGTCGGGTCGTTCCAGTTGACCGCGGTTCGCGGCGCATCGCCGGTCATCGCCACGAACGCGACGTTCGGCGGCGTCGACGGACCGGAGTGCCACGAGCCGTGCGACGTGACGAATAATCCGCCGCGATAGGCGGCCGGAAACGCGTAGGTCCCGGCCTCGTTCGCGGGATAAAACGCCGCCCCGATATGGGTCGCGTAAGCCGGAAACTCGACCAGCGGCGCAACCGTGGTCGCGCAATTCGTCCCAGCCGTGTACGCGTGGTGATCTTCTTCGCATTCGGGCCAGCCGTAATCGGCAATCGACGATCCGTGCGCGGTCACGTCGTCCATGTATTCGTATGGGTGACCCTTCGCAAGCGCGTCCTGGCCGGCGCCGCCGGCCCACAGCGC
>JBOHTW010000195.1:0-4325 GCA_050733835.1 Vulcanimicrobiaceae bacterium | reverse complement strand
GAACAGACCATCCCGCCCCGCGCCATCACGACCGGACGATACGCCTCGAAGCGGCCACCGTGTGGGCTACTTGCCATCCAAAACGTGGTTCGCCGCCGGCAATCAGCGATCTTTGGTCAGCGCACCGTCTTTCGGCCGCAATGCCGCCGATCTGACGAGTTCGGTCAGCCTTGCGCGCGAGCAAACGACTCGTCCGGGAATATCAGACATGGGCCTTTTGGGCCGTAGCCCCAGCAACTAGTGGAGTCAACGACTTCTAAGCTGATACACTATAAGGCCTCTACTACAAGTTCGCATTCCCGGCTTAAAGGTTTCCGTGAGCGCACGTTCTGTACGGCCTAGCAATTCTCGCGTTCTTACCGCCGCTGGTCGCGTTCAAACTCAGCGCGACCCGCTGCTGGACGCGCAGGCCTTTGACGCGATTCTCGGCGGACAAGTCGCCTCCGCACCACTTGCTCGTTCGTATCGCCGACTTATTCCCAGCGGTCCTCAAACGTATTTGCTCTCGATCGCGGTCGTTGCCGGACTCCAAGCCGGGGCCTTGTACCTCATTCCGCATATCGCGGCAGCGTTCGTTTGGCTTGCAGACGTCGTTCTGCGCGCAAGCGACGTGCGGGTCGTCGTAGACAACGTCGATTTTCTCGGATCGGCTCTCCCGACCGCGGTCGTGGACGTCCCGCCCCCGAGGACCTCCGAACTGGTCCTTTGCATTACGTTTGGGATTGCGGCCATCTTCGGCGCGCGATTTAAGCAGCGTCCCAATCCGATACGATACTTGATCGTCTTTGCTGCACTCGTCTTTATCGCGTCGGCGATAGAATTGCTCCTGATGGGACGGCCGGCGTACGAGTCTCTCGACTTTTCGGCCATTTGGCTTCGGACGTCGCTGATCATATGGTCTCTGGGACCAACGCTCTTAGGCTTGGCGAGCATGCTCTTCCCATTTCACGTTCGCGAGCGAGTAGCGCTCATCGTATCGGCACTGATCTTCGACTCAATCTTCTCGATCGCACGCTACGTCGTCGTCTTAGCCGGCATCTCCACTGCTGGGCCGATCGTGTTCCCACTGGCGCTAACGCTCTGCGGGCCCGTCCTGGACGCGTTCCTTTACGTGGCGCTGTTCTCGCGAGCGTTAGTTGGGTTGTCACTACGTCTGTCACGCTCGCCGGAGCTTTGGCGATGGTCCTTGCGCTAAAACTTTGGATGATTGTGGTGTCCGCCATCATGCTGCTGTACACGATTCGTCACGCCATCTTCACCGTCACGCGTTTACATGGAAAGCAGAAACCGTTCTATCAGGATCTCGTTCACGAGCGGTTGCAGGGACTAACCGTCCTCATTCCAATGCACAATGAAGAAGCGGTTGCAGCGGACGTTTTGGATGCCTTGACGAGCGCCGACTATCCGCGCGATTTGTTGGAAATCATCCCGATCGACGACCATTCGACCGACGGCACTCACGCGATCCTCAAAACCTACGCGCGCAGGTTCCCATCTATCCGGCCCCTTTTTCGGCGCACCGGCAACAGGGGGAAACCGGGCGGCCTTAATGAGGCCTTGGTTCGCGCCAAGCACGACATCGTTCTGGTCTTCGACGCCGACTACCGTCCGCCGGCCGACCTGCTCCGCAAACTCGGTTCCGCTTTCCTGGACCCGGAGGTCGGTGCCGTAATGGGTCGCGTCGTGCCTTACAATTCTCGGCGCAACCTGTTAACGAGGCTTCTCTCGTTCGAACGATCCGGCGGCTACCAGGTCAGCCAGCAGGCTCGCCACTCGCTCAACCTTCTGCCGCAATACGGTGGTACGGTCGGCGGATTCCGCAAGAGCGTCGTAGTTGAACTCGGCGGCTTCGATCCCAGCATTCACGCTGAGGACACCGACCTAACGTTTAGGCTCGTCTTGAGCGGTTGGAAGGTCGTTTACGCGAACGCCGCCGAGTGTTACGAACAGGTGCCCGAAACCTGGGATGCTCGATTCCGTCAGCTCCGACGCTGGTCGCGCGGCCATACATCGGTAATGATGCGTTACTGGTGGCCGGTTCTTCGCTCGAGACGGCTCTCGTCTTGGCAGAAGGTCGACGGGATGCTTCTCCTTGGGGTCTACGTTGTTCCGCCACTCCTTCTGACGGGACTCACTTCGCAGGTGCTCTTGATTCTGCTCGGTGATGCGACAGCTCTCCAATCCGTGGTCATCGGAATTATTGTCGTCATGTATTCGGCATTTGGAAATTTCGCCCCGATTTTTGAGGTCGGAGCAGCGGAAATTCTCGACGGCGGCCGGCAACGCTTGTATCTGCTGCCGCTGCTGTTCTTACTCTTTTTGTACAACAGCTGGTGTGTAACGCTCGGCATGCTCGACGCGCTGGGCAATGCCATATGGCGGCGGGAGCAGGCCTGGGAAAAGACCGCTCACGCCGGGACATAGCGTGTTCATCAGCGCGACGGTTATTCTACTCCTCGCTTGCATCGCATGGTTGCTCTATCCGATGCTGCGCGAGCTTGGTTGGCCCAGGGACGCGGCGCAGTTTGACATCGACCAAGGCTTCGCGCGGGAGCCGCGCTTCTTCGGCATCATGCTACGTCGCGCCCTCGAACCGTATGCGGTTCGGCATCCTGGCGGCAATCTCGTCCGCACCCAGTTGCTCGACGGCCATCACAAGGTCATCAGCATCGCCGGTGATATCCGGGCTTCCAACGCGTCGCGTTTGGGGGACGTCTTGGTGTCGGTTGGTTCGGTATTCGTTGAAGAGGCCTGCACCATGCCAATCGCACTCGTCCGTGGCGAAGTCACAACCGATTCGCGGGCGCAACTCACGGCGCTCGCCGCTGACGGATCGATCCGGTTGGGGCGCCGGAGCCGCGTCGCCCTCTGGATCGACGCCGAGGGCGACGTCGTCGCATCCGAAAATTGTGACCTTGGGAACTCGACGAGCGCCGGCGGCTCGATTCGTTTGACAACAGGTTGCAGCTTCGGTCGGTTGTTTGGACGGCCAATTATGACGACAACGAGCTCCCCAATGCTGAGTATCACTCCGGCACTGATCGGAAGAGTGGCAAGCGAGCGCGATCGCTTGTCAGTCGGACACGGCACGCTGGTTTCGCACGACATCGTCTCGCCAGCCCCGATTCGCCTTGGCGCCGACAGCGTCGTCCGCGGGAGTCTGAAGTCCTATGCATCCATCGAAGTATTTTCAGGCGCGCGCGTTGAGGGGAGCATGTTCGCGCGCGGTTCGGTCATCGTGCACCCCGGCGCGCGCATTTTCGGAAATGTCTACGCGGAAGGCGAGATCTGGCTGGCGAGCTTCGTCCGAGTCGGCGCGGAGCATGCGTTCATCAGCGTGTATAGCGGACGCAGCATTGTGATCTGCAACAGCGTCTGTATCTACGGGTGGGTGCTCGCCGAACAAGGCGGGATCGTCCGATGATTCGAACTCGGGTGTTTGTCGTGGTCGTCGTCGCCGCACTGCTGGCAATTGCGGTCGGAAAACGGCTGGTGGTCCTTCAGACCGAACGCGCCGACAGCCAGGTCTCGATCGCGTTCGCATACGATCCGGACGAGAATGGGCCGGTCGCGGCGAGTTCGAGGGCGGCTTACACCGAGGTTTCGCTGGAAGAAGGGATCCCGTCGACCTGGATCTCGACAGACGACCTCTTCCTCAGCGGTGCTGCGATGTTGCGGCGGCACTATCGAGCAATCGTTTTCCCGGACGGCCTGGACGAACGGCTGTCGGCGGAACTCGAAGGCCGCATAGCGAGCTACGTCCGAATGGGCGGCACTGTCGCGGTCGTGTACGACGCCGGCTCACGAGACAAACACGGTGCATTTCTCGACGACAGCGCATTCTCGACACTGATCGGCGTCGACTACGGTGGGTATACGCTTACCCATCCCGCCAGGGCGCCGCCGCCGGGTACTGTGACCTTCGCATCCGCCGCTGCCGCTCGGTCATGGGGCTTCCCTCCTGGGAAATTGGATGGCGATCGGTTGGTCGGCTACAAATACGGCGCGCTCTTCTACCCGATGGGTCGCGCCGACGCGGCACCTCGCGACGACATAACGACGTTCGCCCACTTCGGCGACAGTACGGTCCTGTCCACCAGACGCGTCGGAGGTGGCCACGCAATTTGGGTCGACCTTCCTCTCGGATACCTCAAGGCCCACGGTGATGCTCTACCGCTACACACGATCCTGCGGACCATCGCTCGCCGATTTGCACGGGTGCCGTACCTCGTCCCTGTCCCCCGGGGGATCGGAACGATCATCATCGATTGGCATGTTGACTCGTCGATCGAGTATCGGGGAATTCCGAACGCGTTGCACTACCG
>JBOHTW010000194.1:0-6026 GCA_050733835.1 Vulcanimicrobiaceae bacterium | reverse complement strand
GTCCGACGCAGCTCTTTCGATGACGACACGTTCGCCCAGGTTGTCGAGGAACCGGCTGCACCTTCGCGGTATCGGTGGTGCGCCGAGCCGCGATGGAGGCGAACGTTCTCGGCGTCCCAGCTAAGGTACGTTTCGAGCGGATCGAGATCCAGGCGGCCGATTGCGTGCAATACCTGACCCATGCCAGGCGGCTCCTCGATCGACGTCCACGAGCGTGCCGAAGTAATCAAAGGTGACGGTCTTAATTTGACCAGGCTCAACGGCGGCCGGAGCGGTCATTATCTGGCAACGGGCGGTCGGGCGATCTGCACAAAGCTGTCCGCCACCGGTGCAAGCCATCGAACACGAGGCGCCTTCGGCAGGTGCCACCGAACGAGTCATTGCAACGTGCGAGCGTGCGCATGATCAACCCAAACGCATTGGCCGGTCCTCAGCCACCCGCTGTTGGATTACCTTGATTGCCGCCGCGTTTCGTCTCGTGATTGCGGCGTCATTGGCATTCTTCGCTGACGATCGCGGCGATGCTGCTTTACCCGGCGGCAACAGCAACCTCGCCTCGTTGGTGGTAGAGGGTGCGCTCGTTCACGCGACCGGCCAAAAGATCATCGTCTACGCCTCGAAGCTCACCGGGCTGATTCAAGCGTTCGGTGCGCGCGAACTGCTCCGATCCCGCTGACGGAGCGGTCCGCGGAGTATGGGTGAATTTGCGCACGTTGCGATCGATGGGCCGGTCGCTAGCGGTAAAACGACGGTGGCGCGCGCGCTCGCGCAGCGGCTCGGCTATCTCTACCTCGATACCGGCGCGATGTACCGCGCCGTCGCTTTGCTGGCGATCCGTGCCGGCGCGAATGCTGCCGACGATGCGGCGATCGTCGCGCTCGCCGACGCGCATCCGCTCGACGTTCGCGTCGACCGCGCGGCGCCGCTCGGGTTTCGGATTGCCGCCGACGGTCACGAGTTCGGCGCCGAGTTGTTCGGTGACGACGTCAACGCCGTCGTCTCGCTGGTTGCGGCGCTTCCCGGCGTGCGCGAGCGCCTCGTTGCGCGCCAGCGTGCGATTGCGAGCGGCGGACCGGTCGTCATGGCCGGCCGCGACATCGGGACCGTCGTGCTGCCCGATGCGCCGATCAAAGTCTTCCTCACCGCGTCGGTCGAGTCGCGCGTGCGCCGCCGGCTGGCGGAACTCGGCGCCCGCGGCACCCAGGTCGACGCCAACGTGTTGCGCGCGCAGATCATCGAACGCGACCGGCTCGACGAGGGCCGCGCGATCGCGCCGCTGCGGGCGGCCGCCGGCGCGGTCATGATCGATTCGAGCGCGCTCTCGATCGAAGCCGTCGTTGACCGGATCGCGGGGCTGCTCGCCGACCGCAACGCGGCGGCCCGGCCGTGACGTTCTTCGACTTCGCGCGGGGCGTCTGCGGCATCGTCCTGCGCACGATCTGGCGCATGCGCGTCGTCGGCTCGGCGAACGTTCCGCGAACCGGCGCACTGATCGTCGCCTGCAATCACGTCTCGTATCTCGATCCACCGGCGCTCGGAGCGGCCCTGCCGCGCCGGATCTCGTACATGGCCAAACATGAGCTGTTTTCGATGCCGGTTCTGGGGCCGCTGATGCCGCATCTGCGCGCATTTCCCGTCGACCGGTCGCGCGGCGACGTCTCGGCGATTCGGCGTGCCGTCGACGAACTTCGGCGCGGTGCCGCCGTCGGAGTCTTCCCGGAAGGAACGCGCAATCGCGATGGCCGGGCCGGCATCCGGGAGGGGGTCGCCTTGCTGGCGGCGCTCTCAGGCGCCCCGGTTCTCCCCGCCTACGTCGATGGTTCGGGCACCGCCCGACGATTGGGCCGGATAACGGTCGTTTTTGGGCAACCAATACGGTTCGTGCGCGGCTCGGCCGCTTCGGGAGGCGACGTCAAGCAAGCGCGACGCGCCGAGTTGGCGAAGTGGACCTCCGAGGTCATGGACGCGATTCGCGGCCTCCGGGAGAAGATCGAGTGATCATCAAGAAGGCCAAGACGCAAGGTTTCTGCTTCGGCGTCGCCATCACGGTCAAAAAGGCGGAAGAAGCGATCGCCGGCCGCGATCGGGTGACGACCCTCGGCCACGTGGTTCATAACCCGCAGATGGTCGCCGACCTGACCGACCGCGGCCTGCGCAACGCCGCCTCGGTCGACGAAGTCGAGTCGGGGACGCTGTTCGTGCGCGCGCACGGCCTGCCGATCGACGTCTTCGAAAAAGCGCAAGCCAAGGGCCTCGAAGTGATCGACGCGACCTGCCCGATGGTCACGAAGATCCACGTGCAAGCCGAGAAACTCAAGGCCGAGGGGTACAAGATCGTCGTCGTCGGCGACCCGAACCATCCCGAGGTCAAGGGCACGCTGTCGCACGTGCCGGGCGCTTGGTGCGTTCAATCGGCCGGCGACGTCGCCGGTTTGCCGCGCGGCAGCCGCGTCGGCGTCGTCGTGCAGTCGACGTGGTCGGGTACCGGGTTCACCGAGATCGTTCGAAAGTTAAGCGAGAAATATTACGAAGTTCGGGCGGTCAACACGATCTGCACGGACACGCATAACCGGCAGTCGGAGGCGAGCGACCTCGCAAAGGCCGTCGAAGTGATGGTCGTCGTCGGCGGCAAGACCTCGGCGAATACCCGCCATCTCGCCGAGCTCTCGGCGGTCAACGGTGCGCGAGCATATCACATCGAGGGCCCCGACGAGCTGCAGCCGGAGTGGTTCGCCGGCGTGGAAGTCGTCGGGCTCATGTCGGGCGCGTCGACGCCCGGTTGGCTCGTCGATCGCGTCGAGGAGCGAATGGAGGCGCTCAGCCGTCGATCGAATTGAGTTGATCGAAGCGCGGCTGACCCGGGCGATCTTAGAACGCCGCGTCTCGCCGGCGCTCGACGAGATGATCCGCTATCACTTCGGATACGAGGATCGGGGGACACTGCGGCGCGGCAAGCGCCTGCGGCCGCAGTTATTGTTGTGCGTTGCGGTTGAAGAAGGCGGTAGCCTCGAGACGGCGCTCGATGCGGCGGCGGCGATCGAACTGCTGCACAACTACTCGTTGGTGCACGACGATATCGAAGACGGCGACGAGCTGCGCCGCGGCCGGGCGACGATTTGGGCGCGCTACGGAATCGCCCACGGGATCAATGCCGGTGATGCGCTGTGCGCGATCAGTTATCTGACGCTGCTTCGCAACGAAGCCCGGTTGCCGAGCGATCGGATCGTCCGGATGGTCGAGGTGCTCCACGAGGCCAACCTTGCGATGTGCGATGGTCAGGACCTCGATATCAGCTTCGAACGGCGCGAGCGCGTGACGATGGATGAGTACTCGACGATGATCGCCGGTAAGACCGGCGCGCTGTTCGCGGCCGCCTGCGAACTCGGTGCGCTGGCAGCCGGTTCCGAGCCCGACCGCGCGCGCCGTTACGCCAGCCTCGGCGCAGCCTACGGCCGTGCGTTTCAGATCCGGGACGACGAACTGGGAACCTGGGGAGCACCCGAACTGACCGGTAAGCCGTGCGGCGCCGACATCGCGCGCCGGAAGTGGAGTTTTCCGATCGTGTGGGCGCTCGCGTCGGCGCCGCAGTCCGAGCGCGCAGTCGTCGCCGGCGCGTATGCGGGCGGCGGCGCGCTCGAGCCGGCGGCCGTTCGCGAGGTCGTCGGAGCGCTCGAACGCTGCGGCGCGCGCGATGCGGTCGATCGCGAACACGACCGGGCGCTCGACGAGGCCGACCGGATCGTCGCCGGCGCCGATCTCGATCGGGGCGGCAGCGTGCGCGCGCTGATGGCGCAGGGATCGCGCCGGGTTGCGTAGTTCGGGCGAAGCGGCGGTTCGCAACCTCGTGCGGGCGGTCGACCGGACGATCTCGACGCCGCAGGTGCTCGGCGGGATGCTCGTCGTCGGGCTTGCGTTGCGCCTGCTGTTCATCCACGCCGATGGATTTCGCAACGACGTCTCGAGCTTCGAAAGCTGGTCGCTGACGCTTGCGCACTATCCGCTGCGCGAGTTCTTTGCCAAGGCCGGCTTCGCCGATTATCCCCCCGGCTATTTCTTCATCCTCGCGGCGATCGGCCAGGTCTACCGGCTGGTTGCGCACAGCGACCCAAACTTCGAACTCCTCAAAGTCATGGTCAAGCTGCCGGCGATCTTCGCCGATCTCGCCGATGCCGTGCTGCTGTTCGCGATCGTGCGGCGGTGCACGCCGGCGGCGACCTGGGCGTTCGTCGCCGCCGCGCTCCTGCTGTTCAATCCGGCGGCGATCTACGTCTCGGCGTACTGGGGTCAAGTCGACTCGGTGGCGGCGTTGTTCGTGTTGCTCGCGATCTGGCTGTTGGTTCGAACCGACGCTTGCGCCGGCCGCCGGGCACTCCTGGCGATGGCGGCGGCGTGGCTGGCGATTGCGTACTCGATCCTCATCAAACCGCCGGCGACCGTGCTTGTCCCGCTGCTGCTCGCCTACGCACTGGCGGCGCCCGATCCGCTCGTGCGGCGTAGCCGAGTCCGTGGAACGCTCGCCGGCGTCGCCGCCGGATTCGGCCTGGCGTATCTGGCGGCGCTCGCGTTTCATCCGGGATGGAATCCGCTCGACCAGTTCGCGTGGCTCTGGCACCGATACGCGTACGCGAGCAACGTTTACCCGTACAATTCGGTCAACGCGTTCAACCTGCAGGCGGTCTGGCATCGCTTCTGGGAGTCCGACGCAACGATCCAGCCGGGCTGGGTGATCGCCGGCCGAACCATTGGACTCCCCGAATACCTGTGGGGAATCGTCCTGGTGGTGGCGGCCGGCGCGATGGTCATCGCGCGCTACGTCAGCCGTCCGACGCGCACCGCCTTCCTCGAAGCGGCGATGCTGCTTTCGCTGGGGTTCTTCGTGCTGGCGACGCGGATGCACGAGCGCTACGTCTTCGACGCGTTCGTGCTCGTTATGCCGCTCGTGTTCGTGGGTCGCCGGTATCTGATCGCTGCAATCGTCTTGACGATCACGTTGCTGGGCAACCTCGTCTACTCGCTCGACTACCTACACGTGATGGATCAGCACCTCGCCGGCGTCGATCCGACGAACCTGATGCCGTTGCTGAGCAAGCCGTTGGCGCTCGCCAACGTCGTCCTCTACTTCGTGCTCGGCTACCGGTACATCGTCGAGCCCGGTGGCGAGCGGCCGGTCGCCGACGCCGCCGATTTCGGTGCGTTCGCCGACAGCGCGGTCGCGCGCGTTCGTCCATGGTTCGCTCCCGGCGAGGGGCTGGCGACGATGACGCGCGTCGACTACGCGATCGCGAGCGGCCTGACGTTGGTCTCGTTTGCGATCATGTTCGTGAACTACTGGCTGCCGGCGGAGAAGATCTTCGACGAGATCTACTACGCGCGCGCGGGCGCCGAATATCTCAAGCACATCGAGATCTACGAGTTTACGCATCCGCCGCTGACCAAGCTGATCGTTGCGCTCTCGATGCTGTTGTTCGGCGGTCTCGCTCACGGCGATACCTCGACCGGCTGGCGGTTCTTGAACGTCGTGATCGGCGCGTTGATGATCTTCATCGTCTACGCGCTCGCCAAGCGGATTACCGGATCGACCGTCTATTCGACGGTGGCGGCCGGCTTCGTAGTCTTTGACGGCTTCCATTTCGTCCAGTCACGGATCGCCACGCCCGAGATCACGGTCGCGTTTTTCTGCTTGACGACGACCTACGCGTTTTACCGTCTGTGGATCGCAAGCCAAGTCCGAATCGCGCCGGTGTTCACGGCGGCGCTTGGGCTGTTCGAGGCGCGGTTGCTCGCCGCCGCCACCGTGGTCGCGCTGGGCTTGACGTACCTCGTGACGCGGGATCAATCGGTCGCCGCGCACGTCGTCGCGTTCGCATATTTCGAGTTGGGCGCATATCTCGCGATCCGCGTGTTTGCGCCGCGCTGGCACGGCGTGCAGTCGACCGTCTCGTATCCCGACGGCACCGTCGTCAGCGATGATGAGATTCGTACGCCCGACGGGGGGCGGCTGGCGCGGGGCGGCGCCGGCGCCGTAC
>JBOHTW010000193.1:0-31545 GCA_050733835.1 Vulcanimicrobiaceae bacterium | reverse complement strand
AGCGCTCTAAGCCGGAGTTATTTCGGAAGCGTACGATTGAAGCGTACATTGCGGCGGGTTTTGTCGTTCCAGCTGGAGTAACCGTAAAGTCAGCTGGGGGCTATCAAGATCATCATATCAAGCCGGTCGCGTGCGGAGGGGATTCGTTGGGAACGAACGGCGTGTTCCTAACGCCCGTGGTCCATGAGGAATTCAATCGCTGGTGGGATCATTTTAATCTGTGTGCCACTCGCCGATCAAGACTGCCCGTGGGTGATTGATCGTGAGCGGAGAGAGATATAGCTGGCTAGCCGAGCGGGTCGAAGCATCACGAAAGCTCGGACTTGAACATAATTGTGAACTAGATTGGCATGCGCAGCCGGGTGCAATGGACGATGTCATTGAGGATTGCGAGCGATCCATTGGCGTCGCGCTACCGCCGAGTTTTTGCGAGTTTCTTCGTGTTTCGAACGGAGTGATCTTTTACGTCGATGGCGCCGATGATTTTAAGATTCTTGGCACGCAGGCCGTGGTTTTGAGGACCCTTGAACGAAAAGCGGAATTCGCCGATCGTGCCCGCGACGATCCATGGCCACATCGTTGGGGTAGCCTCATTGTCTTTGCGGATTGGGGAGACGGGAATCTCTGCGTGCTCGATGCTGAGCAGAGCGACGACGCGACGGAATACAAAGCACTTGATGCAGAGTGCGAGTCGGGCCCAGATGCTTGGCGCGAAGTCGTGATCGCCGACAGCTTTGAGTCATGGTTGGCCAAGGTGTTCGACGCCGTGCTCCTACGCCACGAAATCCCCGAATACTGGTTGGGCGCTCAGCCGCTCTTTTCGCCGGAAGCGGCCGAGTAGAGTAGAGCCTTCGCCTAACCCGGTCGGGCGAAGCCGACGACCGTGTTTTCGGCGCGGATGTTGGTCCAGAAACGCGTGCCGTCGAATGCCAGCCCGCGCGCGGTGAACGGGATCGCGGCCAACTCGGTTTCGACCGGCTCGGACAGCCGCGCGTCGAAACGAGCCAGCCGATAGTCGTCGACGTGCTTGCTCTCGGTCGTGATCAGGTAGAAGCAGCCATCGACAATCGTCATTCCGGTGACCTCGCGCGCGACCGGAATCGTTCGACGAACCTCACCGGTTGGTTCGAGTTCGAGGATGCGCTTGTGGAAGCGTTGCACGAGGAATAGAAATTCGCCGTCGTAGGCGAGCCACGCACCGGTGCCCTGCGGGCACGGCACCAGCGTGCTTTTGAATCCGTGGCCGACGACGTAGCGCGCGATCGAACGCTCGTCGTCCGCGTCGCCGACGACGACGCGCAGCTCGTCGCCGATCGCCGTCATGCCGTAAGGCGAACCGGGCGCGACGGCCTCCTCGGTAACCGCACCGCACGCCGGATCGACGGCGTAGATGCGCTCGGTGTCGGGCGCGCCCAGCCACAGGCGGCCCCCGTCGTAGGCGATCCCGATCGGGCCGGGGCACGGCGACGGCATCCGCACCAGTTCGTCGATCGAAGGCAGCATCGATTTCATGGTCACCTCACCGTGCATTCACGTTGTAGTGGCGCCATGCCAGGCGCAGTTTGTAAGCCAACGAATACCCGAGCCATGGATCCGATCAAGAGCAGCGTACTCGTCGAGTTGATTTTTTCGGAGAGTCCGCCGGCGCCGGAGTTCGTGAAGATCATGGGGCTGGCCGACGGAACGTACGATGTCGTCGGCCGCGGCGCTTGGAGCAGCACGTTCATCCACGTCGACCTCAACCAAGCGGTAACGGCGCTTTCGACGTTGCCGCGGAGCACTGTTCTGCCCGAACTGACGGCTCGTCTGCAGCAGCTTGCGCGGTTGGTCGCGGCCATCGAAGCGCTACCGTCGTGACGCCGGCCGGGCACGAGCGTCGCGCGCGGTTTGGCGAATAGCACGCTACGCCAGCGCGGGGCGGTGCGCTTGAACGAATTCGACGATTCGGTCGACGCCTTCGTAGAGCCGGTCGCTCGCGGTTGCCAGCGAGAGCCGCACGTAGCCTTCGCCGCGGACGCCGAACGCCGTTCCCGGGGCGACCGCGACCTGCCGCTCGCGCAGCAGTGCGAGCGCGAAGTCGCGGCTCGACCGGCCGCTCGCGCTGATGTCGGCCCAAGCGTAGAACGCTCCAGCCGCCGGATGCACCCCGATGCCGCCGCGCGCGAACCGGGTCGCGACGCCGTCGCGGCGGTCGCGATACGCGTCGCGCATTTCGCGAACGCATTCCTGCGGCCCAGTGATCGCGGCAATCGCCGCGTGCTGCGCGGGGGCGTTGATGCACGAGGTGATCGGCTCTTGGAGTTTGGCGACCAGCGGTGCCGCGATGCTCGGGACCGCAACGTAGCCGACGCGCCAGCCGGTCATCGCGTAGGTCTTCGAAAACGTGTAGACGGAGAAGATGCGCTCGGGATTCCCGACCGCGGCCGCGCTGACGAACCGGTCGTCGAAGACGATCTCGTCGTAGCACTCATCGGAGATCAGCCACAGGTTGCGTGCCTCGGCGAACGCAACGAGTTCGCGCATCCGCGATCGATCGATCACCGAACCGAGCGGGTTCGACGGCGAGTTGATGAGCAACGCCCGCGTCTTGGCCGTAACCAGCGGCTCGAGATCTTCGATGCGCGGAACGAAGCCGTGCTCGGCGGCGAGCGGAAAGTAGATCGGCGTCGCTCGCAGGATGTGCGCCATCGCGGTCGTGTTGGGCCAGCCCGGATCGGGCAGCAAAATCTCGTCGCCCGGTTCGAGGATCGCGGTCATGCTCGTGAACAGCGCCTCGACGCCGCCGTTGGTGACGATGATGCGGTCGGCCGTGACCGCATAGCCGTTGCGGTCGCGCAGCTTGTCGACGAGCACGGCACGCAGTGCGGGAATCCCGAGGTTCGGCGTGTACTTCGTGTGGCCGGCTTCGGCCGCGGCGGCGGCCGCGCGCCGGATGTGCTCCGGGGTCGCGAAGTTCGGCTCACCGGCGCCGAGCACGATCGCATCGGGGATCTGGTCGGCAAGTTCCATGATCTCGCGAATTCCCGAGCGCGGCAGCGCGTCGATCGCGGGGCTGGTGTGCATCGTCATGCCGACGTAGTTGCGGAGCCCGCGCTGTGAATGTCCTGCTGACCGGCGGTGGGACCGGTGGCCACGTCTATCCGGCGCTCGCAATCGCCGAGGCGCTCGCCGACCAACCCGCGGCTGCGCCGCTACGGCTCCTCTACGTCGGCAAGCGCGACGGCCTCGAGGCCGAGATCGTGCCGCCCACCGGGCTGCCGATCGCCTTCGTCGCGACCGCGCCGGTCGCGCGCCGGTCCGCGGCGCAGATGATGACGGCGATTGCCGCGAACGCCGTCGGCGTCGTGCAGGCGTTGGCGGTGCTCCATCGGTTCCGCCCGCACGTTGCGGTCGCCACCGGTGGTTACGTGGCGTTTCCGGTGATGCTTGCCGCCCGAATCGTGCGCGCGATCGGGCTATCGCGCGTTCGGCTGGCGCTGCTCGAGCCGAATGCGAAACCGGGGCTCACCAACCGGCTGCTCGCACCGTTGGTCGACGAGATTTGGATTGCCGCCGACGGCGAGCCGGGGGCGTTCGGCCGCAAGGCGGTTCGCACCGGGACGCCGCTACGGGCGGCCTTTTCGCGGCCGATGGACCGTGCGGCGGCGCGCGCGGCGCTGGGGCTCGCCCCGGAGCCGACGACAGTTGTCGTCATTGGCGGCAGCCAGGGCGCGCGCAGTCTGAACGACGCCACCCTTAGACTGCTGCGCGCCGGTGGACTGCCGCGTGGCCGGCAGATATTGCTCGTCTGTGGCCGGCGCGATCATGGCGCCGTCGCCGCCGCGCTTGCGAAAATCGAGACCCGCGGCCGCGCGCACGTGATTCCCTATCTTGACGACCCGCGGGCGGCCTACGCCGCCGCCGACCTCGTCGTCGCGCGGTCGGGTGCGGGGACGCTCGCCGAGCTGGCCGCAACCGGAACGCCGGCGCTGCTCGTTCCGTTTCCGTTCGCGACCGACGGTCATCAAGCGCGTAACGCCGAGAGCTTTGCGCGCCGCGGCGCGGCCCGCGTCATCCCGGATGGCGAACTCGACGGTGCGCGCTTGCACCGCGAGATCGACGACGCGCTGACGGTGAACGTCGCTTCCACGATGCGCGCGGCGGCCGAAACCGCGCGCGTTCCAAACCCGGCCGCGTCGATCGCCCGCCGTATCGTCGAACTCGGCCGCGGGTGAAGCCGAACGCGTCTGCGAAGTTGTGGGCCCGGTGAAGCTTCCCGAACCGGTCCACTTCGTCGGCATCAGCGGCATCGGCATGAGCGCACTCGCGCGAATTCTCTTGCAGCGCGGCTGCCGCGTTCAAGGATCGAGCGACCGGTGGACCGCGCTTACCGAGCGCTTGGCGGGTGAGGGCGCGCGTGTGATGGTCGGCCACGCCGCGATCAATCTCGGTGACGCGCGCACCGTCGTCGCAAGTTCGGCGATCGCGGCCGGCAATCCGGAACTGGTCGCGGCGCGCGCGGCCGGGCATACGATCTTGCGCCGCGGCGAACTGCTGGCGGCGTTGTTCAACGAACAGCGCGGAATCGCGATCGCCGGAACGCACGGTAAGACGACGACGACCGCGATGGTCGCGACCGTGCTCGAAGCGGCCGGCTGCGATCCGACCTTGGCGCTCGGCGGCGAACGGGTCGATACCGGCACCAATGCTCGCGTCGGCGCCGGCGCGTGGTTCGTGACCGAATCGGACGAATCGGACGGCTCGTTCTTGGAGCTGCGCCCACGCGTTGCGGTCGTCACCAATGTCGAGAACGATCACATCAGTTCGGACGACGAGCTGCCGGCGCTCGTCGGCGCGTTCGAGCAATTTCTTGCCAGCCTGCCGCCCGACGGCCTCGCAATCGTCGGCGCGGACGAGAAGCGCTCGGCGGCGCTCGCTCGCCGGCCGCGCGCGGCGCGCACCATGACGTTTGGACTTGGAAGCGCCGATCTCACGGCGCGCGAGATCGTTCACGCGGATTTCGGGACGCGATTTGCCGTCCTGCGCAACGGCGCGACACTCGGAACCGCGCGGCTGCCGGTTCCGGGTACGATCAACGTCCTCGACAGCTTGCCGGCGATCGCCGTCGGTCTTGAACTCGGCATTCCGTTCGAAACGATTGCTCGCGCGCTCGCAACGTTCGCCGGCGTTCGCCGGCGGTTCGAGTTCGTTGCGCGCACGCCGCGGATGTCGGTTGTCGATGATTATGCCCACCATCCGACCGCCGTCGAACTGACGATCGCCGCCGCGCGCGCGAATTTCTCCGGCCCGATCGTCGTCGCATTCCAACCGCATCGCTACTCGCGAACGAAATATCTCGCCGCCGGTTTCGCACGGGCTCTCAAAGGAGCCGACGACGTCGTGATCACCGACGTTTACGCCGCGTCGGAGTCGCCGATTCCGGGCATCGACGCGCGGGCGATCGGCGAGCCGTTGCGCGCCAACGGCGCTGCCGTCACCTACATGCCGAACAGCGACGACTTGCCGGCCTATTTGCTCGAATCCGCGCCGGCCGGCGCGCTCGTGCTGATGCTGGGTGCCGGTTCGATCACGCGCGCCGCCGCGCGGCTAGCGGAACTCGTCGGCGCCGCCGAGGTTGCGCATCGATGAACGCGACCCAAGTCGACCGATTGCGCGGCGTGCTCGCCGATAACGACCGGGCGGCTTTGACGGCGATCGCCGGCGAACGTGCACGGTTCGACGAGCCGCTGGCGCCGTACACGTCGTGGCGCGTCGGCGGTCCGGCCGACGCGTTCGTCCAACTCGAGCGCGCGGCGGAGCTACGCGATCTGTTGATCCACGTGCGCAAGCGCAAGCTGCCGTGGTTCGTGTTGGGGAGCGGCTCGAACCTACTGGTTGGCGACGGCGGAATTCGCGGAGTCGTCGTCCGGCTCGGAGGCGAGTTCGCCGCGATCGATGCGCGGATCGCGGGCGATCGCGTCGTTATCGAAGCCGGTGCGTCGGCGGGCATGGCGCGCGTTACGACCGAAGGCGCTTCGCTCGGCGCGATCGGCATCGACTCGCTCGCCGGGATTCCCGGCAGCGTCGGCGGCTCGTTGCGCATGAACGCCGGCACCGACCGTGAACTGGGCGAGTTCGTCCGCGCGGTCTGGGTGCAAACGCCGGGCCGGCCCGAGCCGCACGCGGTCTCCCTTCAGTATCTGTACCGTCAAACGACGTTGGCGCGCGACGCCGTCGTCGCGCGCGCCGTGCTCGAGTTCGAACGTGGCGAGCCGGCGGCCGTGCGCACCGCGATGCAGCGGCGGCTCGTTCGGCGCAAGGCGACCCAACCGCTACGCTGGCCGAACTCCGGCTCGTGCTTTCGCAATCCCGCCGGCGACAAGGCCGGCCGGTTGATCGAGGCGGCCGGCGCAAAGGGATGGCGGGCCGGTGACGCGCAGGTCTCCGATCTCCATGCGAATTTCATCGTGAACCTCGGAGCCGCCACCGCCGCCGACGTCGCTGCCCTGTTGGCGCGCGTCCGGCGCGCGGTCGCCGAGACCGCCGGCGTCGAACTAGAACTCGAAGTGCATTTCGTCGGAATCTTCGTATGACGGACAAGCCCCGCGTCGCCGTCGTGATGGGCGGACCGAGCTCCGAACGCGAGGTCTCGATCGCCAGCGGTCAAGGCGTGCTCCGCGCGCTCGAACGAATGGGTTACCCCGCACAATCGCTGGACTTCGACGAGCGGTTCGTCGACGCGCTCCGCGAGATCGCGCCCGACGTCGTCTTCATCGCGCTCCACGGCACCGGCGGCGAGGACGGCACGATTCAGGGGATCCTCGATTGGCTCGGCGTTCCGTACACCGGCAGCGACCTGCGCTCGTGCGCGCTCGCGATGGACAAGCATCTGACCAAGAAATTGCTGTCGGCCGAAGGGCTGCCGACCGCGGCCTGGGATGTCTTCGAGTTCGGTGGCGGGACCTTGCCGCTGTTGCCCGGATCGCTGAATCTACCGCTGGTTGTCAAGCCGCGCGACGAGGGCTCGAGCACCGGCGTCGCGATCGTGCGCACCCACGAACAGTGGTCGCAAGCGATGATTGCGGCCGCCGCCCACGGTGCGAGCGTGCTTGCCGAAGAGTTCGTCGAGGGCCGCGAGTTCACGTGCGGCGTCCTCGGCCAGGAGCCGCTGCCGGTGATCGAGATCGTCGCGAACCAAGCCGAGTTTTACACCTACGAATCGAAATACGGCCCCGGCGGCAGCACCCATATCGTCCCGGCGAAGATCGACGCCGACCTCGCGCGGCGCCTACAAATGCTGGCGCTCTCGGTCCATCGACTGATCGGTTTGCGCGACTACTCGCGGACCGACTTCATCGTGACCAAGGAAGGCCGGCCGTACATCCTGGAGGTCAATGCGCTGCCCGGCTTGACCCCGACGAGCCTGATGCCCGATGCCTGCAATGCCGTCGGAATCGGCTACGACGTGCTGATCGACCGGCTGCTCGGCTACGCGTTGGAGCGAGCGGTCGAACAGACGGTCGTGTAAGCCTATAAATGTGAATCGCCTTTAATGGCCGAATCATTCCGTATGGCGGAGACTAGGACGGTTGTCGACCGTGGGCTCGAAGGCGTCGAGGTCGGCTCGAGCGAGTTGAGCAATGTCGAGGGCCTCGCGGGCCGGCTCACCTATCGCGGATACGACATCCACGATCTCGCGCCGCGCGCGACCTTCGAGGAGATCGCTTACCTGCTGCTGTTCGGCCAGCTTCCGAACCGGCAGCAACTCGACGATCTCAAGATTCGGCTCGCCGCCAACCGAACGCTGGCGCGCCCGCTGCTGGCGTCGCTGGCTACACTTCCGGCTACGGCCTGGCCGATGGACGTGCTGCGGACGGCCGTCTCGGCGCTCGCGCTGTTCGAACCGCACCTCGCCGACGGCACCCATCCGTCGAATCCGCGCACCGCAATCCATCTCATCGCCAAGCTGCCGACGATCGTCGCCGCTTGGGATCGAATCCGCCGCGGTCTCGAACCGATCGAGCCGCTGCCGAACCTGGCGACCGCGGCCAATTTCCTGTACATGCGGTCGGGCGAACGGCCGATTCCCGAAGCCGAACGCGCGCTCGACACGTATCTGGTCCTGCTGGCCGACCATTCGTACAACGCGTCGACGTTTGCCGCGCGGGTGACCGCCTCGACACGGGCCGACATCTTCGGGGCCGCGACCTCGGCAATTGCGACGCTCGAAGGCGATCTGCACGGCGGCGCGCCCGGCAAAGTGATGGCGATGCTGGTGGAGATCGGTGCGCCGGCTCGGGCCGAGGGCTACGTTCGCGAACTGCTCGCGCGCGGTGAAAAAATTATGGGCATGGGGCACCGCGAGTACAAGGTCCGCGATCCGCGCGCGCAGCATCTCGAAGCGATGGCCAAGGCGCTCGGTGAAGCTTCGGACCCAACGTGGTACGAGATCGCGCGCGCGCTTGAAGATGCAGCGAACGCGGTTTTGCAAGAGCGTAAGCCCGGCAAGCGGATCTACGCGAACGTCGAGTTCTATACCGCTCCGACGCTCTTTGCCCTCGGCATTCCGGCCGACGAGTTCACCTGCATGTTCGCCTGCGGACGGATCGCCGGCTGGACCGCGCATATCCTCGAACAACTCGCCGACAACCGGCTGATTCGACCGCAAGCGCGCTACGACGGCCCCGCAATCGTGCCGTTCATGCCGATCGAAGAGCGGGGACGTTCGAAGAGCCCCCAGGCCGGGGTTGCCGGCACTTCGGTGAATTGAACCTACCATGAGCACGCAAAAGGTTGTAACGATCGTGCGCCGCGGGCACGTTTCCCGGTCGACCAACGAGACGACGATCGAGCTGACGCTCGATCTCGACGGTGGAACGATCGCGGTTGCAACCGACGTGAAGTTTCTCGACCACATGCTCGCGGCGTTTGCGAAGCATTCCGGTTGCGGCCTCGACGTTCGCGCGACCGGCGACGGAATGGACAACCATCACTTGATCGAGGACGTCGGCATTGCGCTGGGCAAGTCGATTCACGATGCGCTCGGCGAAAAACGCGGCATCGAGCGGTTCGGTTCAGTCGCGGTTCCACTTGACGATGCGCTCGTGCTTGCGAGCGTCGATCTCTCGGGCCGCCCGTACCTCAATTTCGCCGTCCCGTTTGCCGTCGAGAATCTCGGCGACCTCAAGACCGAACTGATAGGTCACTTTTTCCGGTCAGTCGTCGATCACGGCCGTTTCAATCTCCACCTCATCCGGCTGGCGGGCGAAAACTCGCACCATCTGAGCGAGGCGTCGTTCAAGGCGTTCGCGCGCGCGTTTGCGCACGCCAAACGGTTCACCGGTGACCCGACCGTGCCGTCGACGAAGGGACTGTTGGAATAGCCGCTCGTGCTCCGATCGCCGTCGTCGATTTCGCGGGCGGCAACATCGGCTCGCTCGTCGCCGCCCTCGAACGGCGTGGAGCGCGGTTTGAAGTGACTGCCGATCCGGCGGTGGTAGCCGCGGCACGCGCGGCGATCCTGCCGGGCGACGGCGCGTTTGCGGCGACAATGCGCGCGCTCGTCGACCGCGGGCTCGACGGCGCGATCCGCGCGACGATCGCGGCCGGCCGGCCGTTCCTCGGCATCTGCGTCGGTATGCAACTGTTGTTCGACGGCAGCGACGAGTACGGCGATTGTGGGGGGCTCGGCTATTTTTCGGGTAAGATATCGCGGCTCGCCGGCGCGCCGCGGGTTCCGCACATGGGTTGGAACGCGCTCGAACTCGTCGGCGATCATCCGTTCGTCGCCGGCATCGTCGCGCCGGCGCACGCGTATTTTTTGCACAGCTACCGTGCCGAGCTCGGCCCCGAAACGCAGGCCGCGGTCGTCCACGGCGAGCGCTTCACGGCGATCGCGGCCCGCGACAACGTGATGGGGACGCAGTTTCATCCCGAAAAAAGTCAACTCGTCGGGGCGCAATTGCTCGACAACTTCCTGCAGCTCGCCGACCGATGCGGCTGACGGTCGTTCCGGCGATCGATCTGCGCGACGGTCGCTGCGTGCGCCTATTGCGCGGTGATCCGGCACTCGAAACGCGCTACGACGACGATCCGGTCGCCCGCGCGCGCAGCTTCGTGAACCTCGGCGCGACGCGGTTGCACGTCGTCGATCTCGACGGCGCGTTCGGCACCGGCGAGAACCTGCGCGCGCTCCGGGCAATCTGCGCGGCGGTGACCGTTCCCGTTCAAACCGGCGGCGGCATCCGCACGCTCGACGACGTCCGCGTTCGATTCCAGGCAGGCGCAGCGCTCGTCGTCCTCGGCACGCTGCTGGTCGAAGCGCCGCAGACCGCGCAGCTCGTCCTCGCCGAGTTCGGCCCGCGGATCGTCGGCGGCATTGACGCACGGGGCGCCCGCGTCGCAATCCGCGGTTGGCAGCGCGACGCCGGTCGCGACCGCGACGAGTTGGTTCGCGAACTCGCGGCCTGGGGGATCGAACGCGTCGTCTACACCGAGATCGGGCGCGACGGTACCGGTGCCGGCTACGATGTGGCGGCACTCGTGCACGTCGCGGGGCTGACGCCGATGCGTATCACCGCCAGCGGCGGGGCGCGTACCGTCGCCGATTTGCGCGCACTGATCGCCGCGACGCCGGCGAACGTCGATCAGGCGATCCTCGGACGCGCGCTCTACGACGGAACGATTGCGCTCGACGAAGCGATCGCGCTGACCGGTGAGTCGTTCGAGCGCGGGCGCGGCGATTCGACGTAGACGCGTGGAATCGCCGACGGCAGCCGGGCGACGATCTCGTAGTTGATCGTTTGCGCCCAGTTCGCCCAATCGTCGGCCGCGACCCGAGTCTCGCCGTCGGCCCCGATCAAGGTGACGCGGCTACCGGGTCGGGCGGTCGGGATCTCGGTGACGTCGATGAAGCTCATGTTCATGCAGACGCGCCCGACGATCGGCGCCGGTCGCCCGTCGATCGCGACCGCGCCGCGATTGGAGAGCGCGCGCGGAATCCCTTCGGCATAGCCCAGCGGTAGAACGCCGATCCGCGAGATTCGTTCGGTTATGAAGCTGCAGCCGTAGCCGACGGCGCTGCCGGCCGGCACGTCGCGGACCGCGACGAGCTGGGAGCGGTAACTGAGCGCCGGTTCGAGTTCGATTGCGCCGCGGGCCGCGGCGCGCGTCGCTGCCGACGGCCACAGCCCGTAACTCGCGATGCCGGCGCGGACGAGGTCGAGCCGCAGGTTGGGATAGAGGATCGCGGCCGCCGACGCCGCCGCGTGCCGCGTGAGTTTGGGCGGTAACCGGGTCGAAGCCAGCGGCGCAAGCGCCGTTTCGAACTGCCGGAGTTGCTCGTGGGTGTAGGCCGATTCCAGCTCTTCGGCGGCCGCCAGATGGGTGTAGGCGCCGCCGACGCGGAGTTCGGGCCGTTCGCGCAGCGCGAGGATGGCCGCCGCCGCGGCGTCGACGGACACGCCGAGCCGGTTGAGCCCGGTCTCGATCTTCACGTGGACCGTGAACGGCGAGCCGGCCGCGCGCGCCGCCCGTTCTAGGTCGCGCACGTAGGCGCCGCTGCTCCAGACCGGAACGGCGGCGTGGGCTGCGAGTGCCTGCGGCAGTTCGACCGGCTCGACGGGTCCCAAAATGAGGATCGGCGCCGAGACGCCGCCGGCCCGCAGGGCAAGCGCTTCGCTCGCCCGGTAAACGCAGAGCGCGTCGACCAGCGGCGCGGCGGCGCGCGCGATCCGGACCAGCCCGTGACCGTAGGCGTCGGCCTTCACGACGATCGCCAGCCGGGCCGGCGCGACCAGCGCCCGCAGCCGGGCGACGTTGCGGCGGATCGCGCCGAGATCGACCTCGATCGCTCCGATCACCGGGGGCCGTCGTCGGTTCGCATATTTGGAAGCTACTTGGCAGGCCGCGGCGGCGCGGCCTGTGCGGCTCGGCCGGACAATGGTCGATACCATGGTGTATGATCGGGTTTGCGCTGCGGGCGATCGCCGCAGTGGTCACTGGCTGTGGCCTGTATCTTGTCGACTTCCGCCTCAGCCATTTGAATCAGATCGAGGCGTACGGCACCAACGGTCAGCCGATGCTGCTCTTCGTGCTGCTGTTGTTGACGGTCATCGGATTACTGGTGCCGGTCTTTCAGGAGAGCTGGTCGCTTTCGACGCGCGGTTTTTGCGTGATGTCAGCGACGGTGCTGGCACTGCTTGCCCTCGGCCGGGCGACCGGGATGATTCAAATCGACCCGTCGCAACCGGTCGCGTACCTCGTGCAGCAACACTTGCCGCATTGGGTGAACGAGCAGCTCGCCCACCTCCGTCGCTGACCGGCGCTACTGCGGGATGACGCCGACGGCTAAGTCGAAACTGCCCGACGGATCGGCGACGCTGACCGGAACGCCGGCCGGACCGATTCCCGAAATTTCGACGTAGGCGCAGCCGCCAAGCGGCGTGCGATAGCCGAACGATTGGCCGGCGGTGAGCGCGGCCACTGGCTGCGGTCCGTCGAGCGTCGTGGAGGTGCCGAATTGGTCGGCGTAGGTCCCGTGCATGTCGAGGCTTGCAAATCGGAAACGCGGGTCGGACGATGGCTGGGCGCCGGCCGCGAGCGCGACCGCAAAATCAGCAACGATTTGGCCCGGACTGCCGCCGGTGGTCGTCGCGAGGTTCGTCGTACCGGTGCTGCTGCTCGCGATCATTCCGCGCGTGTAGCGGTCCCCGCCGAAGCGATCGTAGAGATAGCGTTCGAACAGATAGGCGGCGCCATACGATCCCGAGGAGCCGAACGCCGGCACCGCAGCGGCCGGGTCGCGGCCAACGAACGCCGTCAGGCTATAGTTTTGCGGCGCATCGAGGTAGACGCGCGCGTGGTAGAGGGCGTCGTCCACGTCGCCTTCGAGTTGCGGATGCAGCCGCTGGACCGCGAAGTCTTGGGCCAGCATCGCGAGCCCTTCGTCGATCCACGGTTCTTCGGGGCGTTTACCGCCGACGATCACGTGATTGACGAAGTTAATCAAATGCTCGAGTTCGTGGCCGCTCGTCCGAACGAGATCCTCGTCGAGTTCGTACGCGGTTGAGTGGGTCGTATCGTAACCGAGGACGATCGTCGGTGCTTCGTTTGACTGCGGAATCGTCGACGGGTCGCCGGGCGTGCCCAAGCAGTTTGCGATCGATTGCGGGAGATAGTTGTAGGCGGAGAAGTAACCGCCGACGGTGCCGAGCGCCATCGCGTTCGCGACGATGACGTCGACCGTCCCGGGGTCCGCGATGAACTCAGACGAACTTGCGCCATCGATTTTGTTCCCGGTCGAGTCGCAGACGCCGTAGATATGCGCAAGGCCCGCGGCGTTTGCGCCGTAGTCCGACGAGCCGAAATGGGTCGCGTCGGCTGCGAATGCGTTCTCGAAGTCGCGGGCGATCGAATCGATCGCCGTCGATTCCAAGGTCAGCGAACGATCGACCCAGATGGCGCCGTGCGGTGTCAGCTTTGCCAAGACGACGGGCAGGGCGCGATAGACGGTGGCCCCGGCGCCGAGTTGCTCGACCCACAGCGATCGCGTGCTGCCTTCGGCGACGACCGACTGTGGGCTGCGGATTCGGTTTGCCAAACCGCCGGCGGCCAACGGCTGGAGCCGCACGGTCTGTTCGAGTAACCGAGCCGTGTCGCTGGGGCGCGCCTCGACGACCGAACCGCCGGCCGCCGAACCGCTGTGGGTTGCGAGCGGCGCGCGGACGGACGCGGCCGGGGCGCGGCCGCCGACGGAGAAGGTGAGCGCGGCGCTGCCGAGTGTTCCGGCGGGGGCTGAGGCTAAGAGTGCCTCGGAGGCGGCGACGATCAACGCCGTGCCCGAGGCCGAACCGATCGTGCCCGACGACGAACCGGCCGCGCTCGGCAAAAAGCCCAGCCCGACGATTCCGGGCGGCGCCGCCGCAAATCCACGGGCCTCGGGCAACGGGCTCGTGCTCGAACCGCCACCCCCGCAACCGGCGAGCGCGAACGCCGCGGCCGCACAAACCGTAGCCCGGACGGTAAGCGCCGCCCAGTTTCCTTGCCAAAATCCGTGTCGATAGCCATCCATGGTGTGGAATAATGCTAGCGATCCGGCCCGGGCCGGTCGTCGGGCTCCCGGTCCTCAGTCCTAGGACTTCCGGACCAGCCAGCTTGCTACTTGCACTCGACTGGCTCGTCTGCTAACATTCTGTGTCGCTGGCAGTCAATTGCCACGATTGCCAATTTCACCATTTTGTTTACGTTAGTGGAGGTCCATCCGTGAATCTCAGGCCTTTGGGCGATCGCCTGGTCGTCGAGCACGTCGAGCAGGCTGACAAGACTTCCGGCGGAGTCTTTCTGCCCGACACCGCCAAGGAGAAGCCGCAAGAAGGACGCGTGCTGGCGGTCGGTTCCGGCCGCACGCTCGACACCGGCACGAAGGTGCCGATGGATGTCAAGGTCGGCGACAAAATCATCTACTCCAAGTACTCTGGGAGCGAGATCAAGATCGACGGGAAAGAGTACCTTATCATCTCTGAAAAAGACGTGCTGGCGGTGTTCACCGACGAGCGCGTTGCCGTAGGAGTATAAACACAGAACATGGCAGCCAAAGAGTTAGTATTCGACGAGAACGCGCGGCGCGCGCTCGAGCGCGGTGCCAACGCGCTCGCGGACGCCGTGAAGGTCACACTCGGACCGAAAGGCCGAAACGTCGTCATCGACAAGAAGTTCGGCTCTCCGACGATCACCAAAGATGGCGTGACCGTCGCCAAGGAGATCGAGCTTCCCGGAACGTTTGAAAACATGGGCGCGCAGCTCGTCAAAGAAGTCGCCAGCAAGACCAACGACATCGCCGGCGACGGCACGACGACCGCAACGGTGCTCGCGCAAGCGATCATCCGCGAAGGTTTGCGCAACGTGACGGCGGGCTCGAACCCGCTGCTGATCAAAAAAGGCATCGAGCGCGCGGTTGAAGCGACCGTTGCGGCGATGGAGAAGATGGTCGAGAAGGTCGACACCGCCGAGAAGATCGCGCAGGTTGCGGCGATCTCGGCCAACGACCCGGATATCGGCACCCTGATCTCCGAAGCGATGAGCAAAGTCGGCAAAGATGGCGTCATCACGGTCGAAGAGTCGAAGTCGATGAAGACCGAAGTCGAGACCAAAGACGGCATGCAGTTCGACAAGGGCTACATTTCGCCGTACATGGTCACCGACTCCGAGCGGATGGAAGCGACCTTGACCGATCCGTACATCCTGATCAGCGAGCGGAAGATCGGCGCAATCGCCGACATTCTGCCGCTGCTCGAGAAGATCGTTCAAGTTCAGAAACCGCTGCTCATCATCGCCGAAGACGTTGAAGGCGAAGCCTTGGCGACATTGGTTGTCAACAAACTGCGCGGCACGTTCACGACGGTTGCGGTTAAAGCGCCGGGCTTCGGCGACCGCCGCAAAGAGATGCTCAAAGACATCGCCACCCTAACGGGCGGCACGGTCATCTCCGAAGAGCTGGGTCTCAAACTCGACAAGGTCACCCCCGACCTGTTGGGTCAGGCCAAGACAGTCAAAGTCACCAAGGACGAAACGACGATCATCGACGGCAAAGGTAAGCCCGACGCGATCAAGGGTCGCATCGAGCAGATCAAGCGCCAAGTCGAAGATACCGACAGCGACTTCGATCGCGAGAAGCTGCAAGAGCGGCTAGCCAAACTGAGCGGCGGCGTCGCCGTCATTCAGGTCGGCGCGGCGACCGAGACCGAACTCAAAGAGAAGAAGCACCGCATCGAGGATGCGCTCAGCGCGACGCGCGCGGCGGTCCAAGAGGGGATGATCCCCGGCGGCGGCAGCTCGCTCATCCACGCGCAGAAGGCGCTCCAGAACCTGATCGCGACCAGCAATGGTCACGTCGGCGCCGCCGACGAAAAGATCGGCGTCGACATCGTCCGACGCGCGCTCGAAGAGCCGCTGCGGCAGATCGCCGAGAACGCCGGATACGAGGGCTCGGTGGAAGTCCAGCGCGTCAAGGGTGCGCAGGCCGGCCAAGGCTTCGATGCGATGACCGGTGAGTTGGTCAACATGATCAAAGCCGGCATCGTCGAGCCGTTCAAGGTCACGCGGTCGGCGCTGCAAAACGCGGCTTCGATCGGTGCGCTGATCCTGACGACCGAGACGCTGATCGCCGACAAGCCGGAGCCGAAGAAAGACAACGGCATGGGCGGCGGCGGCGGTGGAATGGGCGGCATGGGCGGCGGCTACGACATGATGTAGCCTCCGCGCCCGCGGACAACGTCGAACGGACCTCGCAAGCGAAGAACCTTGCGGGGTCCGTTCTAATTTGACCGGGCGCCGAGCTACATCGGCGGAGTTAGACCGTTCTTACCGACCGCGACGAAGTCGGCGACGAGCGTTCCGTCGGGTTTAGGCGACGCCACGATGAAGACGTGCGCGCCGCGCTTCAGCGCGCGCTTGTCGGCCGCACTCAATTTGACGACGGGGGCGTTGGCGGGAACCTTGATCGTCTGCTGCCCGCCGGTGTAGTGCAGCGTGAGTAGGTCGACCTTGACGCTTGCCGCTCCCGAGGCGACGGTTTGGACGGTCGCGTTGGTCATCGTGCTGTGCGGCGTGAGATCCCAGGCGTAGTGCCCCTCACCGGTGCCACGCATGGTCTCGGGGAAGATCATCACGTCCTGCGCTTTGAGCGTTCCATCGGGCTGCGGTACGGCGGCCGAACCGACGAACGCTCCGGGTTTGATCTGGTCGAGCGACGATTTCCCGACCAGGCTGATCGACGTCTTGTTCGTCAGATCGACCCGTTTGCGGGCCGCCCCCGCCTGGACGGTCAGTACGCCGCCGCCGACGCTCACGATCGTTCCGCGCACGTGCTGGGACGGGGCAGTTTGGGCGGCGACGCCGACTGCGGTCGTCGCCGCGAGCAGGGCAAGTGAGCCGATCAGCGCTTTCATAGTCGTCTCACCTTCGCCGCCGGCGCGAATCACTCCGACCGGCCGTGCGGTTGCCGCCTGGTCGACTTCGGCGTTCGCTTAGGGCGCGGCGGTCGGCGCGTCCAGGGCGAGCGCTGCCAGCAATCGGACACCGGTCTCGAAGGCGCGCTCGTCGAGGTCGAAATGGTCGTGGTGATTCGGGAACCGGGTTCGCTCGTCGCCACCTGAACCGACGAAGATGAACGCCGCCGGAACGCGCTGCGCGAAGTACGAGAAGTCTTCGGCGCCCATCAACGGCGGGGTCTCGCTAACGGTTTGCGCACCGAACGTCTGCTGTGCGACTTGGCGCACGTAGGCCGCCTGCTGCAGGTCGTTGATCGTGACCGGAAAGCCGGGGTGGTAGTCGTACCGGTAGGTCGCGCCGGCGGCGTCGCAGGTTCCGCGCAATGACCGCTCGATCTCGTCCGGCATGCGTGCCCGCAGCGCCTCGTCGAACGTCCGAACGGTGCCCATCAGTTGCGCACTCGTCGGAATGACGTTGTTAGTCGAGCCGGCGTGGAACGAGCAGATGCTGACGACCGCCGGTTGGATCGGGTCGACGCGCCGGCTGACGAGCTGCTGCAGATTGGCGACGAACGTTGCCGCGGTGACGATCGGATCGACCGAGAGTTGCGGCATCGCGCCGTGGCCGCCCTTGCCGACGACCTCGATCTCGATGCGGTCGGCCGATGCCATCAGCGGGCCGCCGCGGATGCCGACGTTGCCGGTCGGCAAGTGGGCCAGATAATGTAAACCGTAAGCCCGCTCGACGCCGAATCGCTCGATCACGCCCGACTCGACCATCACGCGCGCGCCCCCGCCGCCCTCTTCGGCCGGTTGGAAGCAGACGACGATCGTGCCGGCGACGCCCTGGCGGCGTTTAGCGACGATCTCGGCGGCGCCGAGCAACGTCGCGACGTGGCCATCGTGACCGCACGCGTGCATCACGTTTTCGGTTCGCGAGCGATACGGCACGTCGTTGGCCTCGTGCATCGGCAGCCCGTCCATGTCGGCGCGCAGCAGCACCGTTCTGCCCGGCTTAGCGCCGTGCAAGACGCCGACGACGCCGGTCGTCGCGATCGCCGTGTGAACCTCGAAACCGAGTTCGCGCAGGCGGGCGGCGACGATGCCGGCCGTCCGGTGCTCGTGAAAACCAAGCTCGGGATGTGCGTGAAGGTCGCGGCGGACCGCGACGACGTCCGTCAGCAATCCGTTCGGCAGTTCGATCGTGGTGCTCATGGGGAAGCCGATACGCTAGACGGGCAGCGCACGCCTACACGGGCGGCCGGCCGACCAGTTCGTCGAGAAACCGTTTGCCGAACTCGGCGAGCTTTCGATCGCCGACTCCGCTGATCGTTCGCAAATCGTTGAGCGAACGCGGGATGATGCGGGCCATCTCGCGCAGCACGGCGTCGCTGAAAATCACGTAGGCCGGGACATCGCGTGCGTCGGCGAGTTCGCGGCGCAGCCGGCGCAGCCGCTGAAAGACGCCCTCGTCGGCGTCGCCGAGATCGGTCGACGCCGCTTTCGGCTTGCGCGAGCGCGATGGCCGAGCGGTCGACGCGGGTTCGCGAATGAGCACGGGTGTGCGACCGAATAACGCCTCGCGACCGGCCGGCGTCAAGGTGACGACGTTGAACCGGTCGGCGTCGCGCGCGATCAGGCCGAGCCGCTCCAACTCGTCGGCCAACCGGCGCCAACCCGTGCGGTCGAAATCGCTCCCGATGCCGTAAGTCGAGAGCCGCTCGTGTCCAAGCCGCAGCGTTTTTTCCGTCTGTGCGCCGACCAAGACGTCGACGAGGTGGGTGACGCCGACGTCGTGGCCGCTCGCTTCGCGAATGCGGAGGATGCAGGAGAGCAGCTTTTGCGCCGGCACGGTCGCGTCGAGTTCGCCGCGCGGCTCGAGGCAGTTATCGCAAGCGCCGCACGCACTCTTGTCATACGGTTCGCCGAAATAGCCGAGCAGTTCGCGCCGGCGGCAGCCGGTCGCATAGGCATAGCGCTTCATGCGCTCAAGCTGGTCGCGGGCGCGGGTGGCCGTCGCCGGCGTCGCGCTCTCGGCCAGGAACCGTTCGAGCTTGAGCAGATCGGCATGGCTGAACAGCAACAGACACTCGGCCGGCAGCCCGTCGCGCCCGGCCCGGCCGGTCTCTTGGTAGTAGCCCTCGATCGACTTTGGGACGTCGTGGTGGATGACGAACCGCACGTTGCTCTTGTCGATGCCCATTCCGAACGCGATCGTCGCGCAGATGACTTGAACGTCGTCGCGAACGAACCGCTCTTGGTTGCGCGCGCGGACCGCCGGCGCAAGGCCGGCGTGATACGGCAACGCCGCAATCTCGGCGTGCTGCAGGCGCTCGGCGATCGACTCCGTCGATGCGCGGCTCTGGGCGTAAACGATCCCGCTCTCGCCGGGCCGCGCGCGCAAGAACGCGAGCAACGTGTCGAACGCCCGGTCTTTGGCTTGGACGCGGTAGGTGAGGTTCGGCCGATCGAAGCTGGCGACATACGCCGCCGGTGCCCGCAGGCGCAAGCCGTCGACGATGTCCCGCCGAACCTGCGCAGTCGCCGTCGCCGTGAACGCCAGAAATGGAACGTCGCGCAGATGCTCGCGCAGTTCGCCGATTCGCCGGTATTCGGGCCGGAAATCGTGACCCCACTCGCTGATGCAGTGCGCCTCGTCGACGGCGACGCGCGCGACGTTCCAGCGGGCAAGGCAGCGCAAGAAACTTGGCAGCGCGGCCCGTTCGGGCGCGACGTAGAGCAGGTCGTACTCGCCGCGATCGAGCCCCGCCAGCCGATCGGCTTCTTCGGCAGGCGGTAGGGTTGAATTGAGGTAGGTTCCGGCGATTCCGGCCGTCCGCAACGCCGAGACTTGGTCGTGCATCAGCGCGATCAGCGGCGAGATGACGACGGTGAGTCCGGGTGCGAGCAGGGCCGGCAACTGATAGCAGAGCGATTTACCGCCGCCGGTCGGCAAGACGGCGAGGACGTCGCGCCCGGCCAGCACGTCGGTGACGATCTCGCGCTGGAGCGGCCGAAAACCATCGAACCCGAAGAACCGCTTGAGCGCTTCGTCGATCGCCGGAGTCTCGATTGTCACGTTGGTCATCGCTGTTCCATCACGCGCCGCCGAGTCCTCGACGAGGCTCCGCCGGCGCTACGTCAACCGAACCACTCGGCCTCGATCATCAACCGCAGCCACTCGCGGTGCTCGCCTTCGAGAACCTGCTCGCCGAGCCAAATGTCGCGCATGATCGTCGCCGGATGCTCGGATTCTTTCATGCGGTCGAGCAGGATCTGAAGCGTTGATATCTTGGATCGGAACCGGATCGTGTTGCGGGCGAACTCGTTGGCCGACCGAAGGATCCGGATCGCGCCGGCAACCACGGGGCAAATGAGCGAGACCGCGATCACGACGAGCGCCACCTTCGCGAGCTGCATGCCGGGGTGTTGCTGGTCGATCGCGCCGACGATGAAGTGCACGAACACGAGCAGCACGCTGGTGAAGAAAAGCGCCGGCAGCAGATAGCGTAGCGGCGAATCGAGCGCATCGTACTGAAGCGCCTTGTGCTGGAAGTAGCGCATCTGGAACTCGAGCCGGCGCTCGCGGTAGTAGTCGAACAGCTCGCGAGCGCTACCGGCGTCGAGCCGGCAGCGCGCCGTCGGCAACGGCGGGTTCGGCAGATCTTGGTCCTCGCTCCACGCGTGCATGTCGTAGTGCCGCAACTCGCGGATTTTGCGGACCGCCGATTGCAGCCGGTGTTCCCAGGCGGCAAAGCTCGGTTCGTCGTCGACCGTCTGCATCAGGTCGAGGAGGCTCGCGTATTTGAGCAACCGGAGGCGCTCCGCACGGTGCCGTTCGAGATACCAGCGCCGCTGCGAGGCGACGATCGTGCCCACGAGGACGATGATGAGTGCCAGCGACGCCGACGCGATCTCGATCCCGGTAACCAGGCCGACGGTCCCGAGATTGAACACCAGCTCGACGATCGCGACGATGACCGAGACTCCGCCGAACACCGCCGCCCCGATAAGAATGGCGCGGTGAAGCGTTTGGCACGACAACGCGGCGGCGTCGGCGGTCCGGTAGGCGTCGTGTGTCTGCCGGCCGATCGTCTCGATCGCCCGGCGCAGGGTCGGACTCGTCGGCAACTCGCCGGGGCGGTCGAACAGGTCGTCGCGCTCAGCTGCGTTTGACGATGTCATATCCGAGGGCCAGCAGTGCGCGCAGTGCCCCGTCGACGACGATGCGGTCGTAGACCCGTTCGTCGTCGGGAAGGGTCGCATAGGCGACCAGCGACGGGTGCTCTTTGTTTGCGTCATCGCGGCGCGGTCCGAGCCGCCAGCCGTCGGCGAGCCGCTGCTGGGCCCAGAGGTCGTGCGTGTTTTCAGCCAGTCGTTCGACCAGCCGTTCGAGAGCGGGGCTCAAGCTGACCCCGGCGGTGTCGATCGGGCGCGGGTCGTAGGCAGCGTCGGCCATGCGCGGGGTCTACGCGCAATCCAGGGCGCCCCCTGTTGCGCAGCGGTGGCCGTTTGGCCCAACGCGCGCACCGGGGCTCACCGGGCCCGGTGGAGTAAGAGCGGCTATCTCGACGGCGGAGCACTTCATGGCGCACGACGTTTTCATCTGCCATTCGTCCGAAGATAAAGTCTACGCCAATGCCGCGTGCGCCAAACTCGAAGCGGCCGGAATCCGCTGCTGGATCGCACCGCGCGATCCGATCCCGGGACTACCGTATCCGCGCCAACTCGTCGAGGCGATCTCGCGCAGCCGCATCCTGCTGTTGATCTTTTCGGAGAACGCCAACCGCTCGAACGCGATCTTGAACGAAGTCGAGTTGGCGGCCAATCGCGAGGTCGTGATCCTGCCGTTTCGGATTGCCGACGTGCTGCCGAACGAAGACCTCGAATATTACATCCGAAAAGTGCACTGGATCGATGCGATGTCGCCGCCGTTCGAGCAGCGGCTGGACGAACTCGCCGAACTCGTAAAACGATTGCTCGCGAGCTTGCCGCCGAAGCCCGACGGCGCGCCGAATCCGCCGAGCGACGCGCGAAAAATGACCGCGGCAACCGCGCCGATGCCGGAGCTTGCAAGCGTTCCGTCCACCCCACCGACCACTCCGCCGCCGCCGCGCGAACCGCCGCGTGCTGACGAACCGGCGCGGTTCGATGTCGTAACGACGGTCGCCGGCGGCAGCGCGGCGCGCGGGGCGGCGCTGACGTTTTCGTACAACATGCGGCCCGGGCAACCGGAGCGCGAGCAAGTCGAACTGCTCGACGCACAAGACGTCACCCACTCGGTGCGCGTTTACGAACGGCGCCACGTCGCCGACCAGATATCCGGGCGATTCTATCTGCCGCACGCGGCCGCCACCGGACCAAACGCGCGGCTGCGGGTGACGACGTGGGACGCCGCGGGCATGCCGATCGCCGGGTTCTCCGCGCCGTTCACCGTCGGCGGCGCCGCCGCCGGGACGGGCGGTCCGAAAGTCGCACCGGCGTTGATGCTGGCCGCCGCTGGGGCCCTCGTGGCAGTGGTGCTGATCGGACATTGGATCTGGAGCGCGCTCGCCGGCCACGGACGCCCTTTGCCGAGTGCGGTCCCGCCGCCGATCGCGCTCGCATCGCCGCGAGCAGTCGCGAGCGCGGGTCCATCGCGCACCGTTGCGACGCCGGTGCCGTGGGGCCGGTTCGCGACCCTGCGCGTCCTGCCGGCGCTGACGTTTCGCGGCGGTTGCGAACCGCTGGGTTCGGGGACGTTCGTCCAACGGATCGAGTTCCACAACGGTTCGCGCTCGCCGATCTCGATCAACTACGACCTCGACCCGGCCGGCGCGCACCGGCCGAACTACGAGCGTTACGGCGTCTATCTTCCACCCGGCGCGCAGATCGAAGGTGCGGCCGATCTCAAACCGGGAACGTGCGCCGCCGGTTCGACGTTCTGGTACGATGCGGTGCGCGCGCAGTCGTCGCCGCAACGGTTCGCCACCGACAGCGTTCGCGCCGATCAGATCCCGCATAACGTCAACTTCAGCAGGCCCCATGATCCGCGGTTGTGGAGCGACTGGGCCAAAGTCATCCGCCAACCGCGAATCGCGTTTTCGAGCCACTGCGACATCGCGCCGGGCGGTTCGCGGATCTCGCTGCGGTTCCGTAACGACGCCGAGGTCGCCGTGAGCTTTAACTACGGCATCAACATGAGCAAGACGACTGCGCCGGACCCGTTCGAACACGGAATCGTCATCGGCCCACGGCAACTGTCGTACGCGGCGGTCTTCACGATTCCCGGCCGCTGCGGCGACTGGGAGCTTTGGACGCAGAACTTTGATTACGGCACCTGAGCCGGCAGCCAACGCGGCGCCGCCGATCGAGCGCGTCGTCGTGGCCGAAGTACCGATGCGCCTGCGCGCGCCGTTTGCCGCTAGCTCGCATCGCGCCGACGAACTGCACCATCTGCTCGTGCGCGTGGATGCCGGCGGACTTGTCGGCTGGGGGAATGCGCGGCACCGGACGTGGCCGATCGTTCCCGGAAGCGCGCTTGACGGTCGATGCAAACTGCGCGTATTCGCTCAGCGACCTCGATCGTTTGCGGGTGTTCGACGACTATTATCTGACCTACGTCGAGCAGCCGCTCGGATGGGACGACTTCGTCGATCATGCCGCGCTCGCGAGCCTACCAGGGTTTACGTTACCCGGCGACGTTTCGGGCTCCGACAAGTACTTCGAATCGGATATCGTCGCGCCGCCGATCGTCGCGAACAACGGTGAGATCGTCGTCCCGGCCGCGCGGGGCCTCGGCTACGCAGTCGACGCGGAGCGCATCGCCGCGACTGCGACCCGCTCCGCAGCGATGAGCTAGCACGCTGCGACGCGCAACCCCAACGTCCCATCGAGTTTAAGCAATCGACGGTCGCGCGTGATGAGTTGCAATCCCATTGCGACCGCCGTGGCGACGATGATTCGATCGGCTGGATCGCCGCCGAACGCCTCGCCAAACGAGCCGGCAAGCTGCGCAACATGCGGCGTGACCGCGGCGACCCGCGCGCCGCGCCGTTCCATGCGATCGATGACTCCGTCCATGGGTTCGTCGATCTTGAGGCGTCCCTTGCGGACAAGCGTGGCAATTTCCCACGCGGAGATCGGCGACCAGAACAGGTTCCCCGCCCGCGCTGCGGTGTTCAATCGGCGCCGAGACACGGCAGTCAAGACGTCTTGGGCGCTCCATAAAATCGCGCACGTATCGAGCAGAATCATGGTTAGCCTTCGTCGGCGTTCCAACGCTCGCCGGTCGAAAAAACATCGCCGAGAATCTCGATCTTGCCCTGCAAGAAACCGCAGAAACTCTCCGGCCGATCGTCGATCGGGACGAGCCGCGCGAGGGGCTTTCCGTGTTTCGTGATCACGATCTCCTTGGTACGGCCGTCGTGGACGGCGGCCAGCAGCGCCAGGCAGCGTGCTTTGAATTCGGTAGCCGCGATCTCGATGGGTCCGGCGCGCTCGACCAGCGGCGAATATGGACGTTTCATATTGACCATTGTAGAACCAGCCCGGCCGCGCGTCAACTTTATCGAGCGTAGGCGGCGACCAGCAGGCTCGCGACTTCGGGACGCGAGAATTCGGGCGGCGGTAGCTCGCCGTCGCCGAGCATCGCGCGGACTTTCGACCCGCTCAAACTGACTCGGTCGGCCTCCGAATGCGGGCACGTTTTGTTTGAAGCCATGCTGCCGCAGCGTTTGCAGAAGAAGCTGTTCTCGAACTTCAACGGCGTAATGCCAAGTTCGCTGGGCGCGAATTGCGCGAGCAACTCCTGCGCGGCATAGGTGCCGTAATAGTTCCCGACGCCGGCGTGATCGCGGCCGACGATGAAGTGGGTGCAACCGAAGTTCTTGCGGATCAGCGCGTGGACGAGCGCTTCACGGGGGCCGGCATAACGCATTGAAGCCGGTAAGGTGGCGAGCACCACGCGGTCGCGCGGATAGTAGTTTTCGAGCAGGGTCTGGTAGCACGCCAACCGGACGTCGGCCGGGACGTCGTCGCCTTTGGTCTGGCCGACCAGCGGGTGCAGAAATAATCCGTCGACGATCTCGAGCGCGCACTTTTGAATGTATTCGTGGGCGCGATGAACCGGGTTACGGGTTTGGAAGCCGACGACCGTCTGCCAGCCACGTTCGGCGAACGTGCGCCGCGCCGTTCGCGGCGTCAATTCGAACGGGTCGCGTGGTTGCGGGAGCACGTGGACGCGACCACCCACCAGAACGTCGCCCTGCGCATAGACGGCGGCGACGCCGGGGTGCGCCGCGTCGTCGGTGCCGTAGACGTTGCGGGCTTCGTGCCGCTTGTCGTAGCGAAACGTCTCGTCGACATCCATGAGCGCGCGCACTACGCCGCTGTCGTCGACCAGCGCCACGCGGGAGCTGGCGGTCGGCGCGTCGTTCGCGTCGACCGCCAGGGTGATCGGCAGGCTCCACAGCGAGTCGTCGGCTAACCGCAGGCGGCTGACGACGTGGACGTAGTCGTCGCTGCGCATGAAGCCGTCGAGCGGGCTGAAGGCCCCGTTGGCGATCAGCGTGAGATCGCAGAGTTGACGCGTGGACAGCGTGATCTTCGAAAGCTCGCGCGCTTCACGGACGGCGTCAACCGCCGCCGCGTCGGCGAGGTAGCGGTCGACCAGGAGCTCACCGTTCACGCAAACACCTCGGCCGCGTCGATGAGGCCGCGGAATTCGATCGCGGCGAGAATCTTCGCAACGCTTTCGTCGAGACTTTCACGCTCGGTGTCGACGACGACTTCGGGATCCGCCGGCGGCTCGTACGGGTCCGAAACGCCGGTGAAGTTGGCGATCTCGCCGCGTAGGGCTTTGGCGTAGAGACCCTTGGCATCGCGGCGCACCAGTTCGTCGAGGCTGCACCGGACGTAGACCTCGATGAATCGGTCGCCGATTTGGCGGCGGGCGGCGGCGCGGGCCTCGGCAAACGGCGCGATCGCCGCACTGATCGTCGCCACCCCGTGGTTGGTCAACAGCGAGCACACGAAGGCGATCCGCGCGATATTCGTATCGCGGTCTTCGCGCGAAAAACCGAGACCTTTCGAGAGGTTGGTGCGGACAATGTCGCCGTCGAGAATCTCGACGCGGCGACCGCGGCCCGCTAACTCGGCGGCGAGCCGTTGCGCGATCGTCGATTTGCCGGCGCCGGAGAGCCCGGTAAGCCAGACCGTGAAACCGTGATACATGGTTTGCTCCTTGAGTTCTAGCCGGTGAAACAGTTTAAATGAGCTTGGAGGCGGCGAGCACGAGCGCGCCGGCGAGCACCCGGCGCACCGCCATCTCCGGCAACCGGGCGCACAGCCGGCTGCCGACGATCACGCCGGGAATCGCGCCGGCGACGAGCGTCGCAAACAACCCCATATCGACGTCGCCGAGCGCCCAGTGCCCGAACGCGGCGGCCGGCGCGACGGCCGCCGCAACGACGATGTCGGTCCCGATCAGCTTGCGCAGATCCATCCGTGGGGCTGTGATCGCCAGTAGCGGCAGGGTAATCGATCCGCTGCCGATCGACGTGAGGCTGACGAGCGCGCCGACGGCGAAGCCGATCGCGACCAGGCTGCGGATCGGCGGCCGGCGCGGCGCGGCCGCATCGTTGCGGCGGCGCCGGAGGATCGGCGCCGCGATCAGCGCGGCAGCCGAGGCAAACAGCGCCACGCCGATTGCGTGGCGTGCGAACAGCGCGATCGTGTCGACCGGCAAGGTTCGGCGGGCGAGATCGAGTAGTCCGATCCCGACAAACGCTCCCGGGATCCCCCCGGCAGCAAGCGCGAAGGTCACGCGCCAATCGGTCGAACCTTGCCGCGCGTGCACGATTGCGCCCACGATCTTGGTCGGAATGACGAACAGCAGATCGGTGCCGATTGCAATCAGCGGGCTGACGCCCAGGCCCAGGATCAGCGCCGGCGTCGTCAGCGAGCCGCCGCCGACGCCCGACAGTCCGACGAGCAATCCGGCGCCCGCACCGAGCAGCCCGACCGTCAAGCCGTGTGGGCTTAGCATGCAACGGTCTCGACCGAACGGCGCAGGGCATCGAAGCCGATGCGATGGACCCAATCGCCGAAGGTCTCGCCGGCGCTGCGTTCGGCGTTCCACCGTTCGAGCAGCGGCCGCAGGGTCGGAACGATCTCATCGAACTTGACGCCGGTTGCGAATTGCGCGTTGAGGCGCGTGTTCGCCCAGTCGCCGCCGAGAAAGAGATCGTAGAGACCGGCCGATCGCCCGACGAGCCCGACGTCGCCCATGTACGGCCGCGCGCAACCGTTCGGACAGCCGGTCATGCGAACGCTCAAGCGCTCGTCGGCAAGCCCGAGCCGCTCGAGTTCGGCTTCGAGCCGGTCCATCACCGTCGGTAACGCGCGCTCGCTCTCGGCGACCGCGAGGCCGCAGGTCGGCGCGGCCGGGCAGGCCATGCTGTAGCGCCGCACACCGAGTTCGTTTGGATCGGCGACGATGCCGTGCTCGCGCAGACTCGCCTCGACCGCGGCACGATCGGCGGCTAGGATATCGGTCAGCAGAATGTTCTGCTGACCGGTGATCCGGACTCCCGGACCAAACCGGCGAATCACGTGGTTTAGACCCGAACGAACGCGGGCGGGGCCGTCGTCGCGAACGCGGCCGTTCTGGACGAAGATCCCGAGAAACCAGTTGCCGTCGGCCTGCTCGTGCCAGCCGAGGTGGTCGTTGAGCTCGCTGAACGCGACCGGATGCGGCTCGTCGAGTGCCCAGCCAAGGCGCAACTCGACCTCGGCGCGGAACCACGCGATACCGCGCTCTTCGATGAGGTATTTCATGCGCGCGTGCTTGCGGTCGCTGCGGTCACCGTAGTCGCGCTGCACGGTGACGATCGCTTCGACCGCCGCCTGCGCCCGGTCCGCGGTAACGAACCCGAGCGGGGTTCCGGCGCGCGGATAGGTCTGCGGCTTGTTGTGCGTCATCCCCATCCCGCCGCCGACGATCAACGTGAAGCCGGTCAACCGATCGCCGGCGAGTTCGGGAACCAGACCTATGTCTTGGGTGTAGACGTCGATGCAGTTGTCGCCCGGATAGGCGATCCCGATCTTGAACTTGCGGGGCAGATATGTCGGTCCGTAGATCGGCTCGGTCTCAGGCGCCTCGGCCGGAAGCCGCTCGCCGTCGAGCCACAGTTCGTGATAGGCGTGCGACCGGGGCGCGAGCCGGTTGGCGATCGCTTCGGCGGTCGCGCTCACGCCCGCGTGCTCGCGGTCGCGCAGCGGCGCGGGGCAGCCCATCACGTTGCGGTTGACGTCACCGCACGCCGCCAACGTCGACAGCAGCGCGTCGTTGATCGCGTGGATCGTGTTGCGCAGTTCACCTTTGAGCACGCCGTGAAGTTGGATTCCTTGGCGGGTCGTCAATCGAACCGTGCCGTTCCCGAAGCGCTGTGCCAGATCGTCGTGGACGAGATATTGATCGGCCGTCAGCACGCCGCCCGGAATCCGCGAACGCACCATGAATTGATACGCCTTCTCTTGGCCGGTCGATTTGCGGGCCGCGCGCGCATCGCGGTTCTCTTGCTGATACGTGCCGTGGAACTTCAGCAATTGAACGGCCGGCTCGCTGAAATGCGATGCGCCGTTCGCGAGTTCGTCGCCGATCGGACCGCGCAGGTTCCGGCTGGCGCTCTTGATCGCTTCGATCTTGCTGCCGTTCCCCGGGCCGAGGGCAAGGAGATTTTGGTCGTCCACGTGATGCGCTCCCGTCCGTTAGGACTCGGTGTCGGTGAAGTGAAGGCCGCACTCGGTCTTGGCAAAGCCGCTCCAACGCCCGGTGCGCGCCGGCTCGCCGGGCGCAATCGGCCGCGTGCACGGCGTGCAGCCGATGCTCGCGTAGCCGCGAGCCAGCAGCGGATTGACCGGGACGCCGTGCTCGGTGATGTAGCGCCAAACCATTGGTTCATCCCAGCTCGCGAGCGGGTTGATCTTGGCCAGACCAAACTGGGCGTCCCATTGGACGACCGGGGTTGCCGCGCGCGCCGGCGATTGATCGCGCCGAATGCCGGTGATCCACGCGTCGTAACCGCGCAAGAACTCGCGCTGCGGCGCGACCTTACGTAGTCCGCAACACCGAGCGGGATCCCGCGCCCAGAGCGCGTCGCCGTGCGTAGCCGCTTGTTCGGCGACCGTCTGCGCCGGCCGAATCGCGATCGGTTCGATGCCATAACGCTCGGCGATCCGGTCGACGAGCGCGTAGGTCTCATCGAACAGCAGATCGGTATCCAAATAGACGATTGGGACTGCGCCACCAAGGCGCTGGAGCATATCCACGATCACCATTCCGCTCGCGCCGCCGAACGAGCACGACGCGACGATTCGCGGGTGATACGCTCCAACGGCCCAGGCAAGGATCGCTTCAGGACCTAAAATGTCGAGTTCGCCTGCGATGCGGTCGAATTCGGCAGGCTCCAATTGGGTCGCCACGCTCGCCTCCGGGTGAGATGGGAAAGCGAAATAAAAAAGCCGCCCCCGGCGGGGACGGCCACTCGATCAAAACGTCATCGACGTTATCGGAGCAACACGAACCTCGCCGTAGCGGAGTCGCCACAACAACAGGTCGCCATACAGCCGATTGCATCGAAGTGCGAGGTCATCGTGCCGGACTCTATCACGCGAGCCGACCGAGTGTCAACCGAACTAGTCGACGGGCCGAGAAAAAACAGCGACTTCCGGCCCAAGGTGGAGACCGAACGCCCCTGAAGCCCACCGTACGCTCGACCGCAAGCTTCACAACGGAGAATCAGTCGAACGTGGAGAGCCGGCGGAGTCGCCGGCAGGGGATCGGGGGACGTTGTCCCCCTGTATAAACGGAGGCTTTGTGGTACGCACGTTCGTGATTTCGGCCGCGGCGTTGGCGGCAATGATGCTGCCGGCAACCGTTGGTCTCGCCGCGCCGTCGGCCGGGCTGGCCTATGATTCGGTGATGAAGTTCCAGGTCGGGGCCGACCCGGCGACCCTGCAACCGGGGACGTTTGCGGCCGACTTTGCGACCGCGTCGGCGGCTAAATCGGAGCAGCCGTCCGGCCGCGGCGGGTTGCTGGGCCATATGAAAGCGGCAATTGCGGCGGCCAAATCGGCGACCGAGATATTTCACAACGGAAGCGCGGAGCACGTCTATGTTGCGGGGCTACGGCGCCGCACCGACGTGATCGCCACCCAGTCGGCGACGATCCTCGACTGCTCGGCGCGTAGCGAGACGCTGCTCGACATGGCCAAGAAGACCTACCGCGTCGTTTCGCTCGATGCGCCGTCGACGCCGGCGGATACCGGTTCGCACCGCGGCAGCAGCAAGCCCGAACCGGCGGCCACCGACGACGGCTCGCGCTACACGCTGACCGTCGCGACCAAGGCGCTCGGACCTGAAACGATCGAGGGAACGGCGACCAGCGGCTACAGCTCGGACATCACGATGACCGTTACCCGGCCCAGTGGCGAGTCGCAGACCAGCAAGATGCTTCTGCGCGCGTACTACGCCGCTACTGCGCAGCCGCAGCTGAGCTGTTATCGCGGTGTCCCGGCGACCGCCGGCCCCCCCGGACAAGCCGCCGGATCGATGGCTGGGTACGGCGCGCTGATGCGGGCGCTCAGCACCAAAGGCGACAGCCGCTTCCACGTGACGTCGACCGGTCCGGCGCTCCCCGTCGGGCGGCTGGCGCTGTTTGAAACCGTCACCTTCAGCGGCCAGCGTGGCTCCGGCGTCACGATCGAGACCGAGCGCGGAAATGTGCGTCCGGTCGCAGCCGCCGACCCGGTCTTTTCGGTTCCGAGCGACTACACCCGGGCCGGCGAGTGAGCCGTGGACGATCGTAGGACGTCCGTGCGGTAAGGTGATCTTGGGCACCCACCATCTGCAAGGAGCACGAGCACCATGAGTCTGGTCGATCGCGCTAAAAGCATCATTCTACAGCCGGGAGCTTCGCTGCCGGCATTCGCGGCCGAGCCGGCGACGGCCGGCAATTTATATCAGTCGTACATCATGCCGCTGGCGGCGATTCCGGCGATCGCGAGCTTCATCGGGCTCTCGCTCGTCGGCGTCTGGATCCCGCTGGTTGGAACCTTCCGTTACCCATTTGTCGGCGGCGTCGCGCACGCGATCGTGCACTGGGTTTTGGCGCTGGTAGCGGTCTTCATCTTTGCGATGATCGTCGACGCGCTCGCGCCGAGATTTGGCGCGATGCGCGATCCCATCGGCGCGCTCAAGACGGTCGCCGTCGCGTCGACGCCGGGTTGGGTTGCCGGCGTCTTCGGAATCCTACCGCCGCTGGCGATCCTCCAACTGCTCGGCGCGCTCTACGGGCTGTACCTGTTGTACCTCGGTCTGCCGATCTTCATGCGCGCACCGCGCGATCGAGCCGGCGCCTACGCGATCGTCTCGATTCTGGTCGGCATCGCGATCTCGATCGTCCTGGCGGTCGTGCTCGGCCTGGCGCAGCGCGTGCTGCCCGGCGGGCCGCACTCGATAACCGCCGACGCGTCCGGGGCGGCGATCGGCACCGCGATCGCCGCGAAAGTGCTGAGCAACGCCGCCGGCGGCGGC
>JBOHTW010000192.1:0-2275 GCA_050733835.1 Vulcanimicrobiaceae bacterium | reverse complement strand
ACATGCGCAATGTGGGGCGGAACGTGAGCTAATTTGACGAGATCTTTGGCCCGATAAGCACCACCGCCGCCTCTGACGAAGGTAAATACCCCGGGTTCCGTTTCCTTAAAGAGCGCCTGGCCCTCGGTATTTTCATCCGAATTTTCGCAGAATAGGTATCCACCGTAGTAGACATACCCATCGACGTGTGTATCGGTGTTCGGCTCGAGACAAAGGCTATTTACGAGTGAGGCGGGCAGCGGCTTCGCCGACGCGATCGGTAGCGGAGAAGACGTACTCTTCGAATCCGATGGAGACGAGACGACAACTGCGGCGAGTATGGCTACTACGCCCAGAAGTCGCCGCATGCGCGGCTCTGTCATTTCAGCACAGCCCTCCAATACGTTGCTTTTCCCCCATTGTAGGGGGAGCCGGGGGAACCGGGAGAACCGGGATATCCGAATCGGTGATTATCGGGTGAATCGAAGGTAAACGTGCAATGACTCGACGAGTTCGAAATCACGTCAGTGCAGCCCTCGTCTTCGCAGATACCGATATGTCCATCCCGATCGTTGCGGGAGTCAACTATCATGAGATCGCCGGGCATCGCTAGATTTTGTGAGATCGGCGTGACATCACCATCGTTGCGCAACGGATCGACGTTGTTCACGGTCGAATCTCCACCGAGATACTTGCCGGTTGCTCTGTGAACAATCCCATTCACCGTATAAACGCAGCCGTCTTTGCATTTGGCTCCGTGGCGTAGCCATCGGTGATCGCTGCGCCCCTTCCAGCAATGAGCAAATGCGGCAATTTTTGCCTGCGCCGTGATGGCCTGTTTCAACGCCGGGCAAAAGGTGCAGAAGCCGCCCCTCGAGCGACTTGTCTCCCGGAGCCTCAGAAACGTTGCGCCCCATCGCTTTCGCATACGCGATACTCTGACTGAGTGCTTGCTCAATTCCGCTCTGCTCCGGTTCGGTTCGCTTGACCGCCTCGGGGGACTTCGGTGGTAAAACGTGACGCGAGTCAACTGCATCTGCCGCCGCAGGCGCACGAACGAGTTCGGGCTTCGAAACATCGGCTGCGCGATTGAAAGTCGCTGTTACTACGGAGAGAGCGACGCTAGCCGAGAGTTCTTTTGTCGGATGCTCGCGTTGAATCGCTACAAGTCGGTCAATGAGCGTGTCTTGGCTTACGATGCCAGTGTCGATGACTGCTTCGCAGAACCGGAAATCGTTCGGGCGGCCAGCAATGTATTTTGACGCAAGTAGATCGTGCGGCTCTAACACCCACGCCCGCGCTTGGAGCCCGTTCGGCGCGATCATGTTCGGCGTCTCGAAGCGAATCAGACGCTCACGCCACCCGGAGGCCAGCGTGGCGACACCTTCCGAGACTGGATCGGCAAACGCGCCGTCATTCGATTCGGCGAACATGCTGCCTTCAATACAGGCGAGGGTGTAGACCCAACGATCCGAACCATCGAGTGGCATTACGTCGAGGTCCATCGAGCCTGCAATCGGATCATTCAATGGATCTGCGACGTCGAGAGATCCGGGTGCGAGCCGACGATTGCTTGTGAACCAATCACAAGAACGTCGGACTCGTCGGTTTGGCTTGCGATCGAGCGGATGATCCGCTCAAACTGGGCCAATCTCAGGGCTTTGGCCCCCCGCGGCGGCGCGCGCTCGCGCGACTGCTTTGCGGATGGCATCTTCGCCCAAGAGCCCCGCGAACGGTGAGGAGGAGCGGAGCTCCCGGGAGTTGTCATCAAGGCCTGTCAGAATCGCGCGGACGGCGTCGGGCCCGCGACGGATGATGCGTTCCCAGACTTCTAAGTGTGGATGCCGTCCCGATCGCTTTTGCCAGCGCGCGATGTTGTCGAGCCCTTTGGCAAGCACGGCATCGGGATCGCGATCGAGCTCGCGCATGACGGCGAGCGACACCTCGAGGCTGCGCCGATCGCTACTATTCATCGCTTCGACTTGCTGCCGATAATCGCCGTCGTCCACAGTCCCTATCTTACGGCAGGCTTTACTAGACGCGCAAGTCACGAACCCGGCCGGTACTTCCTCCGTATCGTCACGATCGACCCACGCCACCCGTTCGGCGGATTCGCCCTATTCCGGGCTATTTCGTCGGCATTTCCAACACGCGAATGTGTCCAGTCGTGGGCGACCGCCGCCTCGGCCTGCCCTAATGTGAGGTCATAATCCGACGGTACACATTGTACGCTTGACGTATAACATACAACATGATAGCATTTGGCGGTGATCCAGTCGTTTGGGGACAAAACAAC
>JBOHTW010000191.1:0-9942 GCA_050733835.1 Vulcanimicrobiaceae bacterium | reverse complement strand
GTCGCGACCTCCATGCCCATCCGGAGCTCGGCTTCGAAGAGCGTCGAACGGCGGGCATCGTCGCCCGGCGGCTGGGCGGCCTCGGCTACGAGGTGCATGAGGCAATTGCGGTCACCGGCGTCGTCGGCATCCTCCGCGGCCCGCGGCCCGGCAAGACCATCATGCTGCGCGCCGACATGGATGCGCCGGTCTCTTTCTCCACCCGTAAAGCGCCGCGCTCGCGCAGCGTGTTCCAAGCCATAAACAGAAGATACACAATGCCAAAATATTTGAACGCCTGAAAGGCGAGCGCGGTGGTGTGCAAGAGTGCCGCCAGTCCCATGATCGCGGCCGCCATGTGCGGAACAATGCCGATCGTGCACCCGAACGCAGCCACGACGCTCGCACGCGCTCCGCGCGAGAGACCGGTTGCCAGTGTATAAAGAACGCCGGTGCCGGGCGCGACGATGACGACGAACGAAGTAACCAAAAACGCGACGCTCACGGTATATCCCATCGCCGATCCCACGCTGCAGCACCAGAATGTCCCGTTTGCTGCATCTCCCGGCGATCGTGACTTCTCGGCAGCGATAGTGTAGCCCCGCAGATTGAAGCGAGCCGGCCGGTGCCTTGCAGGAGCTAGTAACGGGCCACGGAATGGTTTGTGCGTTATTTGGCCTAGTGGACGAAATAACGCACAAATACCGCTTTGCCTGTGCACGAGCCACGTATGACGATCGCGAATTTGGTTTCCTCCATGCGGACGGAGGCATCGATCATCTCGCCGCCGATCGCGGAACAACTCGATCGGCTTTGTAACGCCGCGGTTCGGCGCTGGGCTCTGCCTGGTCTGGTCGTTGCGGTCTCGCGCGGCGGCCGACTCGGGTTTGTCGGAGCATACGGCCACCGCGAGCTGTTCGGCAACTCGCCAATGAATTGCGACACCCGATTCCACATTGGCTCGAATACAAAGCAAGTAACGGCGGCCGCCATCATGCTGTTACGGGAGCGCACCGGTCTGTCGCTCGACACGCCGATCTCGCATTGGTTTCCGGAGGCGCAGCGCTTTGCGCCGCACGTGACGGTGAAGCACTTGCTCAATCACACCTCCGGCATCGCGAGTTACACTGAATTCGTGGATTTCTCAATGCGATCGGTGCTGGCGGTTCGGTCTCGAGACGTCGTCTTGGAAGCCTTGGCGCGACCGTTGGTCTTCAATACCGGTACATCCTGGCAGTACAATAACACCGGCTACATGGCGCTCGCACTCATCGCGGAGCTTGTTTCCGGCACCTCATTTCATGCTCTCGTACAAACCGAGCTGCTGAGCCGACTCGGTTTGAAGAACAGCGGGTTCATTCCATGGGACAGCCTTGGGCCAAACCTGGCGCAGGCGCATTCGTCGTTTGCATTCGGAGCAGCGCGAAGGGCGCCGACGTGGTCCGAAAGTTGGGCATTTGGCGCGGGCGATCTTACGGCGGATGCGGCTGACATGCTGGCGTGGGGAGCCGCGCTGCTATCAGGCCGCGTGGTATCACCCGAAAGTCTCGAGGAAATGACGCAGCCCACCCAACTTGCGGATGGCAGACTGTTTGACTATGGCTACGGTCTCATGGCGACTCGCATGAACAACGGCAAACGCGTGGCAATCCATGGAGGCGGGCTGCCCGGCATGATAACGCAGCATGCGCAGTTCCCGGATGACGGACTCGGCATCGCCGTTTTCGCAAACGTAGCACCGTTTCGCGACTCGCCGCTGACGGCGAGCATCTACGCGGCCCTTACCGGCGAAGAAATGTCGGCGATTTCGTTGGCATCCCCCGCCGACGATGTGAAGGATGAGCGCAACGACGAACGGTGCGAACGCTGGCTAACCGCTGCAATCGCCGGCGAGCTTGACCGACAGTGTTTGACGCGCGAGTTCGACCGCGAGCTCGATGAGCATCGCGCGGCCGAGTTGATTGCGTTGAGAAGGTTTGGCCAGCGGGCACCACTTCACTTTGTTCAAGGCTCGAAACGCGCGCCGGTCACGTCATTTGTCTATCGGTGTGACTTTGAACGCAAGCGCGCGCTTGCAACATTCTCTCTAGTTGACGGAACGATTTGCGACGTCACGTTCAGCAGTGACGACTCATTGGAGCCAGACCCGCCAACGCCTCCAGCTCGGTTCGCTTCAACCTAATGATGCATCAAACATCGCCTAAGAGGAGAATTGAGTGAAGGCGTTCTACGGCGCGTTTCTGACCGAGACCAACACATTTTCGCCGATACCCGCCGGGCTGTCCGCCTTTGAACGGACCGGGGGGTCAAAGATGCCGGAGCAATGGCGGGAAATGCTTGCGCCATTTGCCGACCGCGGCGTCGAGACGGTGGGCGGTTTCTGCGCGTTTGCCGAGCCCGCCGGCACGATTTCAGGCCAGGCGTATGGTTCGCTTCGGAATGAGTTGTTGGCACAGGTCCGCGCTTCGCTCCCGCTCGATTTTGTCGTGCTGCTGCTGCACGGAGCGATGATTGCCGACGGCTGCGACGACTGCGAGGGCGACATTCTGCAGCGAGTCCGTGAAATCGTCGGCCCAAAAGCTTGGATCGGCGCAACGCTCGACCCACACTGTCATCTTACGACCGACATGGCGCGGGCAAGCGACCTTCTCATCTGCTACAAAGAGTATCCGCATGTCGATGCTGAGGCTCGCGCACGAGAGCTCGTCGAAAAGCTCTTAGATGCCCACGACCGCAGAACGCGACTCGCTTGGGCCTTGATCGACTGCCGCACGATCGCGCTATACTTCACGGACCGCGAGCCGATGCGGAGCTATGTCGATCGCATCCAGTCGCTCGAAGGCGCCGATGGCATCGTCTCCATCTCGATTGCACATGGCTTCCCATGGGGCGACGTGCCTGAAATGGGCACCAAGATAATTGTATACGCGAACGACGCTGCCGATCGTGCAGGCCGGCTGGCCAGCAGCCTGGCTGAGGAGCTGGCCACGCTTCGCGGTCAAACGTTCGAAGCAGCGACGCCGCTCGCCGAGGCGGTTCGCATCGCAATGGCCGAGCCTGGTCCAACCGTCCTCGCCGACGCCGCGGATAACCCTGGTGGCGGGGCGCCCGGCGACGCCACCTTTGTCCTGCGCGAACTGCTGGACAGGGGTGCGACCGAGGTCGCCTTTGGCCCGATTTGGGATCCAATCGCGGTGGACTTCGCAAACCAGGCCGGAATCGGCGCTCGCTTACGCCTTCGAATCGGCGGCAAGACTTCAATTGCATCGGGCAACCCAGTCGATGTAACCGGCACGGTCGACCACCTGCAGAGCGATTTCCGCACCCCGGTATTTGGCGGGTCCGATTCGGGTGCAGGATACGGCGACGTCGCCGTCATTCGGCTCGCAGACTCATTCGATGTCGTCCTGACCTCGCTGCGGTCGCAGGTCTTTTCACGGTGTTTCTTTGAGGATCTTGGAGTGCGCCTGAGCACGAAGCGCATCGTCGCGCTAAAGTCGACGCATCATTTTCACTATGACTACGCCGCATTTGCTCGCCGCATCATCTATGTCTCGTCGGCCGGAGCGCTAAACTCGGAATTGGAAACGATCCCATATGCGCGAATACGCCGCCCGATCTGGCCGCTCGACCCCGTCAGCACGGCTTCGATGGTAACGTCCCAGTAGCGCAGACCACTATTCCATGCGCGCGGTCGTGACTCCGACGGCCCGCGCCGCCCGCGCCGAGTCGTTACGCATGGTATGCGCGTAGCCAGCGGAATAGGACGCGCATTCGCCAGCCTTCATCGGATAGTCAACATTGTTGACTCGCAGCACAATTTCGCCTGAGAGCACCAACAGCGTATCGACGCCCTCGTGTGACAACTCGTCCCGAAAGGCAGAGCGTGCTTCGAACCCGATTATGGCAAGCTCCAAGTTCAACCCCGGCAGGCGTAATATCTCGTAGCGGACGCCGCGACCGCGGTTGAGCATCACGCGATCCCCTCGGTTGACGAAACTGGGCCGTGAGAGACGGGTGCTATAACCGAGCATCGAACCCAAATCGTGATCGAAGAACTCGGCGATGCGCGCGAGCCGACCAATCGACACGTCGGACTCGCCCCGTTCGACGGTACTGAGAAACGACGCCGAGATGCCGCTTCCCTCGGCCACGTCTCGAATCGAGAGGTCACGCTGCATTCGCATGCGCTTGAGAATCTTGGGGATGTCCGGCGCGCCGCTAAACGCGGGCGCACCGTCGCTATTCTGCCCCGGGGTAGCCGATCTCCGTGGTCGCTTCAAGGCCATAAAGCTCCTGACCGTTATTTCGTATGGAGGACGAAATAATGGCTGTAGGCAGCCGCGATTTCGTCCGGTTTATTGCAATCCCTCTGCAGGAGGCAGCCTAGAGGCGCGGAATGGGCGCGTACGTTATTTCGTGCAATGGCCCAAATAACGTACAACCGGTCCCTTTGGCTGTACGCTGTGGAGGACGATCATGAAACTGCTGGTTATCAACCGCCTCGCCGTTGCTACCGTATCAATGGCCGTTGTCTTCTGGTGGATCATGGCGGCGTCGGTGCCGGCGCGCGCGCAAGACGCGGCCACGACGGGAAGCATCATGGGAACCGTCGTGAGTCCGGACGGGGTTCCGATCGCGGGCGCTACGATCACGCTCGAAGGTGCAACCCGCTCGACGACGACCAGTGACGCCAAGGGTGCGTTCGGCTTCGCCGCCGTGTTTCCAGGAACGTATTCGGTGTCGTTCGTCAAGGCGGGCTTCGTGACGACGCAACACGAGGGCGTCGTGGTGTCAGCGGGTACCGGCGCGAGCGTGGCCGCGGTGCTGGCCCAGTCGTCCTTCTCGTCGCTGCGCGAAATCAGTCACGTAACGGTTAACCGGTCGGGAGGCACGCGGCTCAACACATCGGCAGCCGCGGTTGCGGACATCTCCGGGCAGACGTTCCTGGACCAAGGTCAACAGCAAGTGACCAAGGTGCTGAACGAAACGCCGGGCGTCGTCACCACCTTTAGTGGCGGCAACGGAGCGGCGCTTGCGACGGTACAGGTTCCACAGATCCGCGGCGCGCTGCCTTACGAGACCGAGTCGCTCGTCGACGGCCACCCCGTTTCGGTCGGCGCGGCCGGTTTCTTCACCCCAATTTATCTCAATCCGGCGCTCCTGCAGAACGTCGAACTGATCAAGGGGCCAGGCGCCCTCTCGACCGACATCAACTACGCGATCGGCGGTAGCGTGAATTACCGAACGCTCGAGCCGACGCGCACGTTCCACGGGGCGATCGACCTGGGCGTCGACGGCTATGGCGGCCAGCAGTCCAGCTATCGCATCACGGGATCGACCAACTCGCACATCGTCGACTATGCGTTCGGTCTGGCCATCGACGGGACGCCCGGCCCGCTCCGGAACTACCCGGTTGCAGGTTCGCAGGTTGCGCTGGTCCACGGCTTCCCGCCGTATTTCATAAACGGGCAAGCGCTGGCGGGCAGCCCGGTTGGTCTCGCTCCGGGTCACACCCCACAGTATGCCGGCCTGCCCGGCATGGCGTACTTCGCGCAGCCGCTGTACGTGTGCTGCTCAACCCTCAACACACAGTTTCTCAGTCGGGCCGAGCTAGGAAAGCTTCGCTTCAATCTTTCGCAGCAAACCGCGCTCACCGTGAGCTATCTTGGCGGTCAGGGCGCTTCGAATCTCGACGGAACCGAGGCAAGTTCGTTGTCGCCGCTGCCGCCGTCGTTCAACTTCTCCAGTTTTTCACCACCGCCGGGTTATGCCGGCTCCGTTCCGGCGGGCGCGCCGATTCCGTTCGATCTTTTGGCCAACTCTCCACAGTTCGAAAGCGTTCAGCAAGGGCTTTTCCAAGGCGAGCTTCGCAGCGCGATCGGCAAAGCGACGGTGTTGGCGCGTTACTACAGCGGCGCGAACACCGATTATGCATACAATTACGCAAGCCCGACCAACGTGTCGTTCACCGAGAAGGCATATGGGGGGGTGCCCCTATGCCCCGTCAGTACCGCTTTTAACCCCGTAAACGGGATGTGTGCCGGCGCCGGCGGGAGCAGCGTTGCGCCGACGATGACCTTCTTCAACGGTCAGCCGACAACGTTTACGTCCGGCAACGGACAGGCGTTAGAGCTTATCCAGGATCACTTGCGCGGATATTCGCTCGAATTCGACTTACCGGTCGCAAACAACGTCTACTCGGTCGCCCTCGATAGCTCGCACCACGACTCGTCCTCATATACGAACAACCCGCTCGCCGGCGTCGTCGGATTCCAGCTCGCGCCCGGTTCTAGTCAGCAATTCACGACGATTCTCGCGCGCGCTCAACTTGCCCTGACGCCGCGTCTGACCGCGACGATCAGCAACTACGCGATCCAATATGCAAGCCATTACACGGGCGACGGCGGAGCGACGTTCAGCAACGCGACCAAATCCTTCGACGCCCCGCGGTTGGCCTTCGCATGGCGGCCCAACGTCGACGTCGCGTGGCGATTTGCGCTCGGCTCATCGATCGCCCCACCGTATATCAGCCTGCTGTCAGCGCCGGCGGCAGTACCCGTGCCGAACTCCGTTCCTGCGACATTCTTCACGCTCAATTCGAACAACGGCCAGATCGCGCCTGAGACGGCATTCGGCTACAACTTCGGCTTCGATAAGCGGTTCAGGCGGAACGTGCTGCTTTCAGCGGATGTCTACGAGACGAACCTGCACGACCTGTTCCTGCCGTCGACCTTTCAGCGCGGTACGTTCGCTTCACCCGCGAGCGGCGGAGTGGCCGTGCCGCTGTTCGTCACCCAGACGCAAAATCTCGGATTCGCGCGGTACGAAGGGGTCGAACTGACCGTTCAGCGCGCACCGCGGGTCGGCGTCGGCTTCAAGTTGCAAGGTGGATTGCAACGCGCCTATCCGTACAATCTGCCGGCCGGATTTTACAATACCGCAGCCGGTCCGTTCACAACGAACCTCGCGATCCTCCCGAACGTAAACTTCCAACCGTCGGGTTTGGGCTACAACGGCTTGGGATTCGGACGCGTGCCGTACGGCACCGGGTATGCGGAGTTGAATCTCCGCACCCGCGCCGGCGTCTACTACAACGTGGGGCTCACCTACTACGGGTCGAACAACAGCTACAACACTCCGGCGTTCGGCGTCCTCTCGAGCACCTTGCGCGTACCGCTCTCGAAGAGCTTGTCGCTCCAGGTCTCCGCAGACAATCTCACCGGTGCCTACAGTCAAGCCTACTCATCGGATTTCGCCGGGAACCCGGTTCCGCTAGCGAACCGTCAGAACGGTGCAAAGGCCGGCTTTCTGGGGTTGACTAGCGCCGGCAACGTCGGGCCAACGACTGTCCGCGCGGGCTTCCACTACGAGTTGGGAGAGTAGCGTGGTGTTGGCGGGAAATTCGTAGTGCCGGCTCCAGTTCTCGCCGCGGTCTCGGTGGCGTCACGTTCGGCAAGCTTCCGGCCGGCCTACGACGCCGACATCGCGGTCGTCGGCGGCGGTATCATCGGAACAGCGGCAGCGCTCGCGCTACAGGCCGACGGCTATCGCGTTCTGATCGTCGAGCCGAACGAAGTCGGCGCCGGAACGGCCGCCGGCAGCGCGGGATACCTGCACGATGGCGAGATATTCCCGCTTGCTGAGCCGGGGCTACTCGCGAAGCTGCCGCGAATGCTGCTCGACCCGCTCGGACCACTCGTGATCCAACCGGCATATCTTCCGCTCCTCGTCGGTTGGGGGCGACGATTTCTTCGCGCCTCGCGCCGGCCGGCCATCGCGCGAGCAATAGCCGGCCTCGCAAGCCTCAATCGATTGGCGGTCGACAGCACGGTGGCGCTTGCCGAAGATAGCGGCGCGGGTCACCTGTTGGCGCGAGCGGGCGGCCTCAAGGTGTGCCGGGACGAGCGGACACTGGAGGCCGTCGCCGCCGAACTCCTCACGCTGAAGGAAGCCGGCATCGAGGCACAGACGATTGGCCGCGATGCCCTGCTTGCGCTTGAGCCGGCGATTTCGCCGGAGGTCGCCGGCGCCGTGTTTTTCCCAACTTCGGCGCACTGCACCGATCCTCAAGCGTTTGGCGAGCGGTTGGCCGCGCGCGCGCGCGGTGCCTCCATCCGCAACCGCGCGACCAAACTGACGCAAATCGCGGACAAGTCTTGGGTGGTGGAACTCGACGGTGCAACGCGACAGCGAATCTCCGCTCAACGAGTGTTGATCTGCGCGGGGGCGTGGTCGGCACCGTTGATGCGCTCGCTGCGCTACACCGTTCCGCTGGCGATGGCGCGCGGTTATCACTTGATGCTGTCGAATCCCGGGATCGAACTCAAGCATCCGATAATTTTTTTCGAGCCGCACTTTGCGGCGACGCCGATGCTCGACGGCATCCGGTTGGCCGGCACGGTCGAATTCGCGCCGGCGCACGCCCCGATGAAACCCCACCGCAGCGAGATGCTCTACGACCTCGCAAAGCGCTACCTTCCGCGGCTGCGAAGCGAGCCCTCGACCATGTGGATGGGTGTGCGATCGATGACTCCTGATTCATTGCCGGTGATCGGCAAGGCGCAACGCCATGAGAACCTATACTATTCTTTCGGACACGGACATCTTGGCTTCACGCAGGCGGCGATCTCGGCACGCTGCATCGCCGACGTCATCGGCGGCCGGACACCACCGATTGACGTCGCGCCCTTCGACTTGGACCGGTTCGCTCGTGGGTAGCGGCGGCCCGGGGTCTCAGGCGATCACGCGTGCCGGCAACAGCTGCCCGACCGATTCGAGGAGAACCGGCATGATAAACGCGTCACTACTGCTGCGGGCGATCAGCACGGCAACCCTGGCCATCTTCGTTGCGGTCGGCGCCGCCGATGCTCAGACGACCGCCGTCGGACCGGCGCCACCCCACCTCAAAGCGACAAGCCAACACTCGCTCACAGCAACCGATCTTAATGCCTTCCTTGACGGCTTCGTGCCGTTCGCCATCGAACGCGGCGACGTCGCCGGCGCGGTCGTTTCCGTAGTCAAAGATGGCCAGATCCTCGTGAACCGCGGTTACGGTTATGCCGATTTGAAGACGCGACGCCCGGTCTCACCCGACGAGACCTTGTTCCGTCCAGGCTCGATCGGAAAGCTGTTTACGTGGACCGCGGTGATGCAGCAAGTGGAGCGCGGAAAGCTCAACCTCGACCGCGATGTAAACGACTATCTCGACTTCAAAATCCCACCCGCGTTTGGTAAACCAATTACGCTGCGCAATCTCCTCACCCACACCCCTGGCTTCGAAGATACGTTCAAGGATTCGTTTGTCAAAGACCCGAGCCGGCTGGTCCCGCTCGGCGACTACCTGAAGTCGCATATTCCGCGGCGGATTTTCCCGCCGGGCGAGATCGTTGCTTATTCAAACTACGGTGCCTCACTTGCCGGCTACATCGTACAACGCGTCTCGGGTCAGAAGTATGCCGACTACATCGCTGAGAATATTTTTCAACCGCTCGGCATGAGCCATTCGACGATGCTCCAGCCCCTACCGGCGAGGCTCGCGCCTCTGATGTCTGCCGGGTACAAAGCGGCCTCCGGCCCACCGGTGCCGTTCGAGTTTATCGAAGTCGCTCCGGCCGGCGCGCTCAGCAGCACGAGCGCCGACATGGCAAAGTTTATGATCGCCCAACTCCAGAACGGCCGATTGGGTGCAAGGCAGATCCTCAAACCCGCGACGGCACGCCTCATGCACACTCCCCAGCACACCGAAGCCCCCGGACTCAACGGCTTCGATTTGGGCTTCTACGACGAAAACCGCAACGGTCGCCGCATCATCGGGCACGCCGGCGATACGGAGGTCTTCCACAGTGATCTGCATTTGATCCTCGACGCCAATGTCGGCCTCTTCATGTCGTTTAACAGCACCGGTGCGAACGGCGCGGTCGTAAGAATCCGAACCGCGCTCTTTGCGGCCTTTCTCGATCG
>JBOHTW010000190.1:0-3136 GCA_050733835.1 Vulcanimicrobiaceae bacterium | reverse complement strand
GCAGGTCGATCGCCGCGTAGGCGCTCGCAACCTCGGTCACCCACGGAACGAACGTGAACGCGTCGCGCAGACCGTGGCGATCGACCTCGGCTTCCAACTCGGCGACGAAGTCGGCATCGCGAAAGATGGCCGATCCGACGATTGCAAAGTGGGCGCGGACGCGATCGCGCGTCAGCGCCGCGGCGCGGATGAAGCGGTCTTGTCCCTTCCAGCGGTTGATGCGGCCGACCATTGCGACGATCGGCCCATCGAGCGGCAGACCCAGGGCCCGCCGGGCCTCGGCGCGATCGACGGTTCCGGCCAGCGCGCCGGCGTCGAGCGGCTCGTCGATCACGTGGGTGGACCGCAGCGCATACCACTTTGCGACCGCGCCCGAGATGGCGATGCGCTCTTGCGAGCACAGCGCGCAGACCGCCCGGAGCGCAACCAGCGACCGCCCCTCGAGCAGATCGCGCAGATGGGAGATGCACGGCAACCGTGCGAGCCGCGCGGCGACGCCCCCGACGAAATGCGCTTTGACCGTGTTCGTATGGACGACGTCGATGCGTTCGCGCCGAAGCAGTCCGGCCAGTGCGAACGCCGCACTTGGGATCGAGGCGAGCCCCAGCAGTTGCGGCCGCTCGCGGGTCGATCGGCTGATGGCCCCGGCCAGCGCGACCGTCGCGACGGCGTAGCCGCGCGCACGCAGTCGATCGGCGAACGGTCCTTCGTCGAACGTGATGACGAGCGGATCGATATCGTCCGGCAGATGGTCGAGCAAGAGCGCGAGGCTCTCTTCCGCGCCGCCGGCGGCCGACCCCGATTGATCGATGAATGCTACGCGCATTCGGCGACCCAAGTCTCCACGGCATCCGCGGTTGCGATCGGGGGTCCCGCGAACAGATGGCCTTCGCGCGCGTCGGAAAAGATGGACTGCGGCCGGCGCTCGGCGAGAATCACCGGAACCGGATGCGAAACTTCATCGATGGTCAAGGCGGCGCGCACATCGACGCCAGCCGTCGACCACGCCTGCGGTCCAACGGCCGCCGCCGGGTCGACGGCATAGAAGCGGATGCCGCCCGTGCCGACGTACCACGGCGACGCCTCGACGGGGCGCCGCAACACCAGCGGCAGCGACGCGAGCATGCCGGCCGGAATCGACAACAGCTTATGATAGGGTTCGACGGTGCGAGCTTGGGGCGATGCGAGGACTTCGATATTTGCAACCATGCTCCAACCACGCGCGATGAGGTGCACGGCAACCAACAATGCGCGATCGAGATCGCCGGCCGCAAGCGCCAGATTGAGCGGCCCCTTCTCGATGACGAATCCGTGAACGTGCGAGCCGCCGAACAGGTCGGCAGCCGCCCCGGCCGCGGCGGCGCAGGCCGCATCGGCGACGTCGGGCAGCGCCGTCGACGTCTTCAGTTCCGACATGAGACCCGTCCGCGCTTCGGCGATTCGCCACATCTCGCGCCGCTCGGCGACGGCGACCGTAATTCCGCCGCGAATGACGCGCGCGCTGCCGTCGGCGCGCTGGCGCGGGATCATGCGCGCCAGCACCGCGGCAACCGCCGGCGGCGCCTCGATTGCGACGTCGATGCCGGCGATTGCGTACGACCGGACGACCGCGTCGCGTTCGCGACCACCGATGCCGATCTCAAGCATATGCGAGACCTTCCCGGGCAAACCACTCGGTGGTTGCGCGCAGACCGGCTTCGAGCGGCGTCGCCGGCTCCCAGTCGTACGTTCGGGCGCGCGTCAACTCGGGGCGCCGGCGCTGCGGGTCCTCGGGACGCGCCGGCACGTGCTCGGCAACGTAGGGTCGATCGAGAATCCGCGCGAGCACGCGAGCGATCTCCTCGACCGAGCGTTCATCGTCGTTGCCGATATTGACCGGCGCCAGCGATGTCTGTGGCCGATCCGCAACCCGCAGGAGCAGATCGATCGCATCGTCGACGAACGTTAGCGAACGGGTCTGCGCGCCCGACCCGTGAATCGGGAACGGTCGCGATTCGGTGACCGCGTCGATGAGCGCCGGGATCAGCCGGCCGTCGCCGCGATCCATCCGCGGACCGTAGCAGTTGAAGAACCGGACGATCCGGCCGTCGAGCCCGCGGGCGCCGACGGCGGCGGCGACGGCGGCTTCGCCGAATCGCTTGCCCTCGTCGTAACAGGCGCGCGGACCGATCGGATTGACGTTGCCGAAATAGCTCTCGGGCTGCGGGTGCTCGAGCGGGTCGCCGTAGATCTCCGATGTCGATGCGAAGACGAAGCGCGCCCGCGCCGCCAGCGCGATCTCGATCAGCGCCAACGTTCCGGGGCCGTTGACCGCCAGCGTCTCTAACGGGTGCGCGCCATACGCCGCCGGACTCGCCGGCGATGCGAGATGATAGATGCAATCGAGCCGGTCGAGCCGGAGCTCGGCGATCGTCTGCTGCAAATCGGCGAGCGGCCCCGCGACGTCGGCAAACACGAATGTGGTTTGCCCCGATGAGATCGCGCCGGCGACGTTCCGCAGCGAACCCGTCGAGAGATTGTCGATGCAGATCACCGCTTCGCCGCGCCCGACGAGCGCGTCGACGAGATGGCTCCCAAGAAACCCGGCCCCGCCGGTCACGATGCTCGTTACTCTGCGCACGATTGATCCTCCACGAGTTGGTGAGGGAAAGCGATCAGACCCGAAAACAGCCAAAAGACGATCGAGAACGGCGATAGATCGAAGATGCCTTGGGTCGCGATCCCGCCGGCGAGCATCGACACCTGGCCGCCGGCAATCCCGACGATCGTCGCGCGTAATGCCGGCTCGCGAATGTCGCGCGCCAGCATCAACGTCCGCACCAAAATCCAGCCTTGGAGTACCAAGAACAGCCCAAGCCCGATTGGACCGGCGCCGATCAGTTCGGCCATGTAGTGATTGTCGACGTAGAAATCAAACTGCTGCGGTCCCGGGCGCAAGTGCCCGCCGGCGCCGGTGACGCCGAGGCCGGCGCCAAACGGATAGGCCGGAACCTGCGCCAAGATACCCTTGATGCCGTCCATTCGCGACCGCTCGGCGCCCGATTGACCTTGCGGCGTGAAAAACCGCCCGGCGGCCGTCGGGTTGGCCACGAAACCCAAGCCAACGCCCAGCACAAGCGCGGCAACCGTCATGACG
>JBOHTW010000189.1:0-7203 GCA_050733835.1 Vulcanimicrobiaceae bacterium | reverse complement strand
CATCTGCATACCCTTGACTTCACCGACGCAGATGGCGTGGTCGCCGGCCGTGTACATCGCGTTCACCGTACAATCGAGATACGCGATCGACCCCGCCAAGAGCGGGACGCCGAGCGGCGAGATCGTCATGTCGGCGCAAACGTCGCGCGGATCGCGATCGCGCTGAGCGAACAGCTTTACAACATGCACCTGATCGTCGTTCATGACGTTGACGGCGAAGGCACCGTGAGCGGCGACCGCCATCAAGAAGCGGCTGCCGCGTTTAATGCAAACAAGCACGAGCGGCGGCGACAGCGAGACGGAGGTGAACGAGTTCACCGTGACCCCGTAGGGTTCGCCACGGTGCATCGTCGTCACGACGGTGACGCCGGTCGGAAAACGCCCAAGCACGCTACGGAGCGATCGTGGTTCGGGTGGCTGTAGCGTCTGCAGCATCAGCTTGCACCATTTGAATAGACGACTTGGCCGCCGATCGCAACCTGCTCGATGCTCGACGCCGCCATTGCGAACGCGAGCATCCGATAGTCGGCGAAATCGAGGACGACGAGGTCGGCAAATTTTCCCGGCGCCAGCGTCCCGACATCAGCGCCCATCCCGAGCGCATAGGCCGCATTGACGGTCACCGAGGCGATAACTTCTTCCGGCGTCATCACGTACCACGCCGCAGCGAACGCGATGCAATGGTAAAGCGTCGCGTAGTGAATGCTCGAGCAGAAGTCGGTCGCGATTGCGACAGCGACACCGGCTTCGATAAAGCGGCGTGCGTTCGCACGCCGCGCAGTACGGTAATAAAGCTCGGCGGGCGGAATCAGCGTCGCGACCGTCGGCGTTAACCCGACGGCGTCGATCTCTTCGTCGGGCGTAAACGTGAGATGGTCGGCGCTAATTGCACCGTGCTCGGCGGCAAAGCGCCAGCCGCCGCTCGAGACCCCTCCATCCGTGTGAATCCGAGCCGGCAGTCCGAGTTCGACGCCGCGTCCGACCATTAGGGAAGCGAGCGGCTGGGGAAACGTGGTAGGGCTTGTGGAGACGTCATTGAAGCGCGCGATGCCTTGGGCGGCGACCCGCGGGAGAATGTTGTCGACGATCTCGGATGCGTATGCCGCTGCGGTTTGATCTCGTGGGACGATATGCGCACCGAGAAACGTTGGCACGATGCGTAACGGCAACCGATCGGCGGCGCGCTGCAATAGTTCCAGGTGCAGCAGCTCGGTTTCGGCGGTGAGGCCGTACCCGCTTTTCGCTTCGACCGTCGTCGTGCCGCCGCGTACCATGCGCTGGAGATATCCGGTGAGCAGGCGCTCCAGCTCAGCCTGGGATGCGGCCCGGGTTTCGGTGACCGTGTGCCAGATGCCACCGCCACGCTGCACGACTTCCTGCTTCGACGCGCCGGCGAGGAGCTCGGCGTATTCCTCGCACCGGAGTCCCGCGAAAACGGGGTGCGTGTGACAATCGACCAGACCCGGCATGACGACGCGGCCCGCCGCGTCGATCACGTGGGCTGCGCTGAGGTCGTAGTCACGCTCGATCTCGGCGCTTGGTCCGACGGCGACGATACGACCTCCGGACGCGACGAGCGCGCCGTTCGAGATCACGTCGATGTGCCGCTGTTCCGCGCCACGGCGCGGACCGTTGCGGCCTTCGCCGACGGTAAGGAGCTGGCGTGCGCGAATGACTGCGAAGTCGATCGGTTTCACGGCCGCACCGACAGCCGCCCGACGCGTGGATCGAGAAAGCTGATTGCGACGTCCGCGACCAGATTCAGGGTGACATAGACGGTCCCGATCACGAGCGCCGCTCCCTGCACCATCGGGATGTCCCGCTGCTGCGCCGACTCGAGGAGTAGCCGGCCGATCCCCGGATATTGGAAGAGCACCTCGACGACAACGATGCCGCCGACGAGCCACCCCAAGTTGAGCGTCAATACGTTAATCATCGGGACGAGGGCGTTGGGGAGGATGTGCCGCCACACGATGCAACGCGGCGACAAACCACGCAGGGCGGCCATTTCGATGAAGTCGGCGCGTGCGACTTCGATCACCGCCGAGCGCATCGTTCGCACGATGTACGCGCCCGTCACCGGAACGATGGTCGCCACCGGTAACACGAGCAGGGTGATCCAGGCGGCGAGCGACGTGTCCGGACCGACAAGGCTGAGCGCCGGCAATATCGGGAACACGATAACAAACAGCCAGATCAGGATCGCGCCCAAGACGAACTCGGGCATTGAGAGCGCGCCGAAGGTCAATAATGTGAAGAGGCGATCCCCGAGCGTGCCCACCCGAAGGCCCGCCCACAAACCGACGAGGACGGCGCTGACGATCATCACGACGCCGGCCACCGCGGCGAGGATCAACGAACGACCGAACGCGTCGGCGACAGCGGGCCACACCGGCGTGTCGGACTGCAGCGATTTGCCGAAGTCCAGGTGCAGCGCGCCCTCGAGCCATGTGACGTACCGCACGGGAGCTGGGCGGTCGAGATGCAAGCGCTCGACGAGCGCCGCGCGGGCGGCCGGGGTCGCGTCTTGACCAAGCACGATGTCCGCGACGTTCCCCGGCAGAACCGTCGTGGCGGCAAAGACGACGACGCTCAGAACGAAGAGGACGACCAGCGAGAAAGCGAGACGGGCCGCGAGCATCCGCCCGAATTTCAAACTCGCATGGTGTTCGTCGGGACCTGCCAGAAGCTGAGCGTCGTCGGCCGATACGATCATCGACCTCAGCCCCGCAGGCCTAAATTCCAGTACGTGCGATAGAAGGCGACCGGGTTGGGTTCGTAATTCAACACCTTGATCGAATGCGCGTCGATGTTGTTGGTGTAGACGGGCGAAACCGACGGCCCTTCCTCCGCCACGAACTTCGAGAGCGCGGCAAACTTGGCGAGCCGGTCTTTCGTTCCGGCAGCTTCCCGTGCCGTGTTGAGCATGCGGAGATATTGTGGGGGAGTCCAGTGCGTCGGTGGTATCGTCGTTCCGCGTGGCGCGTACTCGATAAAGAAGAGGGCATCGTCCGGCCGCATCGTCCATGGCTCGACGAAGAAGTTCCACTTCCCGGCGTCGACGTTGTAGTAGTAACCACTGGCCGGTACTTGTGAGACGTTGATCCGAATGCCGGCCGCCGCCGCTTGCTGTTTGTATGCGACGGCCTGCTCCACGGCACCGACGGCGATCGGACCGGTTGTCAGCGTAAGGTCGATCCCATTCGGGTAACCGGCCTGCGCGAGCAGCTCCTTCGCGCGTGCAACGTTGTACGGTGGCGCCGGAAGGTTAGTGTGGAGCCGGCTGGCCGGCGAAATGGGCTGATCGTTACCGACGGTCGCTTCGCCGAGCCAAACCACATTCACCAGCCCTTGGCGATCGCAGGCGAGTTTGAGCGCCGTGCGCACGCGGTTGTCATCGAACGGCTTTTGGTCGGCGGCCATGTTAAAGTTCATGCAGTTGCCGGACCGGATGCTGCTGATTTTGTACTGCGGGTTGGTCTTCAGGGACTCGACGGCGACCGCGCTGAGGTCGATGATGAGGTCGAATTGATTAGAGACGAGGCCCGCGGCGCGTTGCGCGACGTCCGCGACGTTGAAGACCCGGATCCCGTCGAGCGTCGGGTACCCCTTGCGCCAATAGTTGGGATTGCGGGTCGTGTAGAGGTAATTGCCGGGACTGTATTCCGCGAACATAAATGCCCCGGTCCCGATCGGTTTGGTAATGTATTCGTCCATCGGCGAGTCCGCTGGAACGATCGAGACGTGGCTGTCGCTAACGAGCGCGGGGAGGTTCCAACACGGTGCTTTGCAGTTGAAGACGACTGTATGGTCGTCTTGCGCTCGGATGCCGTCGGAATCGAGCACGAGCGAAAAGATGCGATACGCTTGGGAGGCGAGTTTCGGATGAAGCATCCGTTGAAACGTCCGCACGACATCGTTTGAGGTCAGCGGCTTTCCGTCGTGAAACTTCACGTCGGTTCGCAGGTGAAACGTCCACCGGCTGAGCGCAGGGTTGCTCTCCCAACTCGTGGCGAGCTCTGGGACGACCCGCTGATCGGCGCTCATCCACGTGAGCCGGTCGAACTGGATGAACGGCAGCGTTTGGCTGCTAAACCCGGTGACTGGGTCGATCGGTTCGGAGGGGCCCGTGGCGCCCATGCCCACGCGCAACGTCCCGCCCATCGGTGCTTGCGCGGCGCGCGCAATACCAGGCTGCACGGCGATTGCGAGCCCGGAGAGCCCAAGTGCGATCGCGCCTCGTCGAGAGATGGATCGCCGGTCGTATGATCTCATCATCTAATTCGTACCTCTCCTTGTGCGTCGGTAGTGGTTTGGGGCGTCTTATCGAGCAGATATGCGGCATGCACGAGTTCTCTGGTGTAGTCGTGCTGCGGGCGGTTGATGACGTCGCCCGCATAACCGAATTCGCACGCCACGCCGCGACGAAAGACTGCTATGCGGCGGGCGATCGCGCCGACTAGACTCATGTCGTGCGAGATGAAGAGCAGCGAGAATCGGCGTGAGCCCTGAATCTCGCGCAGCAACTCGAGGATCCTCGCTTGCATGAGGACGTCGAGCGATGACAGAATCTCATCGCAGATCAACAGGCGCGGCGAGCCGACGAGCGCGCGCGCGATTGCGACGCGTTGCTGCTCGCCGCCGCTGAGGCCACCGGGACGCGAGCCCAGGGCGTCCCGGCGGAGTCGAACCCAGTCGAGCAGTTCCGCCATACGCTTCCGCGCGGCTTCGCCGGAGATTCCTTCGAACGTGCGAATCCGGTGGCGAAGGATGTCCGCGACGGTCGATTGTGGATTAAGTGAGTTGCCAGGGTTTTGAAAGATAATCTGAACGTCGCGCCGCAATGCAAGCGGACGGGCTGCCGCGGGCTTCCCGGCCAGCGGCTGCCCGTCGAAGGTGACGGTGCCGCGATCCGGACGGTGCAGCCCAATCAACACGCGCGCCAGCGTCGTCTTCCCGCTCCCGCTCTCACCGACGACCGCGACGACCTCACCCTCGAGCAGGTCGAGAGTGACGTTGCGCAGGACGACCGTGTGCGCGCCGCCGAACGGGCCGTGGCGGTGCGACGCGTAAAGGCCCCGCACGTCGAGTAGCGGCTGTTGCCGTGCTGGGAGATCGCTGCGCCGGGCGTTCGCTAGCGCGTCGCCGCCAGGGGCGGTCCGTTGATAGCGCACCTCCGCCGGGAACCAGCAACGGGTGACGTGCGCGGGTCGAACGGGAACAAAGGGCGGGTCCTCGGCGCATTTCGCGCGCACCAACTCGCAGGCGTTGTGATAGGCGCATCCATCCCGCGTTTGGGCGTCCAAGGTCAACTCGGCGAACTGCGAAGACTGCCGTTTGCCGAGCGGGCCGAGATGAAAGCGTTCCACGAGCCGCGCCGTATAAGGATGCTTCGGCTCCGAAAGCAGTTCCGTCGTCGGCCCAGACTCGACAACCCGTCCTCCGTACATGATCAGCAGGCGCCGGCACATATCGCGCAGGACCCGCAGATCGTGGCTTACGGCGATGAGCGCGAAGCCGCGCGCACGTTGAATGTCGCGGATCACCGAGAGGACGGTTTCTTGCGTGATGACATCGAAATCGGTCGTGGCTTCGTCGAGGATGACGACGGCCGGGTCGCCGACGAGCGCCATGCACAGCGCTATCCGTTGACGCTGACCACCGCTGATCTGGTGCGGATAGCGGCGCAAAATGACCTCGGGATCGTCGAAACCGAGTTCGTGCAGTGTGTCGGCGATGTCGTGAGGCGGTGCTGTGCCGGCTTGGCGGCCGACGATCGCACGCTGCGCTTCGGCGAGCTGCGCTCCAACGGTGACGATCGGGTCGAGGACGGAATTCGCTTGTTGCGGCATGAGCGCGATCACTGGCCCTCGCAATAAGGCGAATGCGGTCGATGACGTAAGCGGGAGCGTCACATCGTCGATGCGGATCGTGCCGCGACCGGCGGTCATCCCGCGTCGCGTGTGGCCGAGAAGCGCGTGGACGAGGGTCGTCTTTCCGCTGCCCGATTCGCCCGCAATGCCAAGCGTGGCACCGGCTTCGATGTCGAACGAAACGTCATCGACGGCGTAGAGCGGAGTGCCGTCCGGACACTGGGCGCGGATGACCGTGATGTTCTTTGCTGAGAGCACGGTGCTCACTCGCGCGCCTGCGCCATCCCCGTAGCGACCAGGTTCACGCTGGCGACGAGGAGCGCGAGCCCGAGTGCCGGCGCAAGCACGGTCCAGGGGGCCAGCGTCACGACCGCGCGCGCTTCATTGATCTCCAGGCCCCAGTCGGGCGCCGGCGGAGAGACGCCAAGTCCGAGGAAATTTAACGAACTGATCAAGACGACGGCGAAACCGGTGCGCAGCGCCACTTCGAGCAACAACCGTCCGCGTACGTTGGGCATGATCTCGTGGGCTAACACCTCGTACCAGCGCGCGCCCGCCGCTTCGGCTGCTGCCACGAACTCGCGGGCGGCGTACTGCTGCGCTAGGCCGCGCAAGACGCGGGCCGCACCGGGCGCTAAGAGTACGCCGACGAGCACGACGACAGTAACATTGCTCCGCGGAAGCACGGCTGCGACGACGAGGATCAACAAAATCGGCGGCAGCGCGAGCAGCACGTCGACGCCGCGCATCAAGATCAAGTCGACGACGCCACCCACGTAACCGCTCGTGAGGCCGACCACGGCGCCGAGGCCGGCGGCGAGCAGGCCAGCCGAAATCGACAGGATCTCTATCAGCCGGCCACCGGCGAGGAAACGCGAAAAAACGTCGCGGCCCAGACGATCGGTGCCCAGCAGGTGCGCGGCCGATGGCGGATGCAAGACGGCCGCGGATGTACTGAGCGTGTCTTGCGGCGCGACCGTGGGCGCAACGGCAATGAGAATCATCGCGACGATGCCGATTGCAAACCCAAGACGAGCGCCCCCCGCCCCGATCGCTCGCCGAGGATCGCGCAGAAGCAAGTCGGCTCCGGCTGTGCTCATGCGCCTTGGGGCGGAACCGGCGAACCGTCGAGGCGCTTGTATTTTCCTTTGGCTTCGAAGCGGGATGGATCAAGCAGACCTTCGGCTACGCGAATCATGTAGAGGTCATCCCGGAAGTGGAGCGTGAAGGTTCGAACGTCGCGGTAAATCTGTTCGAGCGGAAGGTTGCGAAAGGTTGCGCGGGCACCGCAGATGTCAAAAACGCGCTCCGACACATCAAGCGAGCAGTG
>JBOHTW010000188.1:0-2344 GCA_050733835.1 Vulcanimicrobiaceae bacterium | reverse complement strand
CGACGCTCCATCGTGCGCGAAATCGAGACCCATGCGCGGTCTCAAGCGTTCAACGGTCGCTGCGATCTTGGTCGCAGTCGCGGCAGTCGTGGCGATTACCGGGTTCGCCGTAGCACACTATGCCGGGCAACGTAACCTTGCGTACGATTTCACACTCACCGATTCGGCCGGCAAACCGTACGCGCTGACGTTTGCTCGGGGCCGTGCAGTCGCGCTGTTCTTCGGTTTTACGCATTGCACCGACGTCTGCCCCGAGACGCTTGCGAAGTTGGTTCGCGCGCGGGCGAATCTCGGACCGCGAGCCGGCGACGCGCGGATCGTGTTCGTCACCGTCGACCCCAAGCGCGATTCGCCGCAGGCGATGGCAAGCTACGTCGCGCGGTTTGGCGACGGGGTGGTCGGGTTGACCGGCAGCCCGGCGCAATTGGCGCCGGTCTATCGGGCCTATCACGTTTGGTCTCAGATCGTCCCGAATTCAAAGCAGCCGGCCGACTACGACGTCAGCCACAGCTCGGGGATATACTTCATCGGACCGGATGGACGGCTGCGGGCACTGGGCGATTGGACGGATTCGGTCGGCCAGCTCACCCACGATTTTGCGGACCTCATCGGATGAACCGCGCGCCGCTCAAGCTGCTCGTCGCGGCAGTGCTCGCCGGAGGTGGGCTGCTGCTCGCCGCGCCGGCGGCGCAGGCGGGCCCGCTCGTGCCGATTCACGGCACCGTGCTCGGCGCGGGCCGCGGCTACGCCGTGATCCGTAACGATCCCGTGCCCGCGATGCTGCCGGCTGGAACCCGGCGCTACGGGTTGGACGGGCGGACGCGGTTGATCGCGGGCGAGACCGTCGACGCCCTACTCGAACCGGCGCGCCGGCGGCTTATCGACGTTCGCGCGGCAACCCGGTTTGTCGCGGGCCTGCCCGATGCATCGGTGAAGCAGACGCTCACGGCCGGCCAAGCCGCGCCAACCGGCGCACTCGTCGACCAAGCCGGCAAGCTCGTCCGACTCGCTGACTTTCGCGGCCGCGTCGTCCTGTTGAGTTTTGTGTTCACCCGCTGCTCGGTCGCCGATCTGTGTCCGGCAATCAGCGGCAAGTTCGCTTACGCCCAGCATCATCTCGATCCCAAGCGCTATCACATCGTCGAGATCACGATCGATCCACGCTTCGACTCGCCGGCGATCCTCGCTCGGTATGCGAATCGATTTGCGGTCGACCGCAGCCGCTGGAGCTTGCTAACCGGTGAGCCGTCGGTCGTCGGGCGAATGCTCGATGCGTTCGGCATCTCTTCCGTCCGCGACGCAGCCGACGATTTCATCCACAACGATCGCTTGATCTTCATCGACAAGACCGGGATCATTGCCGACATCGTCGACAACGCCGCCTGGGATCCCAACGATGCGCTCGCGGTCGCCGCCCGCATCGACGGTCGCGCCTCGAACCCGTTCCGGCGACTCGAACTGGCAAGCGTCGCGGCCTTGGTCAATTTCTGCGGCGGCAGCGTCTCCGGCGGCAACGTCGCGATCGTCTCCTCGCTGTTCGTGATCCTCACCCTCGGCGGCTGCGGCCTGCTGCTGCATCTGGGCCGCGCGCAAGGGCTGTTTCGACGCGACGATCCGCGCGATCCCTAGCACCCGGACGTGCTTGGAATCTCGGCCCTGCGGCGACTTCAACTCGGCTTGATCGTTCTGGCGATCGCCGCCGGGTTCTATCGGTTTCCCGCGCCTCAGATCGAGCAAACGTACAGCAACGGGGCCTATCCGGCGCTCGACCGCGCGGTTCGCAGTCTTACGGGGCCGATCCCGTTTGCGGTCGGCGACGGCTTGCTGATCGCCGCGCTCGCGCTCCTCGTGGTTTGGTGGATCGGGTTATTACGCAGCCGGAATCTGCCCGATCTCATCGGGCGTGTCGGCCGCGCGCTCGTCGCAACCCTCGCGCTGCTTGCATTTGTGTTCCTGTGGTTTCTCGGCAGTTGGGGACTGAACTACGAACGCATCCCGGTCGAACAGAAGCTCGTGCTCCACCGAGAGCGCACCGGCCCCGAAGCCGTCACGGCGCTTGCGAATAAGGCCGCGACGATGCTCGAAGCCAACGTCGGGGCGGCTCACGCCGAGATGGACGCGCTTGCCCGCGGTTCCGTCGCGCAGTCGCCGACGGAGCTCGCGCGGCGGTTGCAACCGAGTTGGGATGCGGTCGTCTCCCGGTTGGGCGATCGCACCGTTCCGGGCCCCGTGCCGATCAAACCGACGATCTTCGCGTGGTTCATGCGCGCCAGCGGTGCGCATGGGTTTACCGACCCGTGGACCCATGAGATCAACCTCGATCGCGGCCTGTTCGCCTACGAGC
>JBOHTW010000187.1:0-2812 GCA_050733835.1 Vulcanimicrobiaceae bacterium | reverse complement strand
GGGCGAGCAGACCAAATCGTAACCCAGAACGTCAAGGACTTTCCGGACGAGTCCGTAGCGCCGTACTTCATCGAGGTAGTAACTCGGGACGACTTTCTCTTGAACGTACTCGAACTTTACTTGCGGGCCTCGGCGGCCACCCAAAGTGTACCACCCGTGGCCGGTTGAAAGTGTACCAGGGGTCGGTGGCCACTTTGCGGCTTGAAAGTGTACCAGCGATGAGGTGATCCAGCCCGAGCATGCCGGGGCGACGTCGCAAGACGCCGTTTATGAACCAACTGAGCATGAACGAACGAGAGTCGATCACGGGGCTTCTGCGGCTGGGCTGGAGCGAACGGCGGATTGCGCGCGAGACGGGCTTCCATAGGGCGACGATTCGGCGCATCGCGCGCGAGGCTAGCGCCGGGCCTCCGGCACCGGCCACGGTACCGGAGGTGGCCACCGACCCCGGCGGCGGTACACTTTCAGCGCAGAAAGTGGCCACCGAATCACGGCCGGGCTCGCCGGCCGAAGCGGTCGCCGACCCCCGATCGCGGAGCGTCTGCGAGGCGCACCGCGCATTCATCGAGGCGGAGGTCGCCAAAGGCCGCAACGCTGTCGCGATCTACCAGGATTTGGTCGAGCACCACGGCTACGATCGCGCCTACAACGCGGTAAAACGGTTCGTCGGAAAGTTGCGGCCGACTGATCCCAAAATCAGTTGCCGTTTCGAAACGGAACTCGGCGCCGAGGCGCAGGTCGATTACGGTGAGGGCGCGCCAACTCGCCATCCGCGCACCGGCAAGTATTGCAAACCGCGGCTGTTCGTCATGAAGTTGAGCAACAGCCGTGCGGCGTTTCGCACGACCGTATGGAATTCATCGAGCGAGACGTGGTGCAAGCTGCACGAGGCGGCCTTCGCCAAGTTCGGCGGCGTCCCCAAAACGATCCGGCTCGATAACCTCAAGGAAGGCGTGCTCAAGCCCGACCTCTACGATCCGCAGCTCAACGCGCTCTACGCCGCCTTCCTCGAACACCACGGCGTCGTTGCGCTTCCCTGCCGACCGTACGCTCCGGATCTCAAGGGCAAGATCGAGTCGGAAGTCGGTTACACGCAAGATACCGCGCTCAAAGGTCGACGCTTCGAGAGCATTGAGGAGCAGAACGCGCATCTCGAGCGCTGGGACGAGCGCTGGGCGATGACGCGCATTCACGGCACGACCAAACGCCAAGTTCGGACAATGTTCGAAGAGGAGCGGCCGTTCCTCTCGCCGCTGCCGGCGAAGCGGTTCGAATACTACCGCATCTGCCCGCGCGTCGTGCACTTCGACGCGCACGTCGAAGTCGACGGCGCGTATTACTCGGCGCCGCCCCGTTACGTTGGCGGTAAGGTGACCGTTCAGGTCGGCCGCTTGTGGCTGCGGATCGTCGATTCCACAACCCACGAGTGCATTCGCGAGCACCCCATCGCCCAGCTCAAAGGCCAGCGCCGTACTCACGATGACGATCGGCCCAAACAGACGCCGCCGAAGCTTGAGAACCTCGTCGCTCGTATCGCAGGCGCCGGGCCGAGCTGCGGAGCTTTTGCCCACAGGCTCGTCGACGAACGCGGCGCCGTGGCACTGCGTGCGCTCTTTGGGATGCTCGACCTCTTGCGGCGCTACGAGGTCGATGCCGTCGAGCGTGCGTGCTCGTTCGCCGCGACCGCAAACTCGTCGAGCTTGCGCTTCGTACGCACCTACCTCGAACACCATGCGACGCCGCTCACGTTGAAGACCCAGGATCGTATCATCGCGGAAATCGAGACCTACACCAAGCACTTCGCGACGCTCACCCAAGGAGTACGTCCATGACCAACGACGAACTCGACCGCGCGCTCCGGCAGCTCCGCCTGGGCGGCATGGCCGATGTGCTGACCGTTCGTTCGCAGCAGGCCAGAGCTCAGAACCTGGGCCCACTGGACTTCATCGGGCTTCTCGTCCACGACGAGCTGCAGCGACGACGCGATCGGCTGGTCGAGCGCCGAGTGAAAGGCGCCGGATTCCGCGATCCAAAGACGCTCGACACGTTCGATTGGAAGTTCAACGCCCTGGACCGCGCTCTCATCTTCGAACTTGCCACCGGCCGCTTCATCGAACAGCGCGAGGACGTTTTGCTGCTCGGCAACAGCGGCGTCGGCAAGAGCCACGTCGCACAGGCAATCGGCATGGCCGCCATCGACGCCGGTTTCCGCGTGTTCTACCGCGAGGCGCACCTGCTCTTCGAAGAACTGCTGCTCGCCGGCGCTACCGGGGAACGTGCAGCGGTGATCGCGGCGTACAGCGAGATTCCACTCTTGATTGTCGACGATTTGGGCATGCGCAAACTACCGTCCAGCGCAGCCGAAGATTTGCTCGAGATCGTCATGCGCCGCTACGAGCGCGCGTCGACGATCCTCACCTCCAACCGGCCGCTCGAAGATTGGCCCAAGCTCTTCGGCGACACGCCGGCAGTCGCCGCATTCTTGGACCGCCTGATGCACCACAGCCACCTCATCGAAATCCGCGGCAAGAGCTACCGACTCCACGAGCACAGCCTCATCGCTCGAACTCGGCAGGCCAAGGGCACGGCGTAGCCAACCTTGCGACAAAACTCACAACGCTCGGGCTGGTACAGTTTGAAGTGGCCAAGCCTGGTACAGTTTCAAGGGGCCGCCGGGGGCGCCACGCGGTCAACATGCGGCGCAACGAGCGAGCGAACATATTTCCTGACGGTATTCTTTGACATGTGTTAGCGGCGGCGTAAAAAGGCGCATATCCGGCGGAAGATTTGATTTGAAAACGGAGGGCGGGCC
>JBOHTW010000186.1:0-30441 GCA_050733835.1 Vulcanimicrobiaceae bacterium | reverse complement strand
GCACGCTGCCTTGCATGTACGTGCCGAGGCCGGCGCCGCCGGCAGCGGCCGGGCCCCGGGCGGTGTCGCCGCCGACGCGGACGACGGCTTGGGTCTCGCCAAACCCGATTCCGGTCCCGCCGCGCGCAACGACGTGGGCGATCTCGTGGAGTTCGCGCGCGAGATGAAGCTCGACGGTCACGCGGCCGCCGGGCAGAACCGTTACACCGCGCAGGCTGGTTGACGAGTACCCGCTCGCCGAGGCGGCGACGATGTAGGTGTCGGGCGACAGCCCGACGAGCGTGAACCGCCCGGTCGGATCGCTGACGGCTTGCGCCCGCCCCGACGGCGAGGCGGCATCGACCCGAACGCCGGCGATCGGCCGCTCGTCACCCGACAGGATCCGCCCGACGATCGCTCCAGTCGTCTCGGCCGCCATCGCCTGAAACGTACACGCGGGCGCGACGACGGCGCCGAGGAGAAGGAGCGCGATCACGCGCCGAGCCGAGCGTCGAAGCAACCGCCGCATCGGCAATTCCACTTCGACGCGCTGGTGTGAATTTCGCGTTACGGAGGAATATTCTCACCTATTTCCGCGTTGTGAAAGAATCGCTCCAAGGTTGCCACCCCGCCTTGTCAACCGAACGTTGCTTGCCTAGACTTGGCATGAGCCGTGAGTGATCGCCATTAACGGGCGACTTCGCGCGCGAAGACCGACAGGAGGCATCGATGCGATATTTCGCCGCTCTTGGACTCGCATTCGCGCTGTTGACGGCAGCGGCAAATGCCCAAGTAAAAACGATCTCGGCCGTCGATCTGCAACAAGCCCGATCGTCGTCCGATTGGCTAATGTACGGGCACGACTATTCGAACGACCGCTATGCTGCGCTCGATCAAATCAATACGTCCAACGTTGCCGGACTCGTCCCGGCGTTCGTCTTTCAAACCGCAGTCGCCCAGCCGTTCGAGACCACCCCGGTGGTTGTCGACGGGAAAATGTACGTCACGACGGCGTACGACCATGTATTCGCGATCGATGCCAAGTCCGGCAAGCGACTCTGGCAATATCAACCCAAGCTTGGTACGACGATCTTCTGCTGCGGACCGGTCAACCGCGGCGTTGCGATCGCCGGTGGGCTCGTGTATCTCGGCCAGCTCGACGGCAAGCTCGTCGCGCTCGATCAAGCGACGGGCAAGATTAAATGGTCGGTCCAGGCCGGCGACAACGCCGGTGGCTACTCGCTCACGATGGCGCCGCTCATCTACAAGAACATGGTGCTCGTCGGCGGAGCGGGCGGGGAGTACGGGATCCGGGGCTCGCTCTCGGCGTTCGCCCAAACTGACGGCAAGCTCGTTTGGCGTTGGTACTCGACCGACGCCCAGCACTGGGCCGGAAAGTTCACGCCGACCACGGCCGACGGCGCCGATCTGCACCGCGATATTTCCGCCGAAAAGGCCGCCTATCCGAAGTATGCCGACGCCTGGAAGCGCGGCGGCGGCGAGGTTTGGATGACGCCGGCGGTCGATCCGGCGATGAACACGATCTTCGTTTCAACCGGCAACCCGTCGCCCGACCTGTACGGCGCCATCCGGCCCGGCGACAACCTGTACACGGACTCGATGGTCGCAATCGACGCGTCGAATGGGAAGCTTAAGTGGTACTATCAAGAAGTTCCCCACGACGTCTGGGACCTCGACGCAGTCTCGCCGCCCGTGCTGATCGACGCCGTCGATGGAAGCGGCAAATCGGTCGAAGCCGTCGCCCAAGCGGGCAAGACCGGGTGGCTCTACATCGTCGACCGCCGCACCGGTAAGCTGATCCGCAAGTCGCAAAACTTCGTCCCGCAGGAGAGTATGTTCGCGCAGCCGACCACGAAGGGAACGCGTATGCTTCCGGGCGCGAACGGCGGAGCCGAATGGTCGCCGACGTCGTACGATCCGAAGTTGCATTACGTCTTCGTCTCGGCTCTGCACCAACCGATGCTCTACTACACCAAGCCGCAAGAGCTCCAGCCGGGAGCGTTGTGGCTGGGAAGCGCATTCGTCGGAATCCCGACCGAGCAACAGTACGGCCTGATCTCGGCAATCGACGTCAACAGCGGTGCGGTAGCGTGGCAAGACAAAGTCGATTATCCGCTGTTGGGCGGGACGGTCTCGACCTCCGGCGGCCTGACGTTCGTCGGCGAAGGGAACGGTAACTTCGACGCGATCGACAGCAAGACGGGCCGGATACTGTGGCAGTTCCAAACCGGCGCGGGGGTCAACGCGGCTCCAATGGTCTACCAGATCGACGGTGAAGAATACGTTGCCGTCGCATCGGGTGGGAGTTTCCAAATCGGAACTGCTTACGGCGACTCACTCTACATCTTCCATCTTCCCAAGCACTGACGAGGTCTCGATGAGACAAGCGACTGCGGCCGCCCTCGCGGCGGTCGTGGTTGCGCTCGCGCCGTTAGCCGGGCGAGCTGCGACCACTCAAATCCACCCGTCGTGGATGACCGTCAATGCTGCAAAGAAGAGCGTGCATTTCGTTATCAAGATGGCCGAGAACGGCAACAACGGCACGCTGAACTTTAACGGCTATGCCCACGGTGAGATGACGATTACCGTTCCCACCGGTTGGCACGTCTCGATGCACGTGATCAACGCCGGTGCGGGTGCGATTCCCCATTCGCTCGAGATATTGCCGATTACGGAATCCATCCCGGTGCAGGGCTCGGACCCACCGGTCTTCTCGGGTGCTGAGACGATCGACCTCACTGACGGAATGCCGGTCAACTCTAGCGATGATGCCGATTTCGTCGCAGCCAAGGCCGGCCGATATTGGATGTTTTGCGGGGTTCCCGATCACGGGATTGGGGGGATGTACGACTATTTCGTCGTCAGCACTCAAGCGACGGCACCCACGGTTACGGTCGCGCAAAAATAGCTGCTCGGTGGCGGCCGAGGGGGGTGCAGCTAACTTCGGCGACGGCGGCCGGCGCCGCCCTTGCGCAGCAACTCGCCGAGGAACGCATCGTCCGCGCTGGTCTCGAAAAAGCGGTTGAGCGAATACTCGATAACGGCGCTCTCGCTCACGCGCTGGAAAAAGGCGAACTCCTCAAGACGCTCGGCTAGCGGAACGCTCAGCGTATGTGAGACCTTGGCGACCGAGCTGTGCTTATTGGTTCCGTCAACCGGCTGCGCTATGCGCTGGCCCGTCTTGCGGTTGGCGGCGAGGGCAAGGCCGTGTTTGTGTCGGTCCATCATCGCCTTTCCCGGTTTCGGCGCGGTCGGCTTTCCGTCGGTTGCGGACCAGCCCGGCAACGGAAGCTTGGCGCGTCGGTTCGTGATGAGAAAGCCCGGTGGGTGGCCGCCTGGTTCGGGCAGTCCGGAGCCAGGCAGGGTGCGCCCGGCGCATCTTCGTTTCCCGACTAGAGAGTAGCGCATCCGGGCGCTCCTTGCCAGGATTTCGCATGCATGCAAGCGTGGCACGGCACGCCCCGGGGTGAAACTCCGTTGACTGTGATGTCAGTCTTACCATCGAGACTGGCGCGGAGGCGGCCAAATGACGAAGGGTAAGGGCAGCGAGGTCCGCAACTCCGAGCAGGGGTCGGCTGCCAAGACCGCGCGCAGTCCAGGGAGTCCGTAATCGTATGTCTATGTGGGAACCATTCACCGAACGAGCGAGACGAAGCATCGTCCTCGCGCAAGAAGAAGCGCAGCGGCTCGGCAACAACTACATCGGGACCGAACACATCCTGCTGGGGATCATCTCCGAGGGTGAGAGTTTGGCGGCCAAAGTGCTCGAGACGCTGGGCGTCAACCTCGCCAAAGTCCGGCAAGAGGTCGAAGCCATCGTCGGCCGCGGCGGGCAGACCGTGCAGCAGGAGATGGTCTTTACGCCGCGCGCCAAGCGCGTGATCGAACTCGCCTTCGAAGAAGCCCGCCAGCTCAATCACAATTATATTGGGACCGAACACCTGCTGTTGGGGCTCATTCGCGAAGGCGAGGGTGTCGCGGCGCGCGTGCTGACCAATCTGGGCGTCGACCCGGCGAAAGTTCGCGTTCAGACGACCTCGTTGCTCGGCGCCGAAGGGCAGCCGCAGGCGCCCAAGGGCAAGTCGAAGACGCCGACGCTCGACGCGTACGGCCGCGACTTGACGGCGCTGGCGCGCGACAACAAACTCGACCCCGTGATCGGCCGACAAAACGAGATCGAGCGCGTGATTCAGATCCTCGCTCGGCGCACCAAGAACAACCCGGCGTTGATCGGCGAGCCCGGCGTCGGCAAGACGGCGATCGCCGAAGGGTTGGCGCAGCGCGTCATCAAGGGCGAGATTCCCGAACCCCTCCGCGACCGGCGCGTGATCACGCTCGATCTGGCGGGATTGGTTGCGGGCACGAAATATCGCGGAGAATTCGAAGAGCGCATGAAGCGCGTGATGGACGAGATCCGCACCGCTGCCGGCGAGATCATCTTGTTCATCGACGAACTGCACACGCTGGTCGGTGCGGGCGCTGCCGAAGGCGCGATCGACGCGAGCAATATCATAAAGCCGGCCCTCGCGCGCGGCGAACTGCAGTGCATCGGCGCGACGACGCTCAACGAGTTCCGCAAGCACATCGAAAAAGACTCGGCGCTCGAGCGCCGCTTCCAGCCGGTGATGGTCGGCGAACCGTCGGTCGAGGAGACGATCGAGATCCTCAAAGGCCTGCGCGATCGCTACGAGGCCCACCACAAGGTCACAATCACGGACGAAGCGCTCGATGCGGCCGCGCGGTTGTCGGATCGCTATATCTCCGATCGCTTCTTGCCCGACAAGGCCGTCGACCTCGTCGACGAGGCGAGTTCGCGCGTGCGCCTGCAAGCGACGTTGCCGCCGGCGGAGATCCGCGAGATCGAGAATCAGATTCGCAAGGTCAAGACCGAAAAAGAGACGGTCGTCAAGAGCCAAGAGTTCGAGAAAGCAGCCGCGATCCGCGATCGCGAGGAGAAGCTGCGGCTCGAAAAGCAGCGGCTCGAACAAGAATGGCACGAGCGCAAGTTGCAGGGTGACAAAGTCCTCAAGGTCACCGAAGAGGACATCGCCCATATCGTCAGTTCGTGGACGCGAATTCCCGTCAGCAAGCTGGCGCAGGCCGAAACCGCCAAGCTGTTGTCGATGAAGGAAAAACTTCACGAGCGTGTCGTCGGTCAGGACCCGGCAATCGAGGTCGTGACGCGCGCTATCCGGCGGTCGCGCGCCGGCTTGAAGAATCCCAAACGCCCGATCGGGTCGTTCATCTTTCTCGGACCGACCGGCGTCGGTAAGACCGAAGTCGCGCGGAGCCTCGCTGAATACCTGTTCGACGATGCGGAGTCGATGATCCGGATCGATATGTCGGAGTACATGGAGAAGTACGCCGTTAGCCGGTTGGTCGGCGCCCCGCCCGGCTACGTCGGCTACGAAGAAGGCGGTCAGCTGACCGAAGCCGTTCGGCGGCGCCCGTACTGCGTCGTTTTGCTCGACGAGATCGAGAAGGCCCATCCGGACGTCTTCAACCTCTTGTTGCAGGTGCTCGAAGACGGCCGGTTGACCGACTCGCAAGGCCGGGTCGTCGACTTCAAAAATTCGGTCATCATCATGACGTCGAATGTCGGTGCGACCGGAATGACGACGTCGAGTGAGATCGGCTTCAGGCCGCAGAAGGATCAAGGCATCAGCGATCAAGCCGCCTACGAGAAGATGCGCAACAAAGTGCTCGAGGAAGTCAAACACACGTTTCGACCGGAGTTTCTCAATCGCGTGGACGAGGTCGTCGTCTTCCACCAGCTCAGCCGCGAACAGATCGAGCAGATCGTCGGCCTCGAACTCGAGAAGGTCATCCGCGAGGTCAAGGCTCAGGATATGTACCTCGAGGTCGCCGAGGAAGCTAAAGCCTTGCTGGCGCGCAAAGGTTGGGACCCGCAGTTCGGTGCCCGCCCGCTCCGCCGCGCGATCCAGCGCGAGGTCGAGGATGAGCTCGCCGAGGAGCTGCTCAAGGGCAACTTCGTCGCGGGCGATCATATCTTGGCCGAGGTCAATCCGGACAACCCGGAAAAACTCAAGTTCTCGAAGATCCCGTCGGTCGATCCGCCGGCATTGCCCACGGAGCCGCAAACCGTCGCGTAGAACTCAATGAGCGCGTTCGCGGTCTGGCGATCGCGGCTACCGACCGCGATCGCTTCATGGTTCGCGCGCGATCTGGTGGGTCGAGCGATGCCGTTGATCAGCAGCGGTTGCGTCGAATTGCGCCTGGTCGAGCAAGAACGGATCGAGGCGCTCGTGCGCGACCGCGGGCCGGTTGAAGTCGTCGTCGAGTGGGGCGGCGGGACTGGACCGTTCGCGTTACGGCCGATTTGCACTTGTCCCGAGAGCGGCATCTGCGCGCACATCGTCGCGTCGCTCGAGGCGGTCCGCGCTCACGACGAGCCGTCAGCCGCGCAGAGCAGCGATGCGAACGTCCGGCTGGAGTGGCTTCCGGCGGTCATCAACGCGGAGGCTGCGGTTCGGCCGCGGGCCGTGTGGGTGGTCTTTGCAATCGGCGATGGCGGCGCGCTAACCGCGAGTTTGGCGCTCGATTCGCCGCGGTTGCGCGGTGTCGTGCGGGAGGCCTCAGCGGTCGTCGCGATGATGGAAACGACGCCGCTGGACGACTGGGACGAACGCGACCGCGAGCTGTTGCGCGACGAAGCCGTTCGCGAGGCGTTCGCTCCGCGCGCCGGCGGACGGGCACTAGCCCGCGCGATCTTTCGGTTGGCAGGGCATCCGCGGCTGCGGTTCGACGATGCGCCGGCAACCGCGCGACACCCCGCCGAACTACCGGCTATCCGCATCGACCTCCGTGGCTTGCGGCTGCGGGCGGCGCGGAGCGGCGCCGGTTTCGTTCCGCTGCTCGAAGATGCCGACGACCGCCGGTTCGTGCCGCGCGCAGCGATGCTGCTCGACGGGCCGCCGCCGTGGTTGTTCCGGCACGAAGTACTCTATCTGCTCGACGGTACGTTCGATGCGCGCGGCGTGATCGCGGCCGCGACGCTCGACGCGAACGATGCCGTCGACCGCGTTCCGCCGCTGGCGTCGATCGTGCGCGCGGCACCGTATCTCGTACCGGAGGATCGCGCGGCCCTTGGGATCGTCGACGCCGGCGATCCGGCGGTTGCGATCGGCTTGAGTTGGCGCAGCGGCGCGATCGTCGCCAACCCGCAGTTCGTCGACCGAGCCACCGGCGTGCGCGCGTCGTTCTCGGCGCTCGGCACGGTCGTCGCTCACGGGGACCGGTTCGTTCGGTTTTCGCCGGCGCTCGGCGGCGCGCTGCGCGGGCGGCTGTTGGCCACCGGTTTCGTTCCGCGGGGCAGCGAGGGCTTTGCGCTCCACGGCGCCGCGCGGGCAGCCCGGTTCGTCCATGAGACGCTGCCGGAATGGTCCGATCTCGATGTGCGGCTGGATGCCAACCTCGCCGATTTCGCCGCCGGTGCGAACCGCATCGATGTTGCCGTGCGCGCGCGCCGCAACGACGGCGACGAGGGCTGGTTCGACGTCGACGTCGATGTCTACGTCGACGACCGGTTGCAACCGTTGACGCCGCAAGAGATGGCGGTGTTGCTCGGCTCGGCCGAGCGGTACGCCGAGGTCGGGGGTCGCCTCTGCGATCTCGTTGCGTTGCGCGAGCGCGGCGAATTGGTCGCCGAACTGCTCGAACGCCGCCGCTCGGGACTCGCCGCGCTGGTCGCGTTGCGCGACGAGATGCGGGCCGGGCTCGACCGCGTCGACCTACCGCCCGAGGTCGAAGAGTTGCGCGAGCGCGTCCGCGAGTTTGCGGGCATCGAACGGGTTACGCCGCCGCCGATTGCGTCGGGTGAACTGCGCGGCTATCAAGAGCGCGGGCTCGACTTCTTGGCATATCTCGCCCACCTCGGCTTCGGCGGAGTCTTGGCGGACGACATGGGGCTCGGCAAGACCCTCGAAGTGATCGCGTACCTGCTGTGGCGCAAAGCCCGCGAAGGTCCGGCGCCGGCACTGGTGATCGCGCCGACCTCGGTGACCCACGCGTGGGAGACCGAGATCGCACGGTTTGCGCCGAGCTTGCGCACGATGCGCTTGCATTCCGGCAACGGTCGCGCGGCCCGCTACGACGAAATCGGGGAGACCGACGTGGTGGTGACGTCGTACGCGCTTGCGCGACTGGACGCCGACGCGCTCGCGAAGCTGCGGTTCCGAACGTTGATCCTCGATGAGGCGCAGCATGCTAAGAATCCGAGTTCGCAAATTGCCCGCGTCCTGCGCGGCTTGCGGGCGGATCACCGGCTGGCGTTGACTGGGACGCCGATCGAGAACTCGTTGCGCGACCTGTGGTCGATCTTCTCGTTCGTCGAGCCGGGTTTGTTGGGTTCGGAGGCGAGCTTTCGGCGGCGGTTCGAAAATCCGATCGCGCAAGGCGATGCGCGGGCGATCGGCACCCTGCGTTCGCGGCTCGAACCGTTCGTGTTGCGCCGGACGAAAGAAGACGTCGCGCCCGAGTTGCCCGACCGCACCGAGATGACCCTCGAGTGCGAGCTTTCCCCGCTGCAACGGCGGCTGTACCGCGGCGTCGCCGAGGCTGCGCGCCGCGAGATCTTCGCCCTGATCGATCGCGATGGACTCGATGGGGCGCGCATCCATGCGTTGGCCGCAATCACGCGCCTGCGCCAGATCTGCGCGCATCCGGGGCTGATCTTCGACGAACATCGCGATGACCCGCAGGCCAGCGGCAAGTTTGCGCTGTTTGGCGAGACCGTCGACGAGGTGCTTGCCGGCGGCCATCGAGTGCTTGTCTTTAGCGCATTCGCGTCGATGCTCAAACTGATGCGCCGGTCGCTCGACGAACGGGGAATCAGATACTCATTGCTCGACGGTTCGACCAAAGATAAGGACCGGCGCCGGGCGGTCGAAGAGTTCTCGGCCAGCGACGGTCCGCCGATCTTCCTGTGCTCGCTCAAAGCCGGCGGCGTCGGGTTGACGTTGACGGCGGCCGACTACGTCATCCTGTACGACCCGTGGTGGAATCCGGCGGTCGAACGTCAAGCGATCGACCGGACGCACCGGATCGGCCAGCATCGCAATGTGACCGCCTATCGACTGGTGACCACCGGTAGCGTCGAGGAGAAGATTCGAACGCTTGCCGAGCGCAAGTCCGCGCTCTCCGAAAGCGTCATCAAAGTCGACGGCGCGCTCGCCAAAACCCTGACCCGTGAGGATCTCGAATCCTTGCTCGCCGACCCGGACGACTAGCCGGAAAATCGAGTCGTGAGCCGATGTTTTTCGATCTTGCCGAGCGCGTTGCGGGGAAGGGCATCGATCACGATGACTTCACGGGGAACCTTGAAGCTCGCCAGCCGTTCGCGCAGGTGCGCGAGCAACGCTTCGCCGTCGAAGCCGTCGCGAACCTCGACGAACGCCACCGGAAGCTCGCCGCGCGCGCGGTCGGGCTTGGCGACGACGGCGCTTGCGACGACAGTGGGAAACTGGTCGATCTCCTCCTCGACCTCGCGTGGGTAGACGTTGAAACCGCCGCTGATGATCAGCTCTTTGATTCGTCCGACGATTCGGTAGACGTCATGATCGCGGTCGTGGACTGCGAGATCGCCGCTACGGTACCAGCGCTCGCCGCTGCAATCGACCGCGAACGCGGCGGCGCTCGCGGTCGGATTCTCCCAATAGCCCGGAAACATCGATGAGCCGGCGACCAGCAACTCGCCGACGGCGCCGTCGGCGAGCGGCTCCGCGTCATCCGGTCCGGCGACCCGCACCCGCATGCCGGGGAACGGCACGCCGACGCTGCCCGCCACCCGCGGTCCGGCGAATCGGTTGGTGAGCGCGAATCCAAACTCGGTCGCGCCGTAGCGTTCGAGAATATCCATCCCGAAGCGCCGCCGAAATTCATCGAAGACCTCGGGTGCCAGTGCCGCCGAGCCCGAGACGCACAATCGGAGCTTGGGCGCCGGCGCATCGCCCAGCGCCTCGAGCAGCCGTACGTACATCGTCGGGACGCCAAAGAACATCGTGACGCCGTCGGCGCGCAGCGCCGCGATGACGCGACGCGCGTCGAATCGCTCGTGAACGATGACGCGCCCGCCAACGGCCAAGGTCGTATTCAGCGCGGCCCCGAGCCCGTGCACGTGGAACAACGGCAGCGCGATCAGCAGCGTGTCGGCGGCGGTCCACCGCCAGGCGGTCGCGAGATTGGCCGAGATCGCCGCCAAGTTACCGTGCGACATCATCGCGCCCTTGCTGCGTCCGGTCGTGCCGCTCGTATAGATGATGGTCGCGACGTCGTCGGTTTGGGCGCAATGGGCCGGTACCGAATTCGCGATCGCGCCGTCGGTTGCCCAGCGCTCGACGTCGTTCGCTTCGACGATCGGATAACGGCCCGGCAGGTCGGCAACGAAGGCGCGGGTGTGCTCGCTTGCGAGCACGAGGCCAACGCGACCGTCGACCAGCACATGCTCGAGATCGCTTGCGCGATACAGCACGTTGGTCGGCACGACGATCGCGCCCAGTCGTAACGCCGCCAAGTAGCCGAAGACGAATCCCAGCCGGTTCTCACAGTAGAGCGCGAATCGGTCGCCGGGCCGAAGGCCGCGTTCGTGCAGGCGCGCGGCGACCCGAAGCATCCCCTGACGCAGCGCCGCGTAGCTGACGTCGTTGACGGCGAGTTCGTGCGGCCGGTCGTGGACTGAGGCAGCGAGCAGATCGAGCAAGGTCATGCGGTCGAGGTACGCCGCGCCGACGCCCCTCCCCGCCGGCCGGCCGGTCGACGTGAGGAGCAACGCGCCGGCGACGAGAACCACGCCCCAGCGGCGCGCGACCGCGCCGAGCCGGGCTGCGAAAGGGACGATGATGTCGAGCTATGCGCACGGTGCGAGCCCCATTCCGCTGATCGGCGAGACGATCGGCGCGCACTTCGACCGCCTGGCCGAGCGCCATGCCGCCGCCGACGCCGTTGTCTCGGTCCACCAGGGCGTCCGGCTGACTTACGCGCAGTTGCGGGCGGCGACCGACGAGTTCGCGCGCGGCTTGATGGCGCTCGGCGTACAACACGGTGACCGCGTCGGCATTTGGTCGACGAACAACGTCGAATGGATCGTCGCGCAGTTTGCGACCCCCAAGATCGGCGCGATCTTGGTCAACGTCAATCCGGCGTACCGGACCTCCGAGGTTGCCTACGCGCTGCGCCAAAGCGGCGTCTCGGTTTTGTTGACGCAAGTGCGCCACAAGACCAGCGACTACGTCGCCATGCTACGCGAAGTGCGCGCGAACTTGCCCGGTCTGCGTCACGTCGTCTTGATCGGCGACGACGAGATCGACGCGCCGTTCGCCGCGTCGATGCGCTGGGGCGACGTCGCCCGCGCCGCGCGTAACGTCGGCGCCGACGATCTGCGCGCGCGGCTCGAAGTGACGCAGTTCGACGAGGCGATCAATATCCAGTACACCTCGGGGACGACCGGCTTTCCCAAAGGCGCGACGCTCTCGCATCACAACATCCTCAACAACGGTTTCTTTATCGGCGAGGGCTGCCGGTTTACCGAGCGCGACCGCGTCTGCATTCCGGTGCCGTTCTATCACTGCTTCGGGATGGTTCTGGGAAACCTGGCCTGCATTACGCACGGCGCAGCGATGGTGATCCCGGCGGGGAACTTCGAACCGCAGGCGACGATGGAGGCGGTCCAGCGCGAGCGCTGCACGGCGCTCTACGGCGTGCCGACGATGTTCATCGCCGAGTTCGCGCTGCCGGAGTTCACGGAGTTCGATTGCTCGACCTTACGGACGGGCATCATGGCGGGTTCGCCCTGCCCGGTCGAAGTGATGAAGCGCGTCCAGACCGAGATGCACATGCCGGAGGTGACGATCTGCTACGGCATGACCGAGACGTCACCGGTTTCTACCCAGACGGCGGTCGACGACCCGCTCGACAAGCGCACCGCAAGCGTCGGGCGCGTCCATCCGCATATCGAGGTGAAAGTTGTCGACGAGCAGGGCCGGATCGTCCCGCGTGGGACCCCGGGCGAACTGTGCACGCGCGGCTACAGCGTGATGCTCGGATACTGGAACGATCCCGAGAACACCGCCAAAGCGATCGACGCGGCGCGCTATATGCACACCGGCGATATCGCGACGATGGACGCTGGCGGTTACGTCAACATCAGCGGCCGGATCAAAGACATGGTGATCCGCGGCGGCGAGAACGTCTACCCACGCGAGATCGAGGAGTTTCTCTATACGCACCCGGCGGTCAAAGACGTTGCCGTCATCGGGGTGCCCGATCTCAAGTACGGCGAGGAACTCTGCGCTTGGGTCGTGCTCAAACCCGATTCGGCTGCGACGGATGTAGAGCTCCGCGAGTTTTGCAAAGGCAAGATCGCCCATTACAAGATCCCGCGCTACGTGAAGTTCGTCGGCGAGTTTCCGATGACGGTCACCGGCAAAGTACAGAAGTTCAAGATGCGCGAGGTTTCGACCGGTGAGCTCGGGCTAGCCGATGCGGCGAAGGTACGAACGGCCTAACTCTTGTCGGCGAATGCGGCGGCGACCAGCCGCCGCTGGAGTTTGCCGGTCGCCGTTTTTGGAATCGTTTCGGTGACGAAGAACCGTTTGGGCACCTTGTGGGCGGCGAGGTGTTTGGCGACGTAGGCAGCCAGCGCGTCGGGCGCGACGGCTTCGCGCAGGATGACGGCGACCGCGACTTCCTCGCCGTATTTCTCGTCGGGAATGCCGAACGCAACCGCTTCGATGACGCTGGGATGGTGGGCGAGCACCGCGTCGATCTCGATCGGCGAAATCTTCTCGCCGCCGCGATTGATCAGTTCCTTGATGCGGCCGACGAGCATCAGATAACCGCCGTCGTCGAGCCGGCCCCGATCGCCGGTTCGAAACCAGCCGTTGGTAAATGCGGCGACGTTGGCTTCGGGATTGTTATGGTAGCCGCGAGTGACGTTCGGGCCGCGCACGACGACTTCGCCTTCGGTGCCCGGCGCCTGCAACGTGCCGGCGTCGTCCATGATGCCAACGTCGACGAACGCTCCAACGCCGACCGAGCCGGGCAACCGCGGCCCATCCAGCGGATTGGCGCACATCTGGTGTGACGCTTCGGTCATCGAGTATGCTTGAATGACCGGGACGCCGAAGCGGGCTTCGAGTCGTGCCTGGGCGGTTGGCAGCAGCGCCGAACTGCTCGAGCGCATCAAGCGCAGGCCGTGCTCGCCGGCGTGGGGCGCGCCGTCGTCGTCGGCGCGCAGCAGCAAGGTGTGGTAGATCGTTGGCACGGCGCTAACGATGGTGGCGCCGCGAGCGGCGACCGTCGGCCAGAAAGCGCTGGCCGAGAAGCGCTCCGGAATGACGACCGATGCGCCGACGCCGAGATGGGCAAGCGTTGAAAAGACGAGTCCGTGGATATGGAAGAGCGGCATCACGCAGAGCGAGACGTCGGCTGCGCCCAGGCGATACCATCGCGCGATGTTGGCCGCCGAAGCGCTCAAGTTTGCGTGCGTGAGCGGCACGCCTTTGGGCCGGCTGGTCGTTCCGCTAGTATGGAGGAAGAGCGCGACGTCGTGGGGCTGCGGCGGGCTCGGGGCATGGCTGCTGCGGCGGTCGCCCGCGCGCACGGCGCCATCAGCGTCGATTGCGAGTTCGACGATCGGTATGCCGGCGAGTTCGGCCGCGCGGCGGGCGGCCGGCGCACCGGCCTGCGGCACCAGTAATACGCGCGGTCGAATGTCGCCGAGGTAGAAGGCGAACTCGTCTTGGGTATACGCGGGGTTGAGCGGCGCCGCCATCGCCCGCGCGCGCGTCACGGCCAAAAACGTCTGAATGATCGCGATGCCGTTAGGCATCGTGAGCGCGACCGCGTCACCCGGCTCGACGCCGTAACCGTGGAGCTGTGCGGACAATGCCTCGACGTTGGCGCGAAGCGCGCCGAACGTCACCGTCCGGCCATCCGGTTCGACCAGTGCCGGCGAGTTGTCGGAACCGGCGGCGATGAGTTCGATGAGCGTTTGGGCCATCGCCCCGCTTTCGGTTTGGGTGAATCGACGACCTAGTGTGCGCGCTCGCGTCGCCCAGTTTACAAGGTCGAGATTGCGCTGATCGCGGCGCGCGGCCGGATCAGTCCGGGCGCCGGGCCGCCGGTAGTGCTTGGCGGATTCCGCTGGTTTGCACGCGGATCAGCAGCGTCGTCTGCCGGCCGGTGGAATCGCGCACGGCCACGGTGCATTCGCCGGCGGACCGCGCCAGGACGAGCAGTGCTGCGTTCGCGCCCGAGCCGTCTACCCTGATATCGGCGATCGCCGGATTGGCCCCGGTTACGGTATAACTGCCCGTGTAACCGTCTTCGGCGATCGTGACTCGCGATGTGATCCCCGGTTGTAGCGCGACAAACGATTGACCGAGACGCAATGTTGGTGACGGGGTACGGATTGGTGGTGTTGCGCCTGAAGCCGCGTTCACGCTGACGGACGGCGGCGAACCGTTCGAATTGCTGAACGACTCGCTCACGATGACGCCGACGCGGTGTCCGGCGGAATCCGCGAACGAAACGGTCGCGCTGCCGTGACCGCCGGCGCCCGGCGCGATTGTAAACTCGTTCGGCCGTTTGCCGAGTGCGACAATTGCGATCGCTTGATTCGACGATCTGGCGGTGATCAACCCGGCGTTCGAAAGCGTGCTGACCGTCAGCGTCACCGGCGGGCTATTCGGCGAAGTGAAACTAATTAACTCGTCCGGCGTGACTGCGAGCACCGCGGTCTGTCGCTCGTGGTGCGCGAGCGTCACGCCCAACCCAGGACTTACCGTCAGATCGACTGGAGGATCGTTCACGGAGTCTGAAATCCAGACATCGCACGACCCAAGAATCAACGCCGCACTAATCGTGACGGTCCGTCGCGATGAGCCATTATCGAAGCTGAGCGCGTTCGACGGGCAAGCTCCCGAGTGGCCGGCATTTACCTGCCTGTATCCGTCACCGGACCCGCCGCTGATCACGGCCGTTGCCGAGCCGAGCAAGATCGAGATCGGCAAAGGGTTCGGGCTCACGCTGATCGGGGTTGGGGTTGGTGTCGGAGTTGGGGTCGGCGTCGGTGTCGGCGTTGGGGTCGGTGTGGGTGTTGATGTCGGCGTCGGTGTCGGTGTCGGCGTTGGGGCTGGGGTCGGTGTTGGGGTTGGGGTTGGTGTCGGCGTTGGGGCTGGGGTCGGGGTCGGCGTCGGTGCTGAGGTTGGGGTCGGCGTTGGGATTGCTGTCGGCGTAGCGATTGGGGTCGGAGTTGACGTCGGCGGCGTTGATGGCGTCGGGGTTGATGCCGGCGGCGGCGTTGTTGATACGACGCCTGGCACTGCCGGCACGGCGTTCCCTTTGCTGCCGCCCCCGGCGCCGCCGGCCGCGGCCGCGAGTAATCCTACCCCGCCCAGAATACCGAATACCGCGCCGCCACCACCGCCGCCGTGGGATGAGCCGTCGCCGAGTGCGACCGGCTTTTCGGCGAGCGTTCGAGCGTGAGCGATCGTTGCGGCGGTTGGACATTGCAGCGCGCCGAGCCGTTTTTGCAGCGGCTCAAAGTTGGTCAAAGCGGCAATTCCGCCCGAATTGATTCCGAACGCGTCGCCGGCGCTCGCGGTTACCGGCGCGCCCGATCCAAGCGCCTTTACCTGGCCGACGTAAACGATGATGCTTGGACCACCCTCGCCGGCGACGACGCTGAAGATTGTCGGCGCGGAGACCGGGGTGATCGCAAGATTCCCTACCCCGATCGCGATCGTGCTTTGCTCGACGTCGACGCACAAGTCTCCGGAAACGAGCCGAATCGCAGGAACGCCCGACATCTGTTGAACGCGGGCAACCGTGGCCGGACCGATGCGCATGCTTCCGACCTCGGCGAAATCGACGTCGGCCAAGCCATTCGGTTTCGTTGTGATGGTGTCGCCTTCGCTGGTGCGCTCCGGAATGCCGACCGAGCGCGCGCCGCCGGCGGTGGACTGAATGGTGACGTCGCCGGCAACCCGGCTGACGACGGGCATTGCGTCCGCGCCCGGCGCCGGCGTAGGTAGACCGGCGCCGATGAGCGCCACAACGATTGCGCAGGCGATGCTGGAACGGCTCAGATCGCCGACGGGACTTAACTTCACGACTGACCTTTTGACGCTTCGGCCTGGCGGCGCCCGTGGCGCGCGTTGGGAATGATGGGTAACCCGCGGCAGCCAGATGGCTTGGGCCGCTTAGCTCGAGCGGCGAGCCGCCAGGAGCGCGCGGCAAAAGCGGACGAGAACTCTACGCAAAACGCAACAGTACGGTCGAACCCGTATTTGGGACCTGTAGCAGGTTGCGTCGGCGCCGGGGCCAACGCACCGTCGCATGAGATTTGCCGTCATTGGTGCGGGTGCGATCGGCGCTTACGTCGGAGCGTCGCTGGCGCGCGCGGGCGCCGACGTCACCTTGGTTGCGCGAGGCGATCATCTCGCGGCGATGCAACGCGACGGGGTCACCGTGCTGAGCCCGCGCGGTAACTTTCGCGCGCTTCCGCGCGCGGTGGGCCGGCTGGCCGACGTCGGCGCGGTTGACGTGGTTTTGCTCGCGCTTAAGGCCCACCAAATCGCGGCGGTTGCCGACGAACTACGAACGTTGCTTGCTCCAGCTACGACGGTAGTGGCAATGCAGAACGGTCTGCCGTGGTGGTATTTCTTTCGCCACGGCGGCCGGTATGACGGAATGCAGCTCGAGAGCGTCGATCCGGGCGGCCGCATCGGTGCGGCGATCGATCCGCGGACGACGGTCGGCTGCGTCATCTACTGCTCGGCGTTGCTCGAGGCGGCGGGCGTCGTGCGCCATTCCGAAGGCACGCGGTTTTCGCTCGGCGAGCCCGACCGCTCGTTGTCGGACCGCGCCCGTGCAATCGCCGCCGCATTCGCGGCCGCCGGTCTCAAGGCGCCGGTCGAAGTCGACATTCGGCGCGAGATCTGGCTCAAGCTGCTCGGCAATGCGGCACTCAATCCGATCAGTGCGCTGTCGCGTGCAACGCTCGCCGAGATGTGCGACGATCCGCTGGTCGAGCCGTTGATTGCCGAGATGATGCGCGAGGCGCTCGCGGTCGCCGCAACCCTCGGCATTGTGCTCGAAACCTCGATCGAGCGACGCATCGACGGTGCCCGCCGCGTCGGCGCGCACAAGACCTCGATGTTGCAAGACCTCGAGACGCGCAAGCCGCTCGAACTCGATGCGCTGCTCGGGGCCATCGTCGAACTGGGCCGGATTACCGGGACACCGACCCCCGCCTCGCGTCATGTTTTCGCGCTAGGAAAACTCTTGGAACGTTCCGCGCTCGCAGGCCGCTAATCGGCGGCGTTAAGCCAACCAAGCCTCGAATTTAACGGTCCAATGCGACCGAAAATCCCATCCAAGAGTGCAATCTTTTGCGGGAAAAGGTCGGCAGCGAAGGAAACGTCCTCGGCCAAGCCGCTCCCTCTTGTGGGGCGGTCTCGCTAGTCTTTCTTCAACTTGTTCCCGTTAGGAGGGAAGCTACATGACAGATCGCTCGGTGTCACGCGAGCAATTCCTAAAGAGCGCCGCGGTCGGCGCGGCCGGGGTCGCGTTCGCGGCCCCGGCATTCATTCCGCAGCTCGGCGAAGCCGCCGACGAGATTCGCATCGGTTCGGTCGAGCCGACCACGAACATCTACTCAACATACGGCGTCTACGAGCGCGCCGGCATCCAGCTCGCCCAAGAGCATTGGAATGCGCGCGGCGGGGTCATCGGCCGCAAGGTCACGGTGCTCAACGAGGACGACGCCAACGACCCCGGCATCGGCGTTCAGAAGGCGCGCAAGCTCGTACAGCAGGAGAAGTGCGTCGCCCTGCTCGGGACGATCAGCAGCGCGCTGTCGTTATCGGTTAGCTCAGCGGCGAACGCGCTCGGCGTCATCTTCATCGACACAGGCGGACACACCGACGATGTAACCGGTAAAGACTGCCATTGGAGTACGTTTCGCGTTTGCCACTCGACCTGGATGGAGACGCACGCGACTGGCTTCGATCTAGCCAAGCGGTTCGGTAAGAAGTGGTACTTCATCACGCCCGACTACGCGTTCGGCCACTCGCTTGAAATCGGTTACAAGGACGTGGCAAAGAAGATCGGCGTCGAGATCGTCGGCGACGACCTCGTTCCGCTGACGGCGACCGATTTCAGTCCGTACCTGACGAAGGTCCTCGGCACGAAGCCCGATTTGTTGCTCGTCCTCGTGCAGGGCGATCAGTTCGTCAACTGTCTCAAACAAGCCAACGCCTTCGGCCTGATCAAGAAGGTTCCGCTCGGGGGGCCGCAGGTCGAACTCGAAGCCGTCCTCTCGCTTCCAAAGGAGGCGCGAGTCGGTTACTGGGGCGTCGAATGGTACTACGACTCGCCGCTGTGCATCGGAAAGCCCGGCAGCTTGGGACACAAGTTCGTCGACGAGTACGTGAAGAAGTTCAAAGTGAAGCCGTCGGCGCGTAGCGCGTTCGGCTATATCGCGATGGACCGGCTGTGCTGGGCTATGAACGAAGCGAAATCGACCGACCCGGTCAAGACGGCGCGGGCGCTCGAAGGCGCAAAGTTCGAGACGATCTTCGAGGGGTCGACCTACTTCCGCAAGGAAGACCACCAGTTGATGTGGCCGATGTGGATCGGCTCGATTCGGCCCAACGGTACGCCGGGCCAGCCCGACAACGTGTTCGACATTCTCGGTCGCCAAGAGGCCGATAAGATCGAGCAGACGGTGCAGCAAAAGGCAACGGTCTGTAACCTGGGTTACCCGACCTAAGCACGAACCAAGGCGTCGCGTTGACCGTTGGGCGGTCGACGCGATGCCCATTCGAACGGCGCGCCCACCGAGGAATTTGGATGCTTGCACACTTGGCTCCCGAGATCTTTAACGGCTTGATGCTCGGCGCGTTCTACGCCGCCGTCGCGATCGGGCTGTCGCTCATCATGAACTTGACGGGCACGATCAACATGGCGCACGGCAGCTTCCTGACCCTCGGCGGTTACCTCGCGTTCACGATGGTCTCGGCCGGGACGTCGTTTTGGTTTGCAATCTTGATCGCGCCGATCCTAACGGCCGTCGTCGGGATCGCGGTCGAACGGTTGATCATGCGGCCGCTCTACAAGCGGGATCCCGTCTACAGCCTGCTGCTTACCTTTGGACTGTCGCTGATCGCCGAAGAAGTCTACCGCTTGATCTGGGGCTCGAACGGCGTCCCATTGTCGGCGCCCGTCGCGCTCACCGGCGGCATCTCGTTCTTCGGGCTGTTCCAAGTTCCAACGATTCAACTCTTCGTTGCCGCCGTGCTGGCGGTCTCGCTGATCGCGCTGTGGTTCTTTCTCAACCGAACGCGGTTCGGCTTGAAGTTGCGGGCCGCCGTACAAGATACCGAGATGATTGCTGCCCTCGGAACGAGCACCCAACTGCTGTACATGGTGAACTTTGCACTTGGGATATTGCTGGCGGGACTCGCCGGCGTGCTCGCGGGCGCGCAACTCGGCCTGAACCCGACCTCCGGCAACAGCCTGTTGATGCCGGCTTTCGTGACCGTGATCGTTGGCGGCATGGGAAGCCTGGTCGGGGCGATTGCCGGTGGCTTGCTCATCGGGTTGACGACGAGCATCATCACGTTTTACTGGCCGGCGTTCAGCGAGGTGTCGATTTTCATCCTGATGGCGCTGGTTCTCTTGATTCGGCCGCGCGGGCTGTTCGGTGAGGAGGGCATCTTCGGATGACGGCGCCCAAGCGCAACGGATTGCTCCTCGGCGTCATCGTGCTCATCGTGCTCGCTTTCGCTCCGGTGATCGGCGCGTGGCTTCATATCGACACCTCGATCATGTCCGAAGTGCTGCTGACAACGCTCGCCGCAATGAGCGTCAACCTCTTGCTCGGATATACCGGTTTACCGGCATTTGGCAACGCTGCCTTCTTTGGTCTTGGAGCATACGGCACCGGGCTATCGATTACGAGGTGGCACGCGGGGTTGTTCGAAGCCCTGATCCTCGGCACGGCGTTGGCGCTCATCGGGGGGCTGCTGATCGGACCGTTCTTGCTGCGGCGGCGGGGGATTTACTTCGGCCTGCTCGCGATCGCGTTCGGCCAGGTCTTTTACTTCGTCGCGTACCGGTTTTCGGACCTGACCGGCGGGGAGGACGGGATGGCGTTTACGCGCCCACCGCTCAAACTCGGTCCGCTGCACGGACCGGTCAACGACATCGGAATGTTCTACATCGTGTACGTGTTGTTCGTGCTGGCCGTCATCGCTTTCTGGTTGATCGTTCGGTCACCGTTCGGGCAAACGCTGATCGCAATTCGTCAGAACGAAGTGCGGGTGCGTTACCTCGGGCTCAACGCCGATCGCTTCATCTTTGTCGGCATCGTGATCGCGTCGTTCTATGCCGGACTCGGCGGCGCGTTGTACGGGTTGCTGCTGCGGTTCTCGTTCCCACTATTGCTCGACTGGCACCAGTCGGGCGACTTCGTCCTGATGGCAATCCTCGGCGGAAGTGGGACGATCTTCGGGCCGCTGATCGGTGCGATCATCTTCGTGATCGGCAAGGACATCATCTCGACGATCACGCCGCTGTGGGAGATATTCCTCGGCGGGTTGTTCGTCGTCTGCGTCCTCGGTTTTCCCAAGGGTATCCTCGGAACCGCGTTCGATCTGCTGGCGCGGCGCGGTGCGCCGGTTCCGCCGGCCGACGACGCCGGAATCACGATCGCGCACGACCAGACGCCGGTCCCCGCAGCGGTTCGGTCGGAGCCGCCGCGATGAGCGAGATGATTCTCGAGGCGACCGACGTCTGCAAGCACTTCGGCGGCGTCCAGGCCGTCGACAACGTGACCGTCAACGTCAAGCGCGGAGCGATCCACGCCGTGATCGGCCCCAACGGCGCCGGTAAGACGACGTTTTTCAACTCGTTGTCGGGTTACTATATTCCCGACGGTGGTACGGTTCGCTTCGAGGGCCAGGAGATCACCCGCGAGCCGAACTGGAAGCGCATCGTGCGTGGGATCAGCCGAACATTCCAAACGCCGAGCATCTTTCCTGAGTTGACCGTCTACCAGAACATGCTGATTGGAACGCAGGCAAAGAAGGGGATCGCGTTTCAATTGAGCGTGCCGACCGCAACCCAGCGCGGTGAGATCGATGCGAAGATCGACGAACTGCTCGGCTTCGTCAACCTGGCCCAGGCCAAGGGCCGGGTGGTCGCCGAACTCTCGCACGGCAGCCAACGGTTGGTCGAGATTGCGATGAGCCTGTCGACCGATCCGAAGCTGGTCTTGCTGGACGAGCCGATGGCCGGCCTTGCCGAAGCCGAGACGAGCCGCGTCATGCAGGTGATCCGCGATTTGCACGACCGATTTGGATTGACGGTGTTGTTCGTCGAGCACAACATGCGCGTCGTGTTGGCGCTGGCCGAGCGGATCACCGTACTCGATCGCGGCAAACTGCTCGCGGAGGGAACGCCGCGCGAAATCGCCGACAACTTGATCGTTCGCGAGGCGTACTTGGGCAGTGAGGTGATTGCAAATGTCTGACTCGCTGCTCGATGTCCGCGACCTCCGTACGTATTACGGCAAGATTCAGATCCTACGGGATGTCTCGCTGAGCGTTCGAAAGGGCGAACTGGTTGCACTGCTCGGCCTCAACGGCGCGGGCAAGACGACGACGATGCGCAGCATTCTCGGGTTGACGCGGCCCAAGACCGGGAGCGTCGTGTTCGACGGCCGCGACATCTTCGGGTGGCCCGCCTATCGCGTCGCGCAGCTCGGCGTTGGGTACGTTCCCGAGGGCCGCCGGATGTTCAAAGAACTAACGACATTGCAGAATCTGGAGTTGGCCGAAAACGAGCGGACCAAGACGGGTCAATGGACGATCGCGAAGGTCTTCGAACATCTGCCCAAGCTGCACGAACTGCGCGCGCGCAAGGCGGGGCGGCTGTCGGGCGGCGAGCAGGAGATGCTGGCGATCGGCCGGGCGCTGGTTTCAAATCCGACCTTGATGCTCGTCGATGAACCGTCGCAAGGGCTCGCACCGCTGATCGTCGAGGACGTCTATAAGATCCTCGAGCAGATGAAGGCCAGTGGCGTCGCAATTCTGTTGGTCGAACAGAATGCCTTGTTGGCGCTTAAAGTCGCCGACCGCGCCTACGTCATGGACGAGGGCCGCATCGTCTATGCGGGCGAGGCCGAGGATCTGCGAAACGATCGCGCCCGAATCCAATCGTTGATGGGGCTGACCGACGTCGCTTCGTAGCGACGCGAACGCCGATCGAAAACCGGCATCGAAGATCGTCGCGCTCGTGCGATTGCTGGTCGCGATCGATGCGGGCCGGAGCGGCTTTGAAGACCTCAAACGGGCGATTGCCGTCGATCGGCTATCGAGCACGCGGACCCTCCGCCGGTATCTGGCGACGCTCGCCGATGCCGGTTTCCCCTGGTACTACGATCGCGGGCAAGGATGTTATCGCTTCCCGGACGGCCACGCGCTACGCCGGGTCGAACTCTCGGGCGCGGAACTCGTCGGGCTCGACACGTTGCGCAGTCTGGGGGCACGGCTCGGCGGCACGATCGCCGGTTCGATTGAAGAGGTCGCGCGCCGGTTAACCAGCGCGGCGCAGACCGATGCCCGGCCGGCTTTGAACGTGCAGCTTGCGCCGGCGGCCGGGCTTGACGACCGCTGGCGCGCGACGTTCGAACGTCTGCAACGCGCGCTCCGCGCGCGCCAGAGCGTGCGGTTTCGTTACGTGGACAAGCACCGGCAAAAGACCGATCGGCATGTCGACCCCTACGGGTTCGTGCTGTCGGCCGGTCGCGTCTACGTCGTCGCGCACGACCGCGGTCGCGGCGCGCGCCGGGTCTTCGCGCTCGATGGAATCACCGACGTTCGGCTAGCGCCGAACCGGTTTTCGCTGCCGGCCGACTTCGACGTTGCGGCATTCGCCGGCGCGTCGGTCAGCGGGACGATCGCCGGTGGTCCGGTCGCGCACGTGAGCATCCGGTTTGCCGCGATCGTGGCCGGCGCTGCGGTTGCCGAACGGGTGGTGCGCGAACGCGAGATTCACGAGCAAGCCGACGGTTCGGTCATCGTGAGCTACGGGGTCGCCGAGATCTCCGAGATCGTACGGTGGTCGTTGAAATGGGGGACGGAGGCTGAGATCCTGGCGCCGCCCGAAGCGCGGCTGGCGGCGGCCGAGATCGTTGCGGCGCTGGCGGAGCGCTATCGCGCGCGGCCGGCGAAACGGGCCGACTCGGCCAAACGTTGAACTAAACGACGATGTTGAAAGCTGTGATGGTGACCGTTTTGACCGGCGCGATCCTTGCTGCCGCCACCCCCCGAGTCGCGAACGCCGCGGCGCCAACGATCGACGGCATCCGCTGCGATGCGGCCGAGGGCGCCGTGTTTCACATTCATCAGCACCTTGCGATCTTCGATCACGGCAAGCCGGTCGCGATTCCGGGTGACATTGGACGCCCGCTGCTCGGTGATTGCTTTTACTGGATTCATACGCACACTCCCGACGGGTTGATCCACGTCGAATCGCCGGTTTATCGGACATTTACGCTCGGCAACTTCTTCGACGTCTGGGGCGAACCGCTGACGTCGACCGCCGTAGGCCCCGCGCGGATCAAGCCGGGTCAACTGCGCGTCTTCGTCGACGGGCGGCCGTATCGGGGCGACCCGCGCGTGATCCCGCTTGCCCAGCATACGGTCATCGGGATCGAGGCGGGGCCACCGTACCACGCGCCGGCGGCGTTTACCGACTGGCAGGGTCAATAGCGATCGGTGCGCCGAGGTAGGCCTCGACGATTTCGTCGCGGCCGAGCAACTCGCGCGCACTGCCGGCGAGCACGATCGAACCGCGTTCCAAGACGTAAGCATCGTCGGCGATCTCGAGCGCGCGCCGCGCATTCTGCTCGACCAGCAAGATCGCGGTTCCGCGCGCGCGCTCGGCGACGATGATCTCGAATACCTGATCGACGAGCTTGGGCGAGAGCCCCATCGACGGCTCGTCGAGTAGCAGCACCTGGGGTTGCGTAACCAGCGCCCGAGCGATCGCGAGCATCTGCTGTTCGCCGCCGGAGAGCGAGCCGGCCGTCAGTTCGCGGCGTTCGTACAGGATGGGGAAGCGTTCGTAAATTGCGGCAGTCTCGCGGCCGGCGTCGAGATCGGGCCGGGCTGCACTGGCAACCAACAAGTTTTCGCGGACGCTCATGCCGGCCAGCATTCGCCGGCCCTCGGGAACGTGAACGAGCCCCGCACGCACGATCGCATGTGACGGCACGCGCGAAATCTCCCGCCCGGCGAACCGAACGCTTCCGCGGCTTGGGATGATGCGTGAGACCGCCAGCAAGAGCGTCGTCTTGCCGGCGCCGTTCGCGCCGACGATCGTGCACAGCGAGCGTGGAGCGACGCGCAACGAGACGCCGTGCAGCACTTCGATTCGGCCGTAGCCGGCACGAAGGTCGCGAATCTCGAGGATCGGCTCGGCGGCCGAATCAACCGGCAGCACGTTGCGTCCCCAGGTACGCTTCGACGACCGTTGGATCGCTCATCACCGCTTCGCTGACGCCGCGCGCGATGACCTCGCCGAAGTTTAAGACGTAGACGAAGTCGCAGATCGCGCGAACCAGCGTCATGTCGTGCTCGACCAGCAGCACGGCGGTTCCGTCGGCGGCGATCGTGCGAATCACGCGGGCGAGATCGACGGTCTCGCGGGGGTTCATTCCGGCGGCTGGTTCGTCGAGCAAGAGCAGCGCCGGCCGCATCGCGAGCGCGCGCGCGATTTCGAGCCGGCGTTGTTCGCCGTACGGCAGTGCGCCGGCTCGGTGTTGCAGGTTGCGGTCGCCCATGCCGACGCGTTCGAGCAGCGCGACCGCGTCGGCCGCGGCGAACGGGCGCGGCCGCGCGAACACGCCGGCACTGACGTTTTCCCACACGCTCAGGGTGCCGAACAACCGGATATTCTGATAGGTCCGAGCGATGCCGAGTCGCGCGATCCGATGGTGCGCGACGCGATCGATCCGGCGATTCGCCAGTCGAATCTCGCCGGCATCGGGGCCGACGACCCCGGTGATGGCATTGATAAGCGTCGTCTTGCCCGCACCGTTGGGGCCGATGAGCCCCACGATTTGACTCTTCGGGATCTCGAGATCAACGGCGCGCAGCGCGTAGACCCCGCCGTAACGAACGGTCAGTCCACGCGCAAGCAGCAGCGGTGACGGGCTCGCATCGTGCTCGCTCGTCGGCGGTTTATGCACGTCCTGCGCCGCCGACAGGCTCGCATCGTGCTCGCTCATTACCGGGCCTGCCAGAGGCCGGCGATCCCACGTGGAGCGAAGATCACGATCAACAGGAGGATCGCGCCCGTGCTGAGTTCGCGGTAGGTGCTTAGGAAACGGATCGTCTCGGGCAAGACCGTGATTAGCGCCGATCCGAGCACGGCGCCGACCGAACTCGTGACGCCGCCGATGACGCACGAAACGAGGATCTGTTCCATCCGCGCGAAGCCGAAATCGCTCGGCGTGATGAAGAAGTTGGCGTGGGCGTAGAGCACGCCGGCGAGTCCGGCGACGACCGCGCCGAGGACCAAGGTCACGATCCGGACGCGCGAGGTATTGATGCCGATCCCGCGGGCCGCATGTTCGTCCTCGCGCGTGACCGCCATCGCCAGGGCGAAGCTGCGCGTTCCCGATTGCAAGAACCAGACGCCGAGCGCGCACAGGCCGAGAACGGTGTAGATCTGTAGCGTATGAACGTCGTTTGGGATGCCGGCTAGCCCCTCGGCGCCGCCGGTGATCGGGATGTTGATCTCGGCGATCTGCGCGATCTCGCCGAACGCGACCGTCGCGATGGCCAAGAAGACACCGCGCAAGCGCCCGATCGGCAGTGCGAGGAGGACGGCGACGGCGGCGGCCGCGAGCGGGCCGAGGATCAGCGATTCCAGGAGATTCCAGTGAAAGACGACCGGCCCGATCGAGCCGACGTAAGCCGCGATCCCCATGAACGCCGCTTGTGCCAGCGCGAGTTGGCCGGCACGCAAGGAGAGCGAGAGCGAGAGGGCGAGCAGCGCATCGATGCCGATCTGGTCGATCAGCTTGGAGTGCGCCGCGATGAACGCGGCTACGGCCATCAAGCTACGCCGCGCGCAACGCGCGGCGTCCGAACAGGCCGCGCGGTCGGACGACGAGGATCACGAACATGACTCCGAACGCGATTGCATCCCGGTAGCTTGACGAGATGTAGGCAACCGAGAGCGCCTCGACGACGCCGAGCAAGAGCGCGCCGACGACCGCGCCGGTGACGCTGCCCATGCCGCCGAGGATGATGACAGCGAGCCCTTTGAGTTCGATGCGCGAGCCCATGTCGAGGCTGACGCTGTTGAATTGCAGCCCGGTCAGGATGCCGGCCGCACCGCCGAGTGCCGAAGCGATGAAGAAGGTCAACGCGATCGTGCGCTCGATGTCGATGCCGAGAAGCGCCGCCGCGACCCGGTCTTCGGCAACCGCGCGAATGTTGCGCCCAAGCGTCGTCGCGCGCAGGACATAGCTGAGCCCGGCAACCAGCAACAGCGCGACGACCAGCACGGTCACGTCCAGCAAGCCGAACGTGAGGCCCGCGACATGGAACTGCGCGGTCGCGATCGGCAGGTCGCCGAACCGGTATTCCTCGGGGCCGAAGATCGTCCGGACGATCCCCTGAACGACCAGCGCAAAGCCGATGCTGGAGATCAGCGGCACGAGCATGCCGGCGCTCCGGCGGCGCAGCGGAGCGAACGCGATCCGGTCGAGGATGATGCCGACGATTCCGGCTCCGACGATCGCTCCGCCGAACGCGAGTGGAATCGGCGTTCCATGGACCGCCAGCGCCAGCGCGATGAAGGCCGCCGCCATGAAGATCGAAGCGTGCGCGAGATTGAGAATGTCGAGGATGCCGAAAACGAGGGTGTAACCGACCGCAAACAGCGCGTAGACGGCACCGATGAAGATGCCATTGGCCAACTGCTGGAGCAGCATCGGTCAACCGGTCGCCGAGCCGGCGCCGCCCGTTCGGCGGCGCCGGCGATCGGGTTTACTTGAAGGCTGCGAATGCACCGTTGCGGACTTCGAGGACGGCGCTCGGTGCGTGGGCGTCCCGCGTCGGCAGGAAGGTGAACGGTCCGAGGACGGTCTGCACCGGTTTGAGATCTTTCATCCCCTTGCAGAGTTCCTCGCGGGTGGTCGCGCCGGATTTCACGAGGCTCGCGACGATCTGCGCTGCCGCGTACGCCTGGGCTGCAAATTGATCGGGCTCGCTACCGAACTTCTTTTTGTAGCGTTCGACGAAGCCGGCATTGCCCGGATAGTGGTTCCCGAGAAAGTACGCCGCGCCGACGACAACGTTTTCAGCGTCCTTGCCGGCAATCGTAATGAGTTTGGGCGAGTTCAACCCGTTGCCGCCGATCAGATGCGCCGTGATTCCGACTTGCTTTGCCTGCGGGATGATCTTCACCGCCTCGGCAACCAGCGCGCCGAGCACGAGCAAATCGGGCTTGGTCGATGCGATCTTGGTGAGCTGCGGTTTGAAGTCGACGTCGCCGGTGTGGTAGGTCTCGACGTCGACGACTTTAATGCCATCCTTGTCGAGCGCGCTCTTGAAGATCTGAAAGTCGGTCTTCGTGAACGCATTGTCATCGCCGTAGATGATGGCGGCGGTCTTGACATGCCACTCCTTCTTCGAAAGCGCGACGGCATCGGGAACTTGCTGCTCTTCGGCGAGCGCATCGCGGAAGACACAGGGCCCTTGCTCGGGGATCCCCTGCGCGGTATTGGAGATGGCGAGGATCGGCAGGCCGGCGTGGACCGCGATCGGGTCGCCCTTGAAGGCTTCGGCCGAAAGGGTCGGTCCGATCATTAGCGCGGTGTCGCCGGTGGCGAACTTCTGAGTCAGCTGGACGACTTGCGCCGGATCCGTCGCCGAGTCTTGGACGTCGAAATTGACGGCGGCACCGCCCGCATCGAGCAGCCCCGACTTCAGATCGTCGGCGGCGAGCACGAACGCATTTTTCTGGGTCGTGCCGTACGGACCGGCCGGCCCGGTCGCGTCAACGATGACGCCGACGTTGACGGTCTTGCCCGACATCGAGCCGGCGGCCAGCGCCGGCGAAGAGTTGGAGAGCATAAGAAGGCCGGCTGCGGCCACGGAAAGCAATCGCAAAGCGAAACTCCTCGCGAAGAAGATGACGTACTCGCGGCGTTTGACGCCGTGGCGGCGCCTCCCCCCGTCGCCGTCGGCGCGGCAATCCGGCGCTACAGGGTCGGGCGCAGGGCGGCCATGAACCGTTGCAAGGGCGCATCGCCGTCGCGCTCGGAAAGCGCGCTGTAGACGACGACGACGAACCGGCGCCCGTCGAGCGTCGTCAGGATCCCGCCGTCGTGGCGCACGTCGCTCGTCTCGCCGGTTTTATGCGCGAACCGGTCCCCGGGACGCAAGCCCGGGGTGAGTTTGTCGTTCCATGCCTGCGCTTCGAGCGTCCGTTCGAGCCACGCCGCGCCGGGGATGCGCCGCCGTGCGATCAATCCGAACAGCCGGCCGGCGTCGGCGGCGGGGTGGCTGTTGGTGCCGGTTGCCGCCGGGTCGTCCAGTAGGGGAAGGCTGCCGGAAAGCTTTCGTCTGACGGCCGTTCCGCGCAGACCGATCGAGACCGCGTAGGCGCTGATGGATTCACGGCCGAGGAGATCGATCAGCACGTTGGTTGCGACGTTGTCGGAGCGGACCAACATCCAGGTGGCGAGTTGCTCGGTCGTCGCCTGGTAGCCGGCCACCAGCGGCGACGGCAGATCGTTCGTCGTGAGGTTTGTAGCGTCGACGGCGACTTGCCGGTCGCGTCGAACCTCGTTACGCGACCAGGCGGCGGCGAGGGCGGCGGCAACCGGGACCTTGATCATGCTCGCCGGTGCGAGTGGCCGGTCGGGCTCGTAGGCGCTGGGGCGCGCACCCGCCCGCAACGGGTGCACGACGACCGACGCCCCCGCAAGGCCGGTCTCGGCGGCGAGCCGTGCAAGCCGCTCGGTCTGACGGATGCGATCGAATGCAAGCATGTACTTGCATTCTACTCGGGATCGCGCTATGATGCAAGCAAGTGCTTACACTCAATAGAGCTGAACTGCCGTCGGTCGTGCCCGTCTCGGGCGCGCTCGCGTTTCTCGAAGGTGAGGCGGTTCGGCTCGCCCGGGCAAATCCGAGTCTGGCGCTGGACATCGACCAGCTGCCGGTCCTCGACGCACCGACGATCGCTCGGCTCATCGCGCTGCTGCGAATCGTTCGCGAGCGCGGTGGGACGATTCGGCTCGCTGTCTCGCGGCCGCAACTGCTCGAAACGATCCGGGCCACCGCCCTCAACAAGATATTTGATGTGATTTCGCCGGCTGCCGGCGCGCCGGCTCCGGCCGCAGCCAGCCGGCGCACGCGGATTCGGCGTCCGTTGACGGCGGCGATCGCGCTGATTGCGACGTGCCTCGCCGCCGGGCCGAGCGCCGGTTCGGCTCGAACCAACGCCGCCGCGGTGGCGCCGACGGCACCGCCGGCCGATCTCGCGCCGTTGCCGGCGGCCGACGCCGTCATCCGGAACATCGCGACCCAGAATCCGTCGATTCAAACGTACAAGGCGCACGTCGACGTCGTTTTTCGGCTCAAGACTTTTCCATATCTCGGCCAGCGGCTGACCGGCACGACGTACTTCAAGCGGCCGGACAACTTCGAAGTCGTCTTCGATCGTGTGCCGTCGTATGCCAAAGGCTTCGACCGCCTCTACTCCGATATCGGCGACCCCTCGAATTGGGAGCAACTCTACCACGTCGCGGTCGTCGGTTACCAACCGATCGACCATCGCTCCGATCTGGTCGTCCGGTTGGTCAAACGGCAGCGCGGGATGATCGATCACGAGGACGTGTTGGTCGATCCGCGGCGCTGGCACATCGACCGCATGTCGTGGCACTACTATAACGGTGGCGAGATTTCGATGACCCAAGAGTTTCGCGACGAGGGCGGCTACTCGGTGCTCGTGGCGCAACATGCGACGATTCGGATTCCGCACGTCAGCGCGCTGGCTGAGTCGGCCTATTCGAACTATGAAACCAACGTCGCGATCGACGACGGCGTGTTCACGAAGCACCGATGAACGTAAAATCGACCGCTCCAAGCGCCGAACATTCCGTCGACCAGACACGCCTGCGGATCCTTGGAGCCGCGCGCGCGGTCTACGTTTTGAAGGGTCGCCGTGGGACGACGACGCGAGCGATCGCCGAACAAGCCGGCGTCAACGAGACGACGTTGTTTCGGCACTTTGGAACGAAGCAAGCGTTGATCGATGCGATGCGCGAGCACTGCGCGGCGATGCCGCTGCTGCGCGCGACCTTGGAGGAACGCGTCGCCGAACCGATCG
>JBOHTW010000185.1:0-1545 GCA_050733835.1 Vulcanimicrobiaceae bacterium | reverse complement strand
CCTCGCACCGGAAGAACGCGGCATCACGATAGCGACCATCGCTAAGCCGCGTCCAGAAGGCGGTTTGAAACCAGAGTGCCACCCGCACCGCATGGCCCATCTCGATGCTCGCGAGCGCGTCGCGCTTGGCCGCCGGCAGGCCGGGGTCGAACGCGATCCCAGTCTCGTCGCCGCGCGCTCGCAAAACGCCGACCGGAAGCGTCACGATGGCGGCTCGCGCGCGAACCGACAGCGGTTCTCCGCTTCGGCCGGTCGCGTCGACGGCGACGGCGCCGCGGCGCCACGAAATTCGACGCACGACTGTCGACAGCTCGAACTGAACGCCGGCGGCGGCGCAGGCCTCGTGCAGATGCTCGAAGATCGGCCGGTAACCGCCGAGCGGGCGGGTGGCCGCGGAATCGACCCCTGTTCGCCACTCATCCGCGATCGCTCGTGTGCTCGCAATCGCGGGGTCGGCGGCCTCGAACCCCTCGACGAACGCACGCGCGGCCGTGGCCGTTTTGCGCATCGCCGCGTCGCCCTCGAAGCGCCGCAGAAAGCGGTCGACGCTCTCGTCGCCGGCGAGCGAGCAGATCCCTTCGAATATCCCGGCCGCGGAACTGAAGCCGTCGTCCTCACGCCGCAGGTCACCGTCCGCGCGACAGCTCCACGACTCGCCGCCCAACTCGATCGCCGCCGTTCCAGTTTCCCGCAGCAACCCCAACGTCGCGTCGGCCCGGCCGTGGATGAACTCCGCACCGAGTTCAGCCGGCACCGCCGCGCGCGAAGTCGGGTGCGAGAACACGCGACCGCCGATGCGGTCCCGCGCCTCCAGCACGATCACGCGTAGCGAGCGGCCAGCGAGCCACCGCGCGGCCGCCAAGCCCGAAGCGCCGGCACCGATGACAATGGCGTCCACTTCCATCGAACGAGTATACCGCGCGTCGGTGCGAACTCCGGCCGCCGAACACGAGCGCCGGGGAACCGGCGTTGATTGCGTTGGTCGCGGCCGGGGCAAAGGGTAATGGCATGTCTCGTCTTAATCCGGTCGCTCCATCGTCGGGGCGTAATGTCGCCCGGGAGCCGCTGGCAATTGGCGCCGTCGCGGCAATGATCGCGGTCGCGTTCATGGGAAGCACGCTGATCACGCCCCTGTACGTCCTCTATCGCCGTGAATTGGGCTTCTCGGAGATCACGCTGACGCTGATCTATGCCGTATACGTGGTGGGCAACCTGGCCGCGCTACTGCTGTTTGGCCGCGTCTCCGATCAGATCGGGCGCCGCCGGGCAGCCGTACCCGCGATGTTGGCGCTCGGCATCAGCGTCGGGTTGTTCTTGCTCGCCGGAAGCACGGGTTGGCTGTTTTGGGCGCGCATACTTAGCGGATTCGGCAACGGCATCGCATCGGGAACCGGCACGGCGTGGCTGGCCGAACTCTACGGTGGCAAGGACCGGACCCGCGCGACGCTGATCGCGACCTGCGCCAATTTCGTCGGGGTGGCGATCGGTCCGCTGCTGGCCGGCACCCTCGCCCAATACGCCCCACTGCCGCTGCAACTCCCCTTC